>JAEEIL010000038.1 GCA_016281355.1 Elusimicrobiaceae bacterium | reverse complement strand
TTCGTCAAAAGGTTTTAGGGCCTCAACATCCGTATCAAAATAAATACCGCCGTAATTATAAATAATATCAAGCCTGGCATAATCAGGCACAAAACCCCATTTTTTTTGTTTATAGGCATTAACCATGAATTTATTTTTTTGGAAATCATAATTACTTTCATCCCAACGTTTTATTTGGTAATCGGGCATGACACGCTGCCAACTTGCAATACATTTTTCAGCAAGAGGTGTTAAAGGTTTGCCACCCAACCAACAGTAGTGAATAATTTTTGGTATCATATATCTTTACTTTTTAACTTCTCCGATATGAAAAACATTATTCCGAGAGGATAGAATAAATACATCCACCATAAGGGATTTAATTCTGATTTCTTATTACCTTTATAGAAAAAATGTGCTTTCCAATACACACAAATTGCCCTTAATTTTTCCTTGTAAGAATAATGCGGGTCCTTTATTATAAATAAACTTGTATACATGCTGCCTTGTGGGAATTTAACACTTCGCCCCCTAATTTGTGATAATCCGCCGGGCAAATATTCGCAAAAATAGATGTTTTCATTAAAAAATCGCATAAGATATTTTTGGGAAATGGTATTCCAAACCACCATTTCTTCCAGAAAATTTTCTCCTTCAAATTCTGGGAAAGGATATTCTCGTAAAATTTTTGTTTTGCAAGCGCCTGCCATATCACCTTTTATCTTATATTTTGTTCTTATTTCGGTCATGGAAGTATCTATAGTTTTAAAATTTAATTCTCCACCAATTCTCTTACCGTTAAAGTGTGCGCGCATGGCGCTGATACCTGCAAAATGTTGATTATCTTTAATTTCAGAGTACATCTCTGCCATCCTTTTTGTAGCGTTTTTGGATATGTAATCATCACTGTCTACAATAAAAAATAATTCACCTTTTGCTAATTGTACGCCTCTATTTATAGCTCTATGCTTACCACCATTTTCTTGATATAAATAAGTTATTTTAAATTTATTATTTTCTTTTTGCCAAGCGGTAAATAAATCCTTCGTATTATCTGTACTACCATCATCAATTACAAGCCACTCAAAATTGTAGGTTTCTTGTTTTTGTAAACTTTTATATAAAACAGGAAGACAAAAACCTCTATTATAAGTAGGGGTAAAAATCGTAATTAAAAATTCCTGCTCTGTGTCTTTTCTCTCCATATTTAATATAATATCATATATGGAACAGACTTTTGAACCGGTTATCGGTCTTGAAATACATTTACAGTTAAATACAGCCAGCAAAATGTTTTGCAGTTGCAAAAATGTTGCCGGCAGTGCACCAAATACAAATATTTGCCCTCTTTGTACCGGGCAGCTTGGTGTTTTGCCTACTTTGAATAAAGAGGCAGTAAAATTAGCCATTAAAGCAGGCCTTGCTTTGAAAGCAAACATTAACGAAATTTCTGTGTTTGCTCGCAAGAATTATTTTTATCCTGACTTGCCTAAAGGTTACCAAATTTCCCAAGATTTGCACCCTATAATTTCACATGGGTATATTGAGGTGGAAGATAAGGCCGGAAACACTAAGAAAATCGGCATTACCCGTGCTCATCTTGAAGAAGATGCCGGCAAAAGTATGCATGGTGGGGACTGTTCTTTAATTGATTTAAACCGTTCCGGTGTGCCTTTGCTTGAAATTGTTTCCGAACCTGATATGCGTTCCCCGCAAGAGGCATATAATTATTTAACAAACCTTAAAAGAATGATGGCTTGGCTGGATATTTCAAATTGCGATATGGAAAAGGGTGAACTTCGCGTTGATGTCAATTTGTCCCTTCGCCCTGTCGGTACAGAAAAGTTCGGAACGCGCATTGAAATCAAAAATTTAAATTCTTTTAAAGCGGTAAAAGATGCTCTTACTTATGAAATTGAGCGCCAAACCAAACTTTTAAATGAGGGGGGCAAAGTCCTCCAACAAACTATGCTTTGGGATGACGCAAAAGGCCAAACTAATGTCATGCGTTCAAAAGAAACAGCCCAGGAATATAGATATTTTCCGGAGCCGGACCTTCCGCCTTTACAAGTAACGCAAGCGGAAATTGAGGAAGTAAAAAATGCTATGCCGTTACTTCCAAATGAGCAAAAAAAAGTTTATATGGATACACTTGGCCTTAATGCTTATGATGCCGGTTTGGTTACTCAAGAGCGTGCAACAAAAGATTATTTTGAGGCAGTTTTAAAAGAAGGCGTGCAAGCCAAAGCGGCGGTAAACTGGATATTTTCAGATCTTGCGGGTAAGTTAAAAGCAGCAAATTTGGAAATTGCCCAAAGCCCTGTTGTTGCAAAAGATTTGGCATTTTTAATCAAGCAAATTGAGGGTGGTAAAATATCTTCCAAAATTGCAAAAGAAGTTTTTGCCAAAGCCTTTGATAGTAAAGAAAGCATTAAAAAACTGCTTGAAAGTTCCGGTGCTTCACAGGTAAACGACGAAGCTCAACTTGAAGCATGGGCCAAAGCCGCAATAGAGGCAAACCCGAAAGCGGCTGCCGAAGTTAAGGCAGGCAATGCAAAAGCCATTGGTGCTTTGGTTGGGCCTGTAATGAAGGCATCCAAGGGCAAAGCCAACCCGGCACTTTTAAATAAGATTTTGAACCGTTTAATTAAAGGGTAAATATTATCTAAATGGCCCTATGTTGTATTTTGCGCTTTACGTGCAAAATTGCTAAAATGTTACTATGCCGAGATAGCTCAGCTGGTAGAGCAGCCGCTTCGTAAGCGGCAGGTCGTGGGTTCGAACCCCATTCTCGGCTTATTCTTTTGGAGGGGAAATGCAAAATACCGAAACTCCTGCCCAAAGTGGGAAAAATCGCCTTTTAACTTATTGGCTATCAGCTTTATGTTTTTTTATTTCCCTGCCACTTTTTTTGAATTCTCTAGATAGCGCGCAAATTAAAATTACCCTCTATTATATAGGGGCAATCGGTGCCTTAGGCCTTTGGATTTCCAAACTTTACTTTTATAAAGAAAATATTTTTACACGCCAAAACCTTATTAAACTTTTACCCTTTGTATTATATGTCGGTTATGTTGTTATAAGTTATTTTTTCCACCCATATATTATGGGGCGCGCGGAAAGTTTATTCAAATTTTTAGGTATTTGTATTTTCTTTTCTATTGTCGCGTTTGAGTTTGATAAAAATGATATAGACTTGCTTTTCAAAGCGATTATAGGTTGTGCTTGGGTAGTGGGTACTTATGGTTTAATTCAAGTGATAAACCTATATGTTTATAGTGGGGTTGATTTACTGTATTGGACTAATGCCTTCCAAAAACGTATATTTTCTACAATTGCAAACCCTAACTTTTTGGGTAATTATCTCTTATTTTCTTTAATGGTTGTTTTGGCACGTTTTTGCTATACACATTATAAAAGATATATTTTGCTTGCGGCAATTTTGGTTACCGATATATTTTTTACCGAAAGTAAAGGTGCTTGGGTTGGTCTCGGCGTAAGTTTAGTCGTTTTTGCAGGTATTTACTTAAACTTTTTTAAAACTAAATTAAGCGAACATAAAAAAATAATAAATATTTCCGCTTTAATCTTCTTTTTAGCTTGCGCTGCTTTAACAGTACATTTCGGTGCTAAACGTATGCAATCTGTAAATTTCCGTTTATCTACTTGGCGTTCAACTTGGGATATGGTACAGGCAACACCTATTACAGGAACCGGGTTCGGATCTTTTCAAGTAATATATCAAGCATATAAAAGGCCCGATATATTTTATATGGAGAATTTGCATAATGCCGAAACCCAGCACGCTGAAAATTTCTTTTTGGAACAATGGGCATCATTGGGTATTTTGGGCCTTGGCTTATTTCTATATTTGGTTTTTTATCAGCTAAAAGGTGCTTTTAATTCTTTAAGATATTTGGAGCATTCGGGAGATAAAGAAACTGCCTGCAATTTATTTGCCGCTTTAATGGCCGGCAGCGCGATTTATCTGCACAATTTAGTGGACGTTAGTATTTATTTTGTATCTACAATGTATTTTTTGGCACTATTTAACGGGATATTATTTAATTTAGCTTACGGTGGTCTTGAAAAGACAAAAAGGGAAAATACTACCAATAAAAAGCCCGGTATTTTAACTTTAATTTTATGTTTTTTGGCAAGTTCTTGCATTTTATCTTTGATTATATTTGTAGGATATCAATTTGCCAAAATCGCTTTATCAGATAACATTTTGTTACTAGGGCTTTATTGGGGTTTTTTCTTAGCGGGTTCCTTAGGAGTATTATGGGTTTTTTGTTACGCAATTTGGAAATATAGAAAAGTATTTGTGGCAATTTTACTTTCTTTAACAGCATTTTTGATGTTTAAGGCTTTTGGAACCTTGCTCTCAGATCATTATTTGAGTATAGCCTCATCTATGTCAATGACGGATAATAAAAACCCGGTAATCGGAATTATATATACAAAGGCCATAAATTTAAACCCTTTTAGAACCAGTGTTAACCAGTTTAAAGCCTCATTTTTTGTGAATAGATTTGATATGAGAAGGAAGTTCCTTCCGTTAGAAGGGGATACTGAACCTATGAACGATTTTGAGCGCGCAGATAAATATTATCAAAAAGAAATATCTTTAAGTCCAAACAATGCTTTGGTTTGGCATAATCGCGGTTTGCTTTATAGAAAAATGGCTGCATATATCGGCCCCAAAAACTTCTATGACGGTGAAAAATATTATAAGCAAGCGGAAACGTTTTTTAAACATTCACTACATTTGGATCCTGTATTTGATAATACTTATTTTCAACTTGCGGATATCGCAGCTATGCACAGGGATTTTAAGACGGCTAAAGTTTGGCTTAACATGTATATGCAAGGGCCTCAAGATGTTGTCAATAAAGATTATTTGGCCCAACATAAAAATAATGAAACAGCCAAAAAGTATTATAAAATTTTTGATGAAGAAGAAAGGAAATTAAACGAACAAAATGCAAAATAAAATTTTAAACTTTACCGAAATAGTGAAAAGGCTTTGTTTTATAGGTTGTTTATTTGTTTGCCCTTTACTGTTTTTAACTGATACCACCCAAAATCCTTTTGTTATACAGTCCTTGTCTTTAAGTATTTTTTGCGGTGTTTTTGTTTTGTGTTATATCATAGAATCGATATTAAAAAAAGAGATAAATTTACGCTATTCTAAACTAGATGTTATTTTTGTTATTTTTCTGTTTTCTTTGTTGTTTTCCTTGATTGTTAATTATTTTTGTAGCGATAGTCCTGCAGCTTTAATAAATGAATTCTTGCGCAAATCAGATTATTTAATTTTTGGTTTAATATTTGGGTTTTTATTTGCTAAATTAGCATTGACAAAAATTGATTTTAAAGTATCTTCCTATAAATTTTTTAAAAATATTTTTATTTGGTGTTTGGCCTGGTTTTTGTGGAAAATTCAAGCGAGTGCAATAGTAGCTGTTTTGATTTTTGGTGCCGGTGTTTATTTATGCTTTTTGCATTTAGGGAAATATGGTATAAAAGAAATTTTAGATATTATGCTCGCGGTTTGTTTTTGTGCATGTTTATATGGCATAATGCAGGCATTTGGTTTTGAATTGTTTTGGGTTTTGGATATTTCCAAAGAATTCGGGGCACGCCCTGTTTCCACCTTCGGTAACCCAAATTTTTTGGCTTCCTTTGTTTTGCTTTTTTTACCTTATTCAATGCTTTTATTTTTGCAAGCAAAAACTAAGCAAGAAAATTTAATAAGTGGCTTTATAGTTTTAGTTTTATCTTTGTTTTTAATGATATCAGGTACACGTTCTTCGTGGGTAGGTTTGGTGGCATGCGGTTTAATATTTTTTATTTGCGCAAGAGAGTTTAGAAAAATATTTTTAAGTAAATTCATAAAAATACTTATTCTGTTTTTGGTATTTTGCACTTGTACTTTTGCTTTAGTATTCGGTTTAAAAAATCATGGTAATTCCGCCCCGGGGGCAAGAATTTCAGAAGCAAAACAAGTTTTAAGTTTAAACACATTGTCTTTACAAAGCAAACATTTTATACAGCCTTTGCATCAACGTTTAATGATGTGGTATTGTGCTTTAAGTAATTTCAAAAATTCTCCTGTTATGGGTAAAGGTGTAAATTCTTTTCAACTTAATTACCCGTATTGCCAAGGGCAACTAATTGCTAAAAATCCGGCTTTAGATAAAATGCAAATGCAAGCAAATAATACGCATAATGAGTATTTGGAAATTTTATCTGATGGTGGTTTAATATCTTTTGCCATTTATGTATTTTTGTTGTTTTCATTTTTTGCGACATTTAAAAAAGAGATTAAAAATCTTACAAAAGAAGAAAAATATTTTTATATCGTTTTGATGTTAGGTTTAGTTAGTGTTTTGATTGATAATTTGTTTAATATAACTTTGAGAACTTTGCTTGTAAGTTTTGCGTTTTGGTTTATATTATCGTCTATAAATAACATAAGTGCTAAAAACAAAAAAGTGGGTTTTAATAGAATTTCCCTTTTTATAATTTCTGCTTTGATTTGTTTGTTTATTTACAGTTTAATCAATTTCCAAACAAGATATTTTATAGCACAAACTTATGAATTAAGCGGATACAAAAATTTGGTTAAAGGGAATTACAAACACGTCGTAGAAGACATGGATAAAGCAATAAAATTATCGTCTATAAGGCCGGAGCCTTATTATATTTCCGCAAAAGTAAATATGAACCTAAATGAATTTGAGAAAGCTAAAAAAATCAATGAAGAAGCGCTAAAATTATATCCTGCGTATTATGAATTCCATTTTTATCTTGCTTCTTTGAAATATGTGCAACAAAATTATACGGGTGCTTTAACACATCTACGCAAAACTTTAAATTTTTTGCCGACTTATTCCCCGGCAGCTGAATTATTTGCAAATATTTTGTTAGGCCAAAATTATGTGTGTGAAGAAGATAAAAAAATACTTCAAAACTTAGTTGAAATTTTACCGCATGAACCAAATTTGCCGTCATATTTAGCAGAAATTTATTTTAAAGAAAAGGACTGCCAAAATGCAAATATTTTTGCGCTAAAAACTTTGCAAAAAAATATTTTTGACAAAACTGCTTTAAAGATTGCCACCAATTGTAAAAATGATAATGCCAATGCCGAATTTTTACAAAGAGCAAACAAGATCAACGCGTTGAAAGAAAAGTTAAAATTAAAGCAAGATGAAACTGTGTTTGAAGAAATTAAAAAACTCAAAAATGAATATCCGGATGAAACGGAAGTAGACAATTTACTATCTGAATTTTATTTTAGGCAGGGTAAGTATTGTGAAGCAACCTATATTTTAAAGCAAATTAAAGGGGATAAGTTTAGAGGAAAATCTTATAATTTGTCTTTAGCTTTATCTGCGCAAAAATGTGGAGATAAAGAAACTGCCAAACGTTCGCTTGAGGAAATATTAGATTTTTGTCCTTATGATGAATTTGTCAAAAACAGGTTAAAAAATGTTAACATATAGTATGTACGTTAAGAAACGCTTTACAAATGCTGATAAATTGATATAATGTTTATGTATGGGCTTGAGATAGTTCGTTAGGAGAGGCATATTTTATGAAATTAAAATTAAAGATTTTTGTGTTGTTATTTGGTTTTTGTTTCGCATTATCCTCTTTGCTTTTAGCTTCGGGGAATAGGGCTGAAGAATCTTTGTCAAAGGGGAAAAGACTTTATGCGGACGGTCGTTATGAAGAAGCAATGGACAGTTTTATAGATGTTTTTGTTAGCGGTAATGCGGATCAAATTTCCGAAGCTAATGAGTACGTTAACTTAATTCATTTCGATAGAGGTGGGGTTGTTCCTCCCAAACAAATTCCTTATGATCAGGAAATAGAAAACCTTCATAAATCCGGCTCAAAAGCAGGAAAAAGTTCCGGCGAAACTTCCAGCAATCAACAAGCAGGTATTTTTAGAGAAGTTTATATGACCGACGATTTGGAAGATATCCCTGAGCCTGCAACATCTGAAATGGAAGCAGATCCTTTCGGCTATCAACAACAAAGTGAAGAAGCAAAAGCGGAAGAAACCGTTGCAGATTCTCAAGGAGAGGCACAAGAAGACCAAAATGAAGGGGAACAACAAACAACTTCTGAGGAAGCAGTTACCGAAGTTACCGAAGAGGAACTTGTAACTACCGAAGATTCTTCTTTCCCCAGAGGCAGCAAATCAAAAGTACGTTCTTTACAAAAGAAAGCAGAAAAACAAAAAAGAAAAGAAATGATAGATTCTTTGGTCGCAAAGTTAAATGCGGAAGAAGATGTTCAGGTTTATATGCGCGGTGGACGTGTGGATGCGATCGATATTAATTCCGCTGCATTATTTGCCGGCCCTTCAATAAGCAAGATATCTTCGCCTATACTTGATGACGTTTATGCTTTGATGATTTTAGAAAATTCTCCTTCCTATGTTATTTTACCTGAAGGAAGTTATACAGATGATGTAACCTTGCACGCAGTACGTCAGGCAGTTGCACTCAATACATACTTAATAAACCGTGGTATGTCACCTTCAAAAATGAACTTAAACATGGGCTTAACAACACAAGAACCGCCTGAAAAATTTAGTAATTTAGCAGGTATATCAATTGTGTTTGATTATGATGGCGTATCACGTTTAAAATCTAAATTGCAAGATAAAAATTTACCGCCGGTGTTAAGTTTGGCTGTTTATCCTTTTGAAGAAATTACACCTTCAGCCGGGGAAGTTTTTGTAATAGACTTCTCTGTTATGGAAGGTTCCACTTCAATCAAAGAATGGGTATTACAAATTGTCAGCCATAACGCAGATGATCACTATTACGTAGTAAAACAACTCTCCGGTGACGGTGCTTTAAATTATCAAACTTTCTGGAACGGACATAAGAGATACTTCGGGCATTTATTGCCGCTCGGCAAATATACTCTTGTACTTAGGGCTAAAGATATTGCCGGGCGTGAACGCATTTTAAAACGTCAACTTGTTTTAAAGGAAGGCCCGGAAAGAGAAGATGTAATCATTATAAAAACTGAATCTGAAGTAGCCAATATAGAGAAAGCCAAAGCGGAAGCAAATAAGGACAAAGAATTGGATTATACTCAAAAGAGACTTTGGACTAAACCAGGTAAAAGGCAAGTAGGTACGGTGGATGAAGAAGAAAGTTCACAGACTTCTTCAGTGGTATCTGTTACACAAACTACACAAACAGTTTCTGAGAGTAGTACAGGAGTAGCGGATGTCCCGCAAGAGCAAGAAACAAGTATGGAAGTAAGTTCTTATGGATCCACAAATAATTCCTATGAAACTACTACAAGTACGGGGGAAGAGTTCGATTCCGGTGAATTTTAAGTATTAGGGGAATATATGGACATAGCTAATATTTTTGACAAATTTTCTGGCATAAAGCGTTCTGATTACGTGGAATGTATAGGTATACATATTTCCTTGACTGATGTTTATGTCGCGCAAGTTACTACCGTTGCAGGCGGGATGGAGGTTAATTCGCTGATAAAATTACCTATCAGTGATGTTCCACAGGAAAACTTAAAACCTGCAGAATTAAATGAAGGTTTTTTTGCTACAACAAAACATTGGCTTGATCCTATACAAAAAATTTTAGAAAATAGAGATTTTAATACGAAAAATGTTGTTATTTCTCTGGATCCTGCTTTTTGTATTCACAGGCATTTCGTAATTCAAAATATAGCCCGCGCTTATTGGAAACAAACAATACCCCTGCAGGCAAGAAAGTATATACATTATCCTTTTGAAAAGGGTGTATATGACTTTTATGTTTATCCTTTCAATGCACCTTTAAGCAAAACCCAGAAACTCGGCGTAGTTTTTTGCATGACTTCAGCCAAAATAATTTCTGCGTTAGAATCCGGCATGAAAAAAATAGGGCTTAACTTGGTTTCTGTGGAATGTTCCGCTATATCTACCTATCGTCTTTTAACACAAGTAGATAAAGATAACTCTGAGCAAAAAGGTATTATATATGCAAATTTTACTTCTAACCACGGGCAATTTCTGTTTGCATTAAACGAAGTTCCTTTGATGTCTAGGGAAGTTGAAGTTCAAAAAGCCTTGGGGGCAAGAAACCGTTTGGAAATTACAAATTGTATGGATTTTATTTCCAAACAACTTGAAAGGAATCCTTTTGAAGATGTTGCTATAGTTTCCGATGATGGGGACTTTTGGGTATACATAGTTGAAGGGGAAGTCAAACAACACGTTAGAACAAGCAAAATAAGCGAGGTTTTCGGTTTTAAAGTGGAAGGTTTTTCGGAAATGGCTGTTTTAGGTGCCTGTCTCAAATTTGTTAATAAAAAAGTACCTGATATAGACTTTTATAAGAGTAACCGTTCCAGCGATGAAGAAATCGGTGCCACAATGTTTGCTTGGCTGATTGCAGGTGCTGTTTCCGTGTTAATAATACTTTATATTTTATTCATGCAAATATCATCTGTTATTACTACGGTTCAATTAAAGGCTAGTAAAAAAGATCAGAAAGAGGTGACGGATTTTCAGGGATTGTATGCAGACCAAATTAAAGCAAGGGTTGCGAATTTGAAAAGTAATACTAAGAAATTGGAAAATTTATTAGTTGATCCGTACTTTACTAAAAAACTTTCCGCGTTGCCGAGGACTTTGCCTGAAGATATTTGGCTTTCAGGGGTAGTTATAGATTATCCTTATAATTTTGATATCAAAAAAAGCAATGCCACTTTGGCAATAGAAGGCGTGGCCAGCAGTATTTCCGGTAATAAAGAGGAATTGGTTTTGGGTGATAAATTCAAATCTAATTTATCTTCTGACTTGGATTTCGCCGATTTATGTAAAAATACAGCAAATATAACTTATAATACCGATAGTGCGATAAAAAACAGAGGCGAGGCCTTTGTTTTAGGTACAAAATTTATTGTAAAGTGTGGGAATAAGTAAAATGAAAATAGAAGATATTAAAACAGGCATGACTGATGCCTCCACGATGATAAAAGATAGGAATTTTAAACCTTTTTTAAGGCCGTTTGTAGTGTTATTGGTAGTTGTTATTGTTGCTTGGTCCTTATATAAAGGTACATCCGATCAAATAATAGGAATGAAAAAGAAGGCGGAGGCTCAGGCAGTGGAAGTGGAAAACAGGGAAGATTATTTAAAGAGTAAAGCCAAGTATAAAAAATTAACGGAGGAATTGCCACCTAATACGCAGAAATCTTTTTGGCACCAGACGGAACTTATCTCCATAATGGAAAAAGTCGGTTTACCGAAAGATTCTTGGTCTAAAGGCAATGAAATCCAAAATTCCGATGGTGTATTTACGATATCGACTATTCCTGTTAAGGGGGATATTACTTTTGACCAATTAGGGCGTCTTATGGAAACAATAGAAAACAGCCCTACTTTTATGCGCGTATCTGATTTAAGAATAAGCCGTAAACAAGGGGAAACAACGGAAAAATTAAATGTCACTTTTAATACCAATACCGTTTTTATACAGGATAAAGATTTTCCTACTTTTGTAGGAGGCAAGAATGAAAAATAAACTTATATATACCTTTATAGTCTTGAGTTTATGTTTTGGGGCTATTGTTAATGCCCAAAATATAAAGAATGACAAGGCAAATGCAGGCTTTAAAAGTGCGGCAGGGGCTAAAAAAGTTTCTTTTAATCCCGGTAAAAGAAACCCATTTTTATCTAAAGAAGAAGTTATTAAAATAGACCAAGCTAAAAAAGCCGAACAACGCAGATTGGCTGAAGAAGAGGCGGAACGCAGACGTCAGGCGGAATTGGAAAGAGAGCGTTTAATGAGGCAAAAAATTCTTGAAGATGAAATAAGGCGTTACCCGGCCCGTGCTATTATGTATAAGATTCGCGTTGACGGTATTTTAGGTAAAGAAGCTATTGTTAACGGTGAAGTAGTTAATATTGGCTCTAAAGTTTTAGGAGCGAAAGTTGTATCCATTACGGATGATTCCGTTTGGTTTACATATAAAGGGCAAAGGTTTCAACGAAAATTGCCTTTGTTGTAAAGATTTGTAGTTTAAAAATTAGGAGGAAGTAATGAAAAAAAGTATAGCACTCACTTTGGTACTGGTGTTTGCTTCGTTTCAATTGTGTTCTCAAGTTGCCTTGGCACAAGGAACGAAAACTACATCAGGCCCGAAGGTAGACGTAGTAGATGATTACGGGGAAGAATCCAATGGCAGAATAAGCCAAGGGACAGAACCTTCCTTATATAAGCGGGCAGATGCAGTCTCTCCGTTAGACAGAAAAGTAACTATCAGGGTAAACAATGT
This sequence comes from Elusimicrobiaceae bacterium, assembly GCA_016281355.1. Taxonomy (GTDB): domain Bacteria; phylum Elusimicrobiota; class Elusimicrobia; order Elusimicrobiales; family Elusimicrobiaceae; genus Proelusimicrobium. Next base: position 20,837 of record JAEEIL010000038.1, on the reverse strand, counting down.
TCCTATAGGTACTTTCTTAAACAGTATTTCCGCTCAATCAAGGATTAACTTTATTATGGGGGAAGAATTTTCAGGCAAGAAAATTTCTGCCTCTTTAACAAATGTTACTGTCCGTGAAGCGTTAGATACTCTTTTAAGAGTACAAGGGTTGACTTATCAAAGAGTTGGTAAGAGTGATTCTTACGTTATTACGAATCGTTCTGAGGAAGCTCCTAATACCATAACAAAAGTTTATACTTTAAATTATGTGTCTTTGCAACCTAATACATCTATATCGACAGATTTAAATTCCGTCATGCCTACTGATGTGTCAAGCAGCAGTTTTAGTAATGGCGGTAGTACTTCTTTCAATGTGTTTGACAGTTCTTCCAGCGGTGGTGTAGGCGGCCCTGGGTTCTCATTAAATAATTCTTCCCAACAAACCATTTCCGGTGACGGAAGCAGTGCTATTTTGGCAGTTATTCAAAGTGTGCTTACAAAACAAGGGAGAATTGCTGTTGATTCCAGAACTAACAAAATGATTATTACAGATGTTCCGGAAGTTTTCCCACAAATTGAAAGCATTTTAGATGAACTTGATATCAAAGCACCGCAAATTTTAATTGAAGCACAAGTAATTGAAGTTTCAAAAGGTAGCGGTTATGATGTTGGTTTTCACTGGAATATACAAGGTACTTTAACCGGCGGTAAAACGGAAATGCCGTGGAAATACTTTGGTGCCAGAGAAGGTAATAAAGTATTAAGATATTTTGGTGTAAGAGCTGCTGATCCTGATAATGCTACAGCTCCGGAACTTTCATGGGGCGATAGCGATAATGTATTTTTGGTTTTCCAAGCTATGATGCAAAACCAAGAAGCCCGTTCTTTAGGTAAACCTAAAGTTATTACAATGAATAATAACCAAGCAATGGTTACATCTTCTAGGGATGCTTCAATCGGCAAAATAACTAAAACAAATGAAAGTTCAGAAAGCAGTACCAGTGGTACTGAAAGAAAGAGAGTCGGTTTAACTTTAACTGTAACACCTCAAGTAAATAAAGAAGGTTATGTTACTTTAACCGTACTTCCTTCTTATTCTGATCTTGTCGCATCAGAAATGGGTGATACTTATGATACTGTTACCCGTGCCGTTACAACACAAGTTCGCGTTAAGAGCGGTCAAACAGTTGTTCTCGGCGGTCTGTTGCAATCTACGGAAAAAGAAACAGTTTATAAAGTGCCTTTACTCGGTCAAATACCAATACTTGGTTGGTTATTTACCTCTAAACAGAAAACTAAGAGCACAACAGACTTGGTTATTTTCATAACTCCTACGGTGTTGTCTGAATAATCAGTTTTAAATTGGAAGGATCGTTAAAATGGCAAAACAGTTGATAGATATTCTTATAGAAAGCGGTAAGTTAACTAAGGAAGGTTTAAATAAAGCCGAACTGCATGCAAAACAAAACGAAGTTTCTTTAAACGAAGCCTTGGTCGCTTTGGACATCGTCAAAGAAGAAGAACTTATCCAAGCAATGTCTAAACAACTTTCAGTACCTTATGCCAGTAAGCAAAATGGCATTTTGATACCTGAAAAAGATCAAAATCTAGCTAAGTATGTTCCGGAGAAGTATGCCCGCGAAAATGTCGTATTACCATTATTCGTGGAAGACGGAACTTTAGCAGTTGCTTTGAACGATCCTTCCAACGTATTTTTGTTGGACAATTTACGCATGATGAGTGGCCTTGAAATACAACCGTTTATAGCAAGCAAGTCACAATTATTTCAAGCACTCGATGCATTTTACTCTAAAAAAGATTTACTCGCGGAAGTTATTTCCGAGGCTAAAGAAGAAACAGAAGTATCCGATGGCGAAAGTTTAGATGAACTTTCTGCCCCGGGTGCAAAAATTGACTTAGATAGGGAATTTTCCGGTGCAGGTGCCCATTATGTTAAAATGGTTAACGCTATTTTACGTCAAGCGTTAACTGAAAGGGTGTCTGATATTCACTTGGAACTGTTTGATGAAAGGGTCAGTTTGCGTTTTAGGATTGACGGTTCTTTGTATGAAAGAACTTCCCCGGCAAAAGAAGACGTTGGGGCCATCATTTCCCGTATAAAAATTTTATCAAAACTTGATATCGCGGAAAAACGTTTACCGCAAGACGGAAGTTTCGCAGTAAAATTCCAAAATAGAACAGTAGAATTCCGTGTTTCAGTATGTCCTACGGTTTTCGGCGAAAAGTTAGTTATTCGTATTTTGGATAAGGGTAGCAGTGAATTGAATATTGATAAATTAGGTTTTGAACCTAGACAGAAAAAAGATTTCTTGGAAGCAGCTGCTTTACCCCACGGTTTGATTTTCTTAACCGGTCCTACAGGTTCCGGTAAAACTACTACATTAAACGCAGTTTTAACATCAATAAAAAGTACAGAATTTAATTTTATGACTTTGGAAGACCCGGTAGAATATAAACTCTCCGGTATTAGCCAGGTGCAAGTTAAACCTCAAATAGGTTTAACTTTTGCTGCTGGTTTGCGTTCTTTCTTGCGTCAAGACCCGGATGTAATACTGGTCGGTGAAGTCAGGGACTCTGAAACTGCAGAGGCTTGTTTAAAGGCAGCCTTGACCGGTCACTTGGTGTTTTCCACTTTGCACACAAATGAGGCCATCGGTGCAGTACCCCGTTTGATTGATATGGGTATAGAACCGTTCTTACTTGCCAGTTCGCTTGCATTGGTGGCTGCCCAGCGTTTGGTTAGGGTATTATGTCCTTATTGTAAAGTACCGTATGTACCGGGGCCAAGTACTATAGATCAGGTTTTAAGGGAATCAGGTTTACCTTCTAAAGATAGGCCGACTTGGACTTTCTTCAAAGCGTCAGGTTGCCCGAAATGTTCCGGTACAGGATATATGGGCAGAAAAGCAATTTATGAAGTATTTAAAATTAACGAAAACATGCGTAACACTATTTATCAGACTAAAGATTTAATTGAACTTAAAAAGGCTGCTCAAAGTACAGGGGCTTGGAATTTACGTGCGAGCGGTTGGAGAAAAGCTGTAACGGGTATTACTACGGTGGAAGAAGTTCTTTCCGTTACTTTAGCAAATGAATAAAAGGAGAAGATATGCCGAAGTTTAATTGTACAGTTCAAGATACTAATGGGAAGTATATCAGAAGTTCCATAACTGCTGACACTATGGAAAAGGCTATTTATGCCTTACAGATGAAAAATTTTATTGTTTTGGAAATAAAACCTGAAAAGACAAAAACGTCATTATCATCCATGTTCGGCTCTGCACGCGTTGGTTCCAAAAGGCCAAGCGGCCACGTTTTGGCTTTCTTTGCAGAACAACTCTCCACATTGCTTAGCGGCGGTGTTCCGTTAATTAGGGCTATTTCACTCCTTGGTGAATATTCTACTGATAGAAGTTTTGGGCCGGTTTTAGTTGCTGTTGCACGTGATATCGCAGGCGGTAATTCTATGCACGAAGCTTTGGATAAATATCCCAAAGTATTTGACCACACATGGATCTCTATGGTTGAGGCCGGTGAAGTTGGCGGTCATTTAGCAGATGCTTTGATGCAGGTTGCAAAATATGTCAAAGCTAAGGAAGCATTAAAGAGTAAAATTGTCACCGCTGTTTCATATCCTGCAGTTTTGTTCGTTATGGCAATGGGTGTCTTGGTTTACTTTGTTGTTGGTATAGTTCCTACATTTGCTGAGATTTTTAAAGATTTCGATATAGAACTTCCTACAATAACAAAAATTGTTTTAAAAGTATCAAATGGGGTGGCAGATCATTGGTTTTTAATTCTTGTACTGATAGGCCTTGCAATATTTATTTTTTATATGGTCATTTCGACACCTTCCGGCAAAAAAGTTTGGCATAAATTTCATTTAACTATGCCGATATTCGGAAAATTTATTTCTAACATTTACTTTGAAAAGTTGCTCAATAATATGTCTACTTTGTTAAACAGCGGTGTGAGTATCATCAACGTTTTGACAGTTATGGAAGAATCTTTCGTAGGTAATGTTATTATTAAAAATGCAATTACTTATTCTAAAAATGAGGTCGCATCAGGTAAAAGTTTATCAGAGTCTTTTAGAAAAACGAGAGTTTTCCCCGGTTTAATGACAGAAATGATGCTCATGGGTGAAGAATCAGGCCGTTTGCCAAGTATTATGGAAACTCTATCTGCCTTTTATCAGGAACAGGTTAACCAATTCTTGGCACGTTTCTCAGCTTTGATTGACCCAATTTTAATTGTAGGCATAGGTTCGATTATTGCAGTTATTGTTTTGTCTATCTTCTTGCCGATATTTAAGATGTCTCAGATTGGGGGATAATATGATAAACAAGAAAGGGTTTACTTTAATTGAAGTTGTCGTCGTTACTTTGATTATTGCAGTGTTGGCTTTGCTTGTCGCGCCGTCTTTCAAAAATTCTGCTATGACAAACCAAATGGAGAAAGCGAAAATAGGTTTAGTAGAATTAACAACAGCAGTAAAATTGTATAATGAAGTACACGAAGCAGATCCTATTTCCGGTGTTTTTAATGTGGAAAATTATCAAAAGTTAACCCAAGAGGACACAGAACAAGGTTATGTGTATTTGCAAAATGCCGCCGGGAGATGGGGGTTTCGCCCGGGATCTTCAACTGATTATTCTTTATGGGGTGGTGATGCCGTTTTGGATTGTCAGTATGTAATAGGTGGGGTGGGGGATTCTGTTTTAGCATCTACGACTTGCCGTTTTTATAACCAGGAAGATGATGTGGAAGAGTGTTATACTTTTTCTATAAATAGAACAAACCCTGCAGTTATTGAAAAAGCGAGGTTAGATAATTGTGAATAAATTTAATTGTTTTACTAAAAAAGGTTTTACTCTTATAGAATTAATTGTTACCGTAATTTTAGTTGCGGTACTTGCAAGTTATGCAGTTTACCATTATACTACTACTATGAGGGAAGGCGAGGTAAAGGCAGCAAGGGGAAAATTAGCGGCCCTGGGTGGTGCTGTCGAAAGATTTAAAATAGAACACGGGGAGCCTAACTTAGCAGGGAATTTGCATATCACTGATCTTAATTCAGCGGTATGTGATTATCAAAGTGCAGATCCTAGGAACAGGGTTATGAGTATCTTCGGTTGCGGTGATGTGGAAAGAAGTTTAGGGTTTGATTCTCATTTTGATTTCTATTTTGGTAATCCCAGTAGTGGTGATTGCGGAGGGAATCTTAATATGCTAACAGTTTTTATGCTTCCCAAAGAACAAGTAGAAGGATATCCCAAATGTGCTTTCTTTAACCCTAATACTGATTCAACGGTAGAGGTGCAATAATGAGTAATAAAAAAGCTTTTACTTTAGCGGAAATGTTGGCTGTCATAGCTATTTTGACTATTTTGGCTACTTTAAGTGCTCCTTTCGTTAGAGGTTATATAGATGATGCCCATAATGCTAAAGCACTTAATTATATGAGGGAACTTAATGAAGCCCGTATGAATTTTGAAAAAGATTATCCTGGTGTAACAGTTACTGAGGCATCTGCATATTTTAAATGTAAGATATCAGATTTTTATGGTGCATCAAATTTACAAGTTGGCCCGCAGACATTAGTAAGCTGTAAATATATAAGGCCCAGTGAGGATGTTCAAAGCAGATATTCTTTTACATTAGGAAATCCCAGCTGCGTGGCTTGTACGAATAACGGTGTTGTCCCTGTGATTTCCATGGTAGGTAATGATAATGCAGGGTCATATAATGGCAGATGCGCTTGTATGGATGCTTTGGGTAGGGTGTGTAGAGAAGGTAAAGATGAATGTGATTAATACATTTTATTGGTGGTAAAATTATGAAAAATAAAGGTTACACAATAATGGAAGCAGTAATAGCCATGTTTTTGGTGGTTGTCATGGTGGGGGCAGTGTTTTCTGCTTTAATGTCCAGCAGGCGTGCTATGATTGCATCTTCTGAAAGGGAAGAAGTTTTATATGCCATAGATAGTGCCTATGCTGCTATTAAAGATTGTCGTTCAAATACAAATTGCAGTTTAAGAAGTTGTATCGGAGTTTTCTCTTTTACCGGGCCTCAGAGTATAATTGGTTGTAATCAGTTTTTTACCTTTAATTTTGATAATGTGTGTTCCGGTACTACCAGGGCTTTTACATATGAGATCACCGATACGACTTCCGCTAATAATCCGAGTGCTTTTCTTTCCACAACTCCCGGAGCGGAGCCAACTTCTGTTCCTTTGCAAAATTTTGAAATTTTAGATATACAGGCAAATTGTCAGGAGGCATTATGACAAAGAAGGGCTTTACCTTAATGGAATTATTGGTATCCATCTTTATTACAGGTATGGTAATGCTTTCTTTGGTTGCCATGTGGAAAACTTCTTCTAATCATACAGCCCAAGCACAACGCCAATCTATCATAAAAAACGATAGTACCATTTTTCTTAGGAAACTTTATTCTGATTTCGTTTTTGCAAGTGATGTTATTTGTCCGAGAGTGTATCCCGGTCTACCTTCATGCACCCACAGTAATGAGTATATAGCAATCAAAAACGCAGTTATAGATTATAGTGATATAAGTAGTCCTAAAATTTCAAGAACAACGGCCCCTGTTTGCGGAACTTCAAATAATCAGTGGTTGGAAGGGTTGGATGGTATGACCGGCCATTGCATAAAACCTTCTTATGTAATTTATGTTTACGATGCAGACAATCACATGGTTTATCGTTGTACTAATAATTTCCTTGAAACAACTTCCGATATGTCAATATCAACATTAATTAGCACAGCGCATAGTTATTGTTCTAATGAAAGCAATAGGGAAGTGGTAATGCCATATGTTAATGGCTTCAGCATCACTAGTGGTGATGATATGGTGGCGCAATATGAAATTAAGAGAAATTTTGGTCAAGATATCCCGGATGTTTATTTCAGAGTCAGCCATATTTTACCCACAAGGAGGGGTGTTTAAATGTCTAAAAAAGGTTCTGCTTTAATGCAAGTTTTAGTTATAGGTTTAATTGTTGCGGCTTTTGCGGTTCTAATGCTTAGATATGCCGTTACAAGAACTGCCAATTTGTCAAGATCAGCCCGAATTTTAGAAGCACAAATAGTTGCTGACAGTTGTTTAGATCAGTATATGGCTTATCAGGCTACTTCTGAATTATTGGGTGAACCGCCGGGCTCAAATTTGTCCATGAACTGCCGTTTCTTCCAAGCGAATGGCAGTGTCGGTAACATTATGATGAATGCTACTGACGGTGAAAATGTAGAAGGTAATTATACGGTAACCACGCAGTTTACTGTCAATGTAGATGTAAACGCAGGCCAATAATAACAAATGCAAATTAAAAAAATATTACTTTTTGTTTTATTATTTGTATCAGGGGTATTGCTTTGCCTGGCACAAGATAAAACAAGTGATATAAAATGGGTAAATAGCAATTTAGGTGGTTTCCAAATAAAAATTGAACCTCATACACGTGGGATGATGACCCCCAATCTTGCTATGCAATTTAATAATGTATTTCAAATGTTGCGTCAAAATATTGCGTGGATGATTCCCAGTAAAGTCAGTGTCGAAGTCTATCAAGATAAAAAAAGTTTTTTAATGCATAACCATGATATCGCAGAAGATTGGTCCGGTGCTCTTTTTGATCCGGGTAGGAATATCATTGTTATGTATGATGAGCCGGATCATCAAAAACGAATGATGAAGAAGTTTACACATGAACTTACACATTTGTTTGTAGAAAACACCTTTAATCCTCCAAACTCCAAAGCTCCTCGTAGAGAACCGCCTGTATGGCTTAATGAAGGCCTCGCAGTAAATATGGAAGATATAGCCCAAACACCTAAGGGCGGTGTTTGGAATAATGATTTAATAGTTATAAATATCTTTTCAGGTGGAGAGTATGAGACTTTAAAAAAGCGCAAGGAAACGGGTGGCCTAAGCCAAAAAGAGAAAGAAGCCCTGCGTAAATTTGCGGTTTCAGATAAAGTGGTATTCTTCCAAAATTTTGTTGATTTTATGGAACCTGATTCTTATGACAAGGCCCTTGCAAACGACAAAGTAGATGATTGGTATTTACAAGCTTATGCGATGGTCCGATTCTTGTTTAGATCCAATAATTCCATAACCGCTAATAAGCGTATGCAATTCCAGCAATTTATGACGACACTTGCAAGATATTCTGTTAAAACAGATACAAACGGCAAACCGATTTTATCTGAAGATGGTAAGAAAATTATGGTTCGTCCAAGTGAAGAGGAAGCCCTAAAAATTGCTTATAAATATCAAAATATCTTGGATTTTGAGAAAGATTTTTGGTATTGGCTTACTGCGTTTCAAGCAATGGGCCGTAAAAAAATTAAAAACAACAACGGTAAGTAATATGGATAAAGAAAAATTAGAAAATTTATTAAATGAAAACAAACCCGCCGAAGTTTTAGAAATTTTGCTTTCTTATAAAGGTAAAGACAGTTATTTTTATTTTATAAAAAGTGAGGCTTACCGCCTCCTCGGTAAATTTGAAGAAGCAATAACGGAGGCAAAAAAAGCGCAAAAAATTGCCAAAATTGCAGAGGAAAAAATTGATATATTGCTTGCTTTATCCAAATGTTACCGTACGCTCGGTAAAGCAAAAGAAGCTCAAAAATTTGCTACAAGCGCCGGGGAAATTGCCCGTAAAGAACAATTGCTTGATGCAGCTATTTTGGCATTGCAGGAACTTGCTTTGGCCCTTCGCGCCGAAGGTAAATTAAAAGAATCAAAAATTTTGCTTAAAGAAGTACAGGAGTATTATCAAAGCGAAAAAGATTATGAAGGCCTTTCATTTATTGCTTGGGCTTTGGGCGGTATTTGCCGTCTTGAGGGGGATTTTAAAGAAGGCATAAATTTATTTAAACAGAGTTATAAATACGCTTCTGTTATTAAAGATAAAATCTCTATGGCTTATGCTTTATGCGGGCTTGCCGGTATTTTGCGTGTCAGCGGGGATGCAAAAAATTGCGTATTAAATTATGAAAAGGCGGAAAAGTTATTTGCTAAAACACAAGATATCTTTGGCAAAGCATATACAAATTGCGGTATGGCAAACGGTTTAAGGCAGGCCGGATTTTTAGATAAAGCGAGCAAACACTATAAACGTGCCGCATTGCTTTATACAGCGATACATGATACTGTTGACCTCGGCTTTGTTAAATGGGGGCAAGCCGATGTTTTAAAGCGTCAAAACAAATTAAAGCAAGCATTAGCGGTCTTGGAAGAAGCTAAAAAATTATTTGCTAATTCCGATGAAATACGTGGTCAACTTTTGACGGAAATTTCCCTTGCACAAGTTATTTATGCGTTGGGTGATAAAGCTAAAGCAGACAAAATTTATTTTGCCGCTGTTAGACGGGCACAAGCAGAAGGCCTGCACACCTATCTTGAAATATATACCTAATTTTTCTATAATTTAAAAAATCACCATAAGGAGATTATATGAAAAAGATAATTGCAAACCAAGCAGATATGCTAAGGTCTTTGGATCGTATGGCCCATCAAATTTTGGAAAATTACAGTGATACTTCCAATTTATGCTTAATTGGCATAAAGACACGCGGTGTATATTTGGCAAACCGTTTACAGGAACGCATTAAAAAGTTTGCGGGTATTACCTTACCCGTAGGTGTTTTAGATATAACTTGGTACCGTGATGATCTTTCAAAAGTTGCCGAAGACCCCCAAATTAAACAGTCATCTGTGGGTTTTGATATTAAGGATAAGAATTTAATTGTTGTCGATGATGTCTTGTATACCGGCAGGACAGTGCGTTCTGCTTTAGATGCAATAACTGATCTTGGCCGCCCACGCAAAGTAGAACTTTTAGTTATGGTGGATCGCGGACATCGTGAAATCCCTGTGAAAGCAGATTATATCGGCAAGGAAGTTATTACAGCTGATGATGATATCATCCATGTGCATTTAATTGAAAAAGACGGTGATGATTGTATTGTTCACAATATCGGCGGCCAATCAGAACGCGAAAAATAATATTCTGACTTATATTAAAACCCCGTTATTTTGAATAATTTCAATTTAACGGGGTTTTTATTTGTTGTTTGATATGGTTTTAATCTTTGTTGTCGGTTTTTATTAAGTAATCTATACCCAAGTTAAGTTTTTGCGCTGCTTTGTCCAAGTAACCTTCTTGTACGAATCTTTTATATAATTCATCCCACTCTTCTTCAGTTAAGCCGTATTTTTCCATGATCTGCTGTCTTGCATAATCTGTTCCGTCTTCCCCTTCGTGTTGTTTTTCATAGTCTGTTTTATAGGTTAAATATTCTTCTGATAACAAGGAAGAGAGTTCCTCATCACTCATCTCAGATATATCTTTTTGAGGATGCGCCTTAGGTTTGCTGGATTTCTTTTCCAAAGTTTCTTCTTTAGTAACTTGTGCTTTGGACGGAGACTCAATAACATTAGCTTTACGGAGTAATATATAAATAGATAATATTACCGTGAATAAAATTATCGTTATAATTAAGATATTGAGCCATGTTTGAAAATCAGTATGTTCAAAGATAATTTTCAAAACAAATAAAATTAAAAGTATAATTAAGAGTATTGCTAAGAAAAGACCTATCATTTTTTTACCTCACTGTTATTAACTATTTTTTTTGCAAGTTGCAGCATATTTTTGTCTTTCATGACTTCTGTTGCAATTTTGCGAAAATCTTCATCTTGGGAATATTTCATAAAAATATTTCTTACTTCCGGGCTATGGGCTATTTGTAAATAATTCTCTTGTTCTAAATCCTCTTGCGAAACCACAGTAAAAATTTCTTCAATAAATGTCCTAAGTTTAGGGTTTTGGCTGTAAGTTTCGATAGTTTGTTTTTCTTCTTCCGTTAATTCAAATTTTAGAACCGGTTTTACTATTTCTTTTTCTTGCTCAAAATTTTGTTCAATTCCTTCCTGTTCTTTTAAAACTAAAAGAGTACTGTCTATAATTACTTCTTCGGTTTTTTGTTGTTCCTGTTCGTCTCGCTTAATTTTTTCAAAAGGGGAAAAGTCCCTCTCTTCTTCTATTTCTTGTTGAGGAGGAGGTAAAAATTTACCAATCCTCCTCACAATAAAATTAGCACATAGCATCGCAAGTGAGAACGCCAACAATGCTATGGATAGTTTTTTTCTCATTTAACTTCCAATAATTCCACGTCAAAAATGAGTAAAGAATTCGGTTCAATCGGGCCTGCCTGCATATTGCCGTAAGCTGTATCCGGCGGGCAATACAAGGTGGCTTTTGCACCCGGTTTCATTTCTTGCAAACCAATAGTCCAACAAGAAATAACACCGTTTAACGGAAATTCTGCCGGTGTACCGCGGGCAACGGAACTGTCAAAAACGGTGCCATCTAATAATTTGCCTGTGTAATGTACTTTTACGGTATCCGCAGCTTTAGGATTTTTACCTTTACCTTTTCTTTCTACTTGTATAACAGCCCCGTTGGAAAGTACTTTTGATTTTTTATCTTTTTTAACATTTTTCAAATAATCATCTTGGGCAACTTTGCGTTTTGCGCTTAAAGTAGCTTTATCGTCTTCATATTTTTTGGCAATTAAAGGTTTATATTCTTCTAAATTAGTCTGTGATTTGCGGTTAAGTAAAGAATCACGCATACCTTGGGAAAAAGATTTATAAGAGTCTTCATCTTCCAAAATAAGTTGCTTTTTTACATTATTGCCTAACAAATATCCAAGTGAATACATAACTTTTTCATCAGATTGGTCCGTTGCTTTAGATTGCCCCGCTTGTGCAAGTAAAGCTGATGAAAATAAACAGCAGATAATTAAAGATAAGTATTTTTTCATTTTTAACTCCTTATTTACGTTCCAAATATTCTAAAACTTTTTGTTTTACTGCAAGTGCCGCATCTTGCCCGGCTGTGATTAAACTTCTGAGTTGCGCAGTTTCTTTTCTTGCTGAACCTTCACGTTCTGTTTTTGAATATGTTGCAAAAATACCGCCGGTAGCAAGATCTTTTAAGTTAACCGTTGCAGTTGAAGTGCACCAATTTAAACCCTTTGTTGTTTGGGATTCATATTTATCGACATAAACCTTCATTACTAAGTCTATATCGGCATTAGGTAAATTTTCACCTACTTGGAAACCTAATGTGTTTAAAGTGTCGATAATCGGGGTTTTAACTGTTTCACGGTCATCCCCGGTAATTTTGGAAGAAATTTTTATTTCATAAAATGCCCTATTGTATGCGGATCGGGCATTGTATAAAAGTTCTTCGTTATAGGGTGTTGCATCATAAGATAAAATTTTATATTCATCATCTAAATGGTTTCTTTCTTTTAAAAGTTTTTCCATTGTCAAAGCATTTTTAATGCGGACAAATTTATCTTGTTCCTCATTTAATTTTTTGGTTAAACTTTCTATTTTCGCATCATAACCTGTATAATAAGGTTGCAAGGCTTCCATGGCCGGTTGGCGTTCGAGTACTGCCATGGCATAATAACGTTTTTCACCATTGTCTTGTTTAATTTTCCATGTCTTTGCAATTTTGGCTAAAGAAAGGATATTCTCCCGTCTTGCCTGGCTTTGTTGATCCGAAGGCAAGGTAGCGAAGATATTTTTTATTTCTGCTAAAGCGGCTTCTTTAGCATCAGCTTTAGTGTTTGAACTCGTTACTTTAGAGAGATATTTATCATAAGGATAATCTTTTAAATTCTCTCGTAAGACATTTTTATTGCCGCATGCACACATCACAGCCAACATCGGCACTATAACTAACAGTTGTTTTAGTTTCATAATTCTCCTTTATTTAGCGCTTCTTAAATACAAATACGTATGGCGCCCTCTATTAATTTGTACATCTTTAAAGGTGTGTTCGTCAAGTACTTTTTCATTTGCATCAAGTAATTGAACCCTGACTTCATGCCTTCCTTCGTCTAACAAAACATTTGCTTCCCTAATTTGTGCGGGCAAAGTAAACCAGGAGCGAGTGTCAGCACTTTCCGCAGCGGTAAAGAGACCTGTTAAAAGCATATCAACTATTACTCCTACATTGTCATCCTTTTTGGTCACTTGTTTTCGAACTTCCTTTGTCACCAAAAATTTTATGGCTGCCCTTACAGCAGAATTTATAAAAATTTTGTTATATTCTTCATCAAAATTCTTCTTAAAATAATAACTTAAATTACTTGCCAAATTCGTTTGCCCGACTATTTGGCCATCAACAATAATACGAGACCCTTTAATACGGTAAGGCACTTCCTGTACAACGGGTAAAGCAACGGAAATAGCATTTCCGTAAGCGCCTGCTAATGCGGAATTTATTGTTGTTTCACTTACACTTTGATAACTACTATCTGTGCCCAAGGCAAAACCAAATCTGTTCCAAGCGACCATAGTTCTTTGGGAAATTAAAAGCGGTATCATGCCGTTTAAATGTTGTACGGTTAAAAGCCCTTTTGTAGAATCTTCTTTTGTTATTTTGGGTGTTTGCGGAATTGTTGCATAAGAATCAGCAAACCGTGAATAAGCGTTTTTTGCGTTTTCCAAGGAAATACGAGCATCTGAATATGCTCCCCACATTAAAAATATTTGACTTGCGAAATATTGTAAAAACGGATCATCTTTGCCGGTATCTTCGCGGAGTTTATCCAGGTAAAACACCATGCTTCTTGTTTCAACTACCGCATCTTGCAAATTCTTTTCTTGTAAATATGCAAGTATTTTATAGAAAAATAAATAACCGAGTTCAAAATATTTCAAACGGTAAGGCTCTGAATAAGAATTGACTATATAACTTGTAAATTTTTGTGATATGCTTTTTGCATACAGGTCAGATTGTATATTTTGTGCTTGCGTTAAAACCGACAAAGTGTCTGTGGAATAATGGGTAGAATCTTGCTGTGTACTTAAATCTAGATAATATAAACTTGTATCGCGTTTGCCGTAAGTTTTTTTATTGTTTTTAATTCTTGCTTGTGCGGCTTCAAAGTTATGGTTTTGCATGTCCCCTATAACTTTGGTTTTATAACGTATAGAAGGCCCTGTGCAAGCGCAGAGTAAAACAATGCAACAAATTGCCGGCAGGGCCTTCATACTTCGCATAAATTATAACTTAAATGCTTTTTTGTTAACGTATTTTTTGATTTGTTTCTGGCCGTTCCAAAGTATTCTGTTTGTTTCAATGTTAATGAGTTTTAAGTTAACTTGATAGAACACAACACTTTTGCTGCCTTCTTGATCTTTAATATCGCTTAATACGCCGCTTAACATATAATCAGCACCGACTTCTTTACCAAAAGCTTTGCGTGTCGCTTCAGAGGAATATTCATCTTGATCTAAGCGTTCTTCGCGCAGTTCACCTCTTTCATTTTTAGAAGCCACAAATTCCACTTTACCGCTGTTTATTAAAGCTCTTTGAAGCTCTTCAATAAAAGTGTTAGTATTTATATGTTCCATGGAATCGTTCTTGACTGTACCTACGATTACAACCGGTTCATTACCGCCCTTTTCTTTTAAGGCTTTGGCATACCAGTTACCGTTTAAGCATTCGTCAATCATGGTTTTAGCAACTTCGCGGGAATCGGTATCGTTCCAACTGCCGCTGACATCTTTAGTTTGTTCAATTTCCATACGCTTAACTTTTGTTCCGCACGCAAGCAAAAGCGGGCAAACGAGTAAAGCGATAATTAACTTCTTCATACTTCCTCCTTGTACCTATAATATATTTTTACCATTTAACACACAAATATGTCAAGAAGTGCGAACAAATTTATATGTTGATCGGCCTTTCCATTTATATAACGAATAACGGATATAAAATATTGCAAATGTTTATTCTACTACGTAAGTTGCTTTGTCGCAATTGTTGCCTTTGTATTTCCAATCCGCTACGATTCCGTTTTTTATGGTGAATGTAGTATTGCAATAAAGGTTGTAAGAACTTCCGTTTACTGAAAAGATATCTTCTTTTTTATAGAGTAAATATTTTTTGTTACCCGATACAGTTGTCTTGGTTGGGTTTCCCCATTTTTTTATCAGTTGTTCTTCTGTTTTATCTTTCCAATTTTGTAAGGACTGTTCATATTTCACTTGCTTTGAATCAGATAAAGAAATCTTTTGGCTATTCTTGACTGAATGATTACTGCATGCACTCAACACAAATATTGGTAATAAATATAGTAATTTTTTCATATTCTCTCCTGGCGTAAGTATAATACATTTTTATCATTTAATAGGGGGGAGTGTCAAGATAAGCTGAACACAAGTAGCCTTAAAAAAGTTATAATATAATAAATAGTATATGAGGTTCCTATGCAAAAAATCAGAATATCAGATGTAGCCCAACATGTCGGTAAAGAAATAACTTTAAAAGGTTGGCTCTATAATAAACGCTCTAGCGGTAAATTACATTTTTTACAGTTACGTGACGGTAGTGCAATCATTCAATGCGTAGTTTTTAAAGGCGATGTTACCCCGGAAGTTTTTGAACTAGGCGATAAACTCGCTCAGGAAAGTTCCGTTGAAATTACCGGAACTGTGAGGGAAGATAAACGTTCCCCGCTTGGTTTTGAACTTGGTGTAAAAGATATTAAACTTTTGCAAATGGCAAAAGATTACCCGATTTCCAATAAAGAACACGGTACGGCGTTTTTGATGGATAACCGCCATTTATGGTTGCGTTCCAGCAGGCAAGTTGCGATTTTAAAAATTAGGGATGAAGTTATTTTTGCTATTCGCGAATATTTTAGGAAAAACGGTTTTACTTTGGTTGATTCCCCGATTTTAACACCGGCTGCATGCGAAGGTACCTCAACACTTTTTGAAACTGATTATTTTGGTGAAAAAGCCTTTTTATCACAAAGCGGCCAATTATACGGCGAAGCAAGCGCAATGGCACTTGGTAAAATTTATTGTTTTGGTCCGACATTTAGGGCGGAAAAATCTAAAACCCGCCGCCATTTAACAGAATTTTGGATGGTAGAACCCGAAGTCGCCTTCAATGATTTAGACGATAACATGGATCTCGCCGAAGATTTCGTTTGCTACTTAGTTGAACAAGTTCTAAAGAACCGCCGCAAAGAACTTGAAGTTCTTGGGCGTGATATTTCAAAACTTGAAAATATTAAAAAGCCTTTCCCGCGCATCAGTTATACTGAAGCAATTGAAATTTTAAATAAAAAAGGCAACCCAACTGAATGGGGGGGCGATATTGGAGGAGATGAAGAAACAATAATTTCCGAAAACTTTGACCGCCCCGTTATGATACACCGCTACCCGACGGCCATTAAAGCATTTTATATGAAACGCGATCCTAAAGACCCGCGCGTTGTTTTGGCAGTTGATATGATAGGCCCCGAAGGTTATGGGGAAATTATCGGTGGCAGTCAACGCGAAGAAGATTATGACACTTTAGTTGCCCGCATCAAAGAACAAGGTTTGCCTGTAGAAGCTTTTGATTGGTACCTTGATTTAAGGAAATACGGTTCTGTTCCCCACAGTGGTTTTGGGATGGGTATTGAAAGGTTTGTTTCCTGGATGTGCGGCTTGCACCATTTACGCGAAACGATACCTTTTCCGCGCTTGATGGACCGCTTGAAACCATAAAATTTATTTATTGTTGGATAAAAACTCCCTTGCTCTAAACAATGTGAAGAAAAAACGAAATCGTATTGTTTGTGTGCATAGTTGCATATTTAATTAGCATCGCCATCTTTGACATCAAAACAATCGATGCCACTCAAAATAGGGTCATTCCCACATCCTATATCAATTCCTTTTCCTAGAAAGGCTTTATTTTTTAATAATCCGAAATACGCTTTGGTTTTAGATGCTTCTCTCGAAATTATATCCTCCCGATATAAACTTATACTTCAATTCCAACATAATTGTTGGGATTATACAAGAAACAGAGTGTTTTAGTATGTCTATAAACATATAGTAAAGAGAGATTTACGACTAATTATCCATATAATGACATTAAATTAAAAAATGTAGACATAAACTGGGATATAATTTGGTATAATGAAATTAAAAGTTCTAATAAGGGTACGTAAAAGTTTTAAGTTAAATTACAGTTTAACCTTAAAATTAATTTGTTTTTTGAATTATAAAATTACTTTTTACGAAGATAAAATATTATGGAAGAAAAAAATAATCAAGTAGTAAATCAAGGAAATCAAAATCAAGTATCACAAAATGTAAACAATAATGAGCAGCCACAAATGGGTACGCTTGCGAATCAATCAGCTGCACAACCTGTTCAAGATGTTACTGCGGCTATCAATAATCAAAAAAACGTACAACCTCAAAATCCATTTATTGTTCCAATTCCAGCTATCCCCACACAAGAAGGTCCAATGGGTATTCGTTATGACTTTAACGACGGTGCACGTGTGCTTTTACCCAAAGGGCATTGGCACGTTCAAATAGAAGATGCGGAAAGTGATAATATAATTTTTGCTTGTGATGCAGACGAAGGTTGGGTATTAAGTAATAAAAAATATTATATTCCTTTTAGAATTCGTGTTTGGGTGCGTGGCGAACAAAATCCAATTTTAGACCATGAAATGAACCTTACAGGCAAAGAAGTACAAATCAAATTCCCCGTCGGTACACTTGGGGATATTATTGGCTGGTTACCTTATGCCGATAGATTTCAAAAGAAACATAATTGCATAGCAGAACTTACAATGGCAAAAAATTTAGTTGAAATTTTTGCTTCCCAATATCCTAATTTATTTTTTACCGCTGTGCCAATGGATAAACCAAAATTCGACAAACCTTATGCAAGTTATTATTTAGGTTTGTTTTTTAGGGGTAATGACACTCATCAACCTATCGATTTTCGTAAAGTCGGTTTACACAGAACCGCGGGTTATATATTAGGAGTAGATCCACGTGAAGAGGCCCCCAAAGTTCGCCTTGGTAATGAAAGAAAAATTAAAGAAAGATATGTTTGCATTGCAACAAAATCAAGTTCTCAAGCAAAATTTTGGAATAACGGTTATGGTTGGGAGCAAGTTGTAAAATATCTTAAAGATATGGGTTATCGCGTCTTATGTATTGATAAAGAACCTGTGTATGGACAGGGGTTTATATGGAATCGTATGCCGCAAGGAGTAGAAGATTTCACCGGCAATTTACCATTACAGGAAAGAATTGCGTTACTGGAACACGCGGACTTTTTTATCGGTTTATCTTCGGGGTTAACGTGGTTGGCTTGGTGTACTAATATTCCAATAGTACTTATAAGCGGTTTCACATTACCGATATGTGAATTTTACACACCATATCGTGTTTTCAATTCTCACGGTTGCAATGGTTGTTGGGATGATGTTAACTGTAACTTTGACCATTACGATTTTTTGTGGTGTCCTAAGTTTAAAAATACAGCTAGACAATTTGAATGCACGCGTCTGATAACAGGTAAGCAAGTGATTGGGCATATAAAGCAACTAATGAAAGATCATAATTTAATCGAACCTAATAAAGAAATTAATGAAAATGTAAAGAAATAAAATGTTGCGAATAAAGGGGAACTAACAATGAGTAAGAAAGATGAATATATCTACACAAGTCGTTATATTCAAAGTTTGGAAGAATATTACTGTCATAGCCGTAGTGCTGTAACAAGCGAAGTGGGTTTGAGTCGTTGCTCCGCTAGTTTTCCAACCCGCATTATTAACGGAGGTAAAAAAGTAATTTATACCGCTACAATGACAGCGATGCTCTTAAATAATACCCTTCCCGCTTATGCTGATTTAACGGTTCAAGCCGGGGAAACTTCTTCCGGTTTAACGGTGGGGGCAGATTTATACAACGTCGTGGTTAGTAATCTGTACAACTATGGTAGCACGCAAAGCACAGTTATTAACTCCGGAGGAACGGAAGTAATTTATAACGGGGGTGTGGCTCGCGATACAGTGGTGATGAGTGGCGGACAACAAATCGTTTCAAGCGGTGGGTTAGCCACCGGTGGTGGGGGGCTTATCAGCGGGGGAACCCTACTCAGCGGCGGATCGCAATATGTTTTAGGATCTGCTGTGCGCACGTTTGTATATGACGGGGGTGTTTTGTCTGTCGGAAGTGGCGGCAGTGCAGCAACTGCAATGATTTTTAACGGCGGATCGATGACGGCAGATAGTGGGGCTACTATTGTCAGTACTCATATAAGTAGTGGGGGTATATTAAATACTTATGCTACAACCTATTCTACTTTTTTAAGGGAGGGTGGAACTGTTAATATATACGGTATGGCAACAATTCTTTCTGCTAAACAAGGGACACTAAATATTTATAGCGGCGGAAATGTCATACAAGGAGGTATAGGAGGGGGCACGGTAAACGTGCTTTCAGGTGGTAAAGTAAGTAGCGGAGGTCTGAATAGTTCTGCTACTTTAAACGTGTACGGAAGTACATATATGACGTTCTTGACTAACGCCGAGCAAGATATTTATACCGGAGGATCTGATACCAGCGCGAGTTTGACTAGTGCTATTCAAAATATATATAATGGCGGCCGTGCTTCCTATACAAAAGTTAATAAGGATAGCATACAAAATATATTGAATGGTGGTCTTGCAAATTATGCGATTATAAGTAGTGGTGCTAGTCAAGTAATTTCCAGTGGAGGTAGTGCCAATCACACTTCCGTTTTTAATGGCGGTTCTCAATTTGTTCTAAGCGGTGGTGTGGCTGACAGGACATGGCTTTTAAGTGGTGCTTATCAAAGTGTGTATTCCGGCGGAAGTGCCAACTCTACGGTTATTATAAACGGTGCGGTGCAAGAAGTTGCTGACGGCGGTATTGTTACTAATAATATTGTGTCTTCAGCCGGGCAATATATATCAAGCGGTGGCTCATCCTATTTGGCGATTTTAGATTCCGGTGCTGAGCAGCATATATTGTATAGTGGTATTGCTATTTCTACGATTATAAGTAATGGGGGGATACAGTATGTATCCAGCGGTGGTTCGGCAAAGTGGACCTTTATAAGTAATGGCGGATTACAGCATATTTCTAACGGCGGTTCTGCAATTTATACCCATATTTATAGTGGAGGTAGTCAGATAGTTTCCAGCGGCGGATTGGCTATTTCTTCTTTAGTTAGTTCCCGTGGGTATCAACATGTTTCTGGTGGGGTTGCAAATGGTGCTCATGTTTATTCCTCCGGCTTTCAATATGTATCCAGCGGGGGCTCATCCATTTCCGGACATATTAGTAATTACGCTTCACAAGTTATATATGATGGCGGTTCATCTATAAATGATTTCGTTCATGTCAACGGTGCTCAACGTATTTCTGCTGGGGGGGTAGCGCTTGCTACAAGTGTGACCGGTTTCCAAACAGTTTCTAACGGTGGCTTGGCAAGTTCTGCACAGATAGGTGATGGCGGACGTCAAGTTGTTTCAACCGGAGGTCTCAGTATTGATACAACCATAGGCAGTCATGGGGATCAATACATTCTTGCTAATGCTCAAGCAAGCGGTACAATAATTAATCGGGTAGGAAGCCAAGTGATTTCCAATGGCGGTATTGCTGTTGGTACAACGATAAACAGTGCCGGCGGACAATATATTTCTAATGGTGGCTCTGCTGTTAGCACAACTATAAACAACGGCGGTACTCAAAATATTTTTAATGGCGGTGTGGCTGACAGTACTTGGCTTCATAGCGGTGGTATTCAAAGTGTGTATGCCGGTGGAAGCGCTAATTACACGGTAATTGCCGATGGCGGTAGTCAAGTTGTAGCCGATGGTGGTATTGTAACAAGCAATATCGTTTCCAGCGGTGGTACACAATATATATCTAGCGGTGGTGTG
>JAEEIL010000002.1 GCA_016281355.1 Elusimicrobiaceae bacterium | reverse complement strand
GTAAAACCTACATTAACAAACACGTTTAAGGCACCAAGTAATATATTTAGTTTTATATTACCCGGTGGTTTAAGGGCAGGGGAGACATTAGTTGAAAGGCAACGCAGATTGGAAGTAAGGAAACAATTAGGAAATGCTGCGGCGGCGGCACTTATCGGCGGATTAGCATTAAATACAGTCTTTACACCAGATGCTGATCTTTCTTCGACAATTGGCTTAACTTTATCTGCTTTGGCTGATCCTTTAGTATCTGCGTTTACTTTAGCGGGCTTGCCACTCATTGCAAGTACAAAAAACTTTGTATTACCTCCTAGCTACAAAGATGATGCGGAAAAATTACTTAATTTGCATAAAAAGTTTGTTCCCGGTCTTTTTAGCGGGAAAACATTAACCGAAGAAGAAAGCCAAAATATGAAAAGAATTTTGGGTGAGGAAACTTTTAATTTGTGGCAAACATATTATAATAAAGACTTATCACAAATGGTACAAGAAAATCCGGCTTTAATTGCCGAACTCGCTAAATATTCTAATATTTTTAGTACCCATTTACCTTCACAGATAAATGCTTATGACGGATTAAATCCTTTATATGTTTTTGCTATGCGGGATATTACAAATAATTTAATTCAAAATTTATCAAACGGGAAAACAATGCAAAGTGCAATAGAGCAGCTTGGTGAAGATCTTCACGCGTACCATTATAAGATAGCACAAATTAAATTATTGCAAAAATACAAAAATGAAGGTTCCCAAATAAATTGGGATGACTTTACAAATACAGATGTTTTAAGTAAAGATTTTTTGGTTGATTTATATTTTGGTATTCCCCGTAAAAAAAGTGTATTTGGCTTTAATATCATCAATAATAACAACTACCCTGAATATTTACAGGATATGTTAAACTCACTTAACAGCAGGGAAGATAAATATGATGATATAAAATTATCTACGGTAATAAAGAACAAGAAAGAAGGCCGTGCAATTGTTAACCATCCCGTTTTTTCAGATCAACAAGAGGCTTTCTATCAAACTTTGGAAAAAGAATGGAAAACCGCCAAAGATTTAATCGACCAAAGGCGCGAAGGTAAAAACTGGAGTGCATATTTGCGGCAAAGGCTTGACGGTAGTATTGCAACTATTGCCTATCTTTTTGCAAATGTAATGCCGTTTCAAAGGGGTAGTGCTTCTGCCACCACCGCTTTAGTTCACGCTCTTTATGAAATGGCAGGTATAGAAGCATCCCCGGTTAAAATCGGTCGTGCTTTGGATCTTTCCGCATTTGCTTTAGATCTTGACGATTATATAGCAAATTTCCGCAATCTGTTTGACGGCGACTTCGTAAACACTCAAGTTGAAGCAAATGTCAAACCGGGTGCCATATCTGCCAAAATGTTGTTTACAGATGAATATAAAAATACGCCTCTTTTTCTTGATGATTCTGAAAACATGTACAATCATTTACCAGTTGGATTTGAGGAAGAAGGCTTTATGTATAGGGGCAGAATATTTAATGAAACAAATTATGAAAAATTTGAAAGGATGTTTCATGAAGGTTTAAGGGGTAAAGATGCTACCGATGGCAGAGGCAAAGTATATATTACAGATCTTGTTAAATACGCAATTGGTTATTCAATAAAAACCCAATATGGTCATGTACCTGTTTTGGTTAAGATAAAGATACATGAAGATAATATGCCGAAATTTATGGCCAGAAATGAGTTTGCATTTAAAGATGTTAACACAGAAGACATAGCTGAAATTTTAGTATGGGATAAAGTTGCTTGGCGCAGGGCAGTTGTAAGTGATAATGGCGAGATCATTTTGCAACCCACCGAAAATATTCAAGCTGTTGAAACCCATACTGAACAATCAAATACGAATTTTCATACAATTAAAAAAGATTTAGAAACTATCGGCGCCCTTGAAAGAGATGAAAAACCTATAAAAGAAGATGCAACACAAAAACAGGAAAAAGAAGTAAATCTATTTCGTGGTGCATTAGAAAAAATATTTAAGGATATAAATTTTGACTTACAATCAATTATCGGGCCTGTTGTCGGTGTTGGTTTACTTGCTTTTACTTTGGCAAACCCTGCTACTTCCCCGTTTGCTTTAGCGGCTTTACCGTTCCTTGCAAGCACTAATTCACCGATAATAGAAAACAGTCAAGTTGAAAAATTTGTTGAATTACGCAAAAGATTTGTTCCTAAACTTTTTACCGGTGAACCTTTAACCGAAGAAGAAAGCCAAAATATGAAAAGGATTTTGGGCGAAGAAACATTCGATTTATGGCAGAAATATTACAATAAAGACTTAGCGCAAATCGCAAAAGAAAACCCTCAAGATTTAGAAGAACTTGCCAAATATTCTGATATTTTCGGTACTCATTTACCTTCACAAATAAACAACAACTACGGCGGGACAAACCCATTGTTTGTCTTCGGTATGAAAACCGCTATGGATAATTTTGTAAAGAATTTATCAGAAGGGCAAGATATGGAAACCGCTCTTACACAACTTGGAAAAGATATTAATGCTTTCCATCTCAACATAGCACGCATTAAATTATTTAACTATCTAAGGAAAGATGAAAAGGGAATAGAATGGAAATCAATAGAAGATATCACTAAATTCATGGATGCTTATACAGATTTTAGATCTGATTTATATTCCGGGCTCTTCCGTGAAAGCCTTGCCGCTGTTGATAACCATGTTAGTGATAAAAATTATCCTGAATATTTACAAGAGATGTTGG
Source organism: Elusimicrobiaceae bacterium (assembly GCA_016281355.1). GTDB lineage: Bacteria > Elusimicrobiota > Elusimicrobia > Elusimicrobiales > Elusimicrobiaceae > Proelusimicrobium. The sequence goes on along the minus strand of JAEEIL010000002.1, from coordinate 110,556 downwards.
AAGCCGGAGCAACAGGTAAGTTAGCCGGTAAGGAAGGGAATTGGACATTTGACAATGGTGAAACATATAGCGTGACAGGATTAAGAACTTATGAAGGAGTTATATTATCCCATCTTTCCACAATGCCGGAGATAAACTTAGCAACTATCTCTTATACAAGGTTCGGTAGACAGAAAAAAGCCTTTTTTAATGCTCTTCAAGGAAATTATAATAATATAAAACCTTTAATAGAAAAGGCACAAAACGGTGGGCAGTTAAACGCTAAAGAAATTAAGAAATTGCACAATAATATCGCTGATATAGCCTATATCTTCGCAAGTGTAGTGCCCTTCTGGCGCGGTAGTGCTTCGGCTGTTTCAGCCATTGTCTATGGGCTTTATGAATTGGTAGGTATTCAAGCACCGCCACTAAAAATCGGTCGAGCATTAGATCTTTCAGCTTTTGCTTCAACGCCTAAAGAATATAAAGATAATTGGCTTAACTTATTTGACGGGGAATTTACATTCAATAATGACGATAAAGGTGGCACAAATACTTTAACACCTACATCTTTGCCAAACGGAAATCCTGCTACCGCAAACCCATCCGGCCCCATAAGTTTAAACAATGACCCCGTTAGCGAATTGAGTAAATCTATTTTTAGTTTATCAACCCCGTATGGATTGTTTAGTGGTTACTTAACGAGAATACCTTTGTTCGGTGAAAATAAACAAGCAATAATTTCAGTAGGGCATGGCTTAGTAGGAGGTTTTAGCCCCTCAGTAAAAGTTTTCAATCATTATGGAGAGTATGTTGATAAAGCAGATTTCTTATTCTATAAAAGTATTATTGATGATGATAACCTTACTGTAGCAGATTATGCTATCTTCTTGCCTAGGAAAGAAATACAAAGCCCTACTTTATCACTCGCTTTTGATGAAGATGTTTATAAGTATAATAAAGTATTATCCCTGGGATTTCCGCATGGGATTTTCCATTACCAAACTCACAAAACGGCTTCCTATATGTCACTATTACATGGCATTCCAAATGTTAGTTATTTGGAAGGCGGTGCTGATGCTGGATCAAGTGGCAGTGCGGTTTTGGCGGAAACAGAACCAAATAAATTTTCTGTTGTAGGCACTGTTTTCGCTTCTTATGATAAAGAAGATGAAGGTTTTGTTGCCATTCATAATTTACAGTGGCTCAAAAATTTTATTACTGGTAAACCATTAAGTGTTGATTTCTTTAATGCAAAATTCCCCTTATCAAGAGGTTATAAAGAGGGCAAGCTTCACATATTTAATTCTTCGCTAAAGCCCATTTCATTTAATTTTTCAAATATAACCAAATTGGAATTAGTTCCTTCAAACAGTATGGCTGTAGGTAAACGTGCAGTTTGGAAAGCCTATAATAGTGAAGATAAAATAGTAGGTTATTTAAAATACGGAACTGAAGAAGAAATTAAAAGAACAAAATTGATTGATAAAATAATCACTGAGAATAATTATGCGGAAAGATTTCCATTGGTTGAGATAGAATATCCGAAAATAATTACGGAAGAAATTTCCCTTCCGAAAGAAGTACAACAAAAACTTGAAATAGAATTAAGCAAGGTAAGGGCTTCATTATGGGGCCGTAACAGAGGGAAAGTTCCTTTTATGATGACACCGATAAAAGTGGATGGGTTTTCATATTATGATGCACTTAAGATGAGCAATAAGAATATGATAAACGAGAAACTGGGCGAAGAAGGGATCTCTAAAGATGAATGGGCACAGGTAACAGCTATTATAGAAGATATAAACCGCAGTGGTTTTGTCCATGAAGATTTTGTAAATAATTTTTATATCAGGCGAAATGAAAAAGGCAAAATTACTATGGTAATGTTAGATTTTGAAACTGCGCCAAACGGTACCCCGGATAATGTGTTTGAAGTAGAAATAATAGGATCACAATTGGAAAAAATGGGGCTTATTAAAGACACTCAAAAAGCGCCTGCTAAAAATAATAGGCAAGATGATGCCGGTTCTCTTCTAAGTAATGTTGTCGAAGCCCGTCTTGTCCCTGTAAAGGACGGTTTAGTCAGTGCTCGTGCGGTTTGGGAACTTTTAGATGGGGAAGGAAAGATATTAGGTTACCTTAAATACGGAACTCAGGAAGAAATTGATAATGCGAAACTCTTAGAAAAAATAATTACGGAAAATAATTTGTTGAGTGATTTGTCCATTGTTTTGGAATATCCACGGGTTTTAGCGGAAGGGACTAGAGGTCTAAACGATGATGTAATAGAAAATATAAATAAAGATTTTAAAGGCATAATTGGGAACGTACGAAACCCATCAAAAAGGGCACAAACTTATTTTATAACAACCCCGATAGATGCAAGCGGTTTCGTGATAGCCGGCAAATTCCGCCCTACGGAAGAAACAAGTAAATTCATTGCTCAAAAACTTAATAATAAATGGATTACAGAAGAAGAATGGGGTCAAATAGAACACTTATTTGAGCAATTAAATAAGTATGGTTTTACCCATGAAGATCTTATAAATAATATGTTTTTTAGAAGGAATGAGGAAGGGAAACTTGTAATAGGCATTTTAGATTTTGAAAAATTTTTAACTACGACAGATAATTCCCGCGATTTAAGAATAATAAGAAATTATTTTAATAGTGCCAGACCTTATTCTTTGCCGGAAACTTTAAGAAATGTTAGCAGGGCGGAATTAGTGGTAACGGATAGCGGAAAAACAGTGATTCCTCATGCTGTGTGGAAACTTTTTGACAGTCATGGCAAAGTGGTGGGTTATTTAAAATATGGGACACCGGAAGAAATAGAAAATACAAACAAATTGCACAAAATAATTACAAAGCACAAACTAATTAAAAAATATAGCAAAATAGGTATAGAATATCCGCAAATTTTAACAGAAAACATTGAAGGCCTTCCTGAAGGGATATTAAAATCTACGAATGATGAATTCGGCAGAATAAAACATTTGATTCGTGATTCTGATAAAAGAGTTAAAACAAAATTTATAGTTTCCCCTGTAAATGAAAATGGTTTTTGTTGGGGCAATACCGTTTCTGGAAAAGAAGGAATTCTGTTTGCTAAAACAAGACTTAGAAATCAACCTATAACTTCCGAAGAATGGGGAACTATATTAGATTTTATGATGGAATTAAACAGAAAAGGGTTTTATTATGATGATATATATAACAACTTATTTTTCCGACGTGATGCTAACGGTAAACTAATAATCACTTTAATAGATTTCGAAAATGAAAATTATTCAGATAATTTACGTGATTTGCAAAGACTTGGAAATATTTTTAACAGTTTCGAATTAAAAGAGAAAAATTTTTATTATGATAATATGTTTTCTGCAGAAGATATGTTAGATGAATTACCATCATTTTAAATAAAAATGCTATACTATATAGGAAGTTTATAACATAGGAAATTTATGAGTACGGCAAGATTAAAAAAAATACTTTGTAATTATGAATTTAACTATTTAGGCATTCGCTATATGGCGTGTGGCTTTTATTTGGGTGATACTGCCAACCCAAAAACAGTGTCCAACAAAGATTATACGCCGTCCATAGTGTGCCAATCTTTAAAAATTACTAATGAGCAACTCGCAAACGCTTTAAAATGTAAATATTGGGATATCAACAGAGAAAAGTTAGCTAAAGCAGGTATAACATTTACTAAACTTGATATTTATTTTTATCCTAGCAGATAAAAAATTTATTATGACCAATAATACTTTCTTTGCATTAGGGCTTAGCCCTGCCCGTTTAAAAATAATTAAAAAATTAAATTTTAATGTTCCTACCAAAGTGCAAGCGGAAGTTATTCCTCAAATTTTGCAAGGTAAAGATATTATGGCATCTTCGCCGACCGGTAGCGGTAAAACAGCTGCCTATGCTTTGCCGTTGATAGATTTGCTTTCCAAAAAAGATACTGCCCGTGCTTTAATTATTGCCCCCACGCGCGAACTTGCGCAGCAAATACAAACAGTTATTAAGGCAGCAATGCAAGATACTTTTATGCAAACTGCATTAATTGTCGGTGGCAAAAATATGCAAGGGCAACTTAGGAAACTAAAACAAAAACCACAATTTGTTATAGCAACACCCGGCAGATTAAATGACCATATAAAACGCAAAACCTTTGGTATACAAGATTTTGAATTTGTTGTTTGGGACGAAATGGATAAAATGCTTGAACTCGGTTTCCGTGAACAAATTGAAGATATTTTCGAGCGGTTATCTGCAAAAAAACAAAGCATGATGTTTTCCGCTACTTATCCGAAACGTGTTTTAAAACTTGCGGAAAAATATTTAAATAACCCCATAAAGTTTTTTGCAGGGGAAATTAATAAACCTAATCAAAATATAACGCAAAAAGTTATCAAAATTGAGGGTAATGAAAAATTAAAAAAGTTAACTGAACTTTTGCAGGAACACAGTAAAACAGGGAAACAAATTTTAGTATTTGTTAAAACGCAACGCGCAGCAAATGAAATTTCCGTTTACTTAAAAAGGAAAGGGTTCTCTGTTATTGCTATGCATGGCGGTTTACAACAAAAAGTACGGGATAAAAATTTACTTGATTTTCGTCAAGGTTCGGCACAGATTATGATTGCAACTGATCTCGCTGCACGTGGTCTTGATATACCTGCGATATGGTGTGTTATAAACTATGAACTCCCTCAAAACCCCGAAGAATATATCCATAGAATCGGCAGAAGTGCCCGTTATCAAAATAAAGGTGTGTCATATACATTAATCGCACGTTCTGACAGAGCAGATTGGAAAAAAATAAAGGAGTTTTTGAATAATTGATATGATTTTACTTATAAACATTGACGGCGGTAGCCGTGGTAACCCAGGTATAGGGGCAAGTGGCGTGATAATTAAAAATGAGCAAGGCAAAATTTTGCTTAAGCAAGGTTTATTTTTTACCAAATGCACTAATAACCAAGCAGAGTATAACGCTTTAAGGCTTGCTTTAATTTCAGCAGGTAAAATAGGCGGAACTGTTTTGAAAATCACATCAGACTCTGAACTCTTAGTCAAGCAATTTAACGGTATTTATAAAATAAAAAACCCTGATTTAAAAATTTTAATGGAAGAAATTAAAACTTTAGTTAAGCAATTTAAAACCGTTACTTTGGGGCATACCCTGCGTGAAGGTAACAGTGAGGCTGATGAAATTTGTAATTTAACTATGGATGCAGGTAAAAAAAATAAATTTACCAATGGGCATATATATAATTTATTTCAGGACATCAGCCTTAAAAATCTAAAAGTTGCCACTAAAAAAGAAGAATCGAAACAACTAGAATTATTCGATTTATAGAATTCGGGCTTGAGTTTGCAAAATTTTTATATTATTATATTTATATGGACATAAAATCGAGAATTGGTTTTTTAACTGTATTTTTTTGCACTTTATTTTGCGTATCTTTCGCGCAAAAATCACCTTTATTTGTTGACGGTATTTATACTCCAAGCGCGCCTGTTTCCGGTGTGAGTGAACGTCAAAAATCAGATTTACTTGAAAACAGTTTAACCGAGATTGAAATAGCAATAAAAAACGAAAATTACAATAAAGCCATAAGCCTTTCTGAGGCATTGATTAAAGAAGGTTTTATAGATGTCCGTTTATATAATTTCCAAGCTTTAGCCTATGAAAAATTAGATGATTGTGAGAATGCAATCTATTATGCATCCAAAGCCATTTTTATGGCTCCTTCGGTTGTGGAGCCATATGTGGTCAGGGCCAATTGTTATTTTAAAAATAAAAAAGTTGCTCTAGCAAAGAAAGATATTGATGCCGCTTTTGTCCTTAATCCTAAATCTGAAAAGGCGAAACAAACCAGGGCTGTTATTTATGCCAATCCCTCTAAAAATATTCAAAAGTCGAAAGATTCCCAAGGCAATTTACCCAAATGGTTTGTTAAGTATTTAATAGCAGTTGCTGCTCTTTTCTTGATTCTTTTATTCTTTCGCTATCGCAAACCGGAATATGTTGATAGCCATGGCAGACGCTTAAAGGAATATAATATCAAGGAACAGTATAATTTTATCCGTCTTATCGGGGAAGGCGGTATGGGTAAAGTTTATGAGGCATATGATAATGCTTTAAAACGCAAAGTAGCTGTCAAACGCATAAGGCCTGAACTTTTAAAAAACGGAGCTTTCAGAGAACAATTTTTATCAGAAGCCCGTACCGTGGCAATGCTTAGACATCCTTCAATAGTAGAAATCTATACCGTTATAGAAACGACAACAAGTTTATATTTAGTTTTCGAATATGTTGAAGGCCAAACTCTTGAAACGCGTCTTGATATAGACAATTATATACCGTTTAAGGAAATTAAAGAAATTTTCCATTCCGTTTGCGATGGGCTTGCGTATGCTCATTCTTTAGATATTGTGCATTGCGATTTAAAACCGGGTAATATTATGATTTCGGATTTCGGCCCGGCTAAAGTCATGGACTTCGGCGTCGCTCAAAAAATAGTAAAGGATAAGAAGGATAAAGAAAGTTATTCTGTAGCGGGAACGCCGGCCTATATGTCCCCAGAACAACAAAGGGGTTACACTTCCAAGCAATCTGATATATTCTCTTTAGGCGTTTGCTTGTATGAAGCCCTGATAGGTGTTGTCCCTTGGGGTGTTAAGGGATACGATTTAAATACAAAAAAGATAGTAAAGCCATCTAGAATAAATCCGAGATATCCTAAAGAATTGGATGATTTACTAATTAAAGCTCTTGCCCAAAACGAAGAAGACCGTATACAAACGGTTGAAGAGTTTTGGAAACTTCTTGATGCTTGCGAGTTAAAGAAATAAATCTTTAAGCAAATTTTTTAGATATGTCAAACATTAACTTGGCAAGTGTTTGTGCGCTTTTTTTGCGATCGGGTATGGCATCCCATTTTTTGGAATTAAGCAAATCACTTATGACGAAGACCCCGGCACATTTAAGCCCACGTTTTTTTGCGAAAGCAAAAACCCCGGCAGCTTCCATTTCAACAGTTTGCGCGCCTTGTTTTTCATAAAATAAAACTTCTTGTTTTGTCTCGCAGAACATTGCATCTATAGTCCAGGTGTAGCCTTTATTTTCGGTTAAATTTTTAAGTTTTGAAGTTAATTCTCTTGACGGTTTTATCAAAGTTTCACTTACATAATGACGGCTTGTGCCTTCATCGGCAAAAGCACCGGTACAAAGCACTTTTTGGTGTAAGTTTAAATTTCTACCTATACCGCCCGCCACACCGATTAAAATAAAATTTTCTACACCAAGTTGTGCAAGCTGTTCTGCGATAAACACGCATAACGGTGCACCGATGGAAAAATTATGCACTACTGCAACATTATCATTTAATAAATCAATATCGGCAAACAAATTATAATGTTTTTTTATGTGGCCTTTTAAAAATTTGCCCATATCGGCCGAAGGCATTAAAATTGCGGTTTTGGGTAATTTAAAAAAAGTTTTTTTACCTTCCAAAAAATCTTTTGCCGTGAAGAAAGGTTTTAATTTTAATTTATTTTTTTTAGAGTATAACATTTAGACCTCTTAAAATGATAAAATTTTTATGTACAATGCTCTATAAATTATATAAAATACAAGGGTGGAGTATAAAATATTTTGATTAAGTAAATGGTTGGGTGCGCTTATGCTTAAGAAATATATTATAAAAAACAATAAAATAGAGGAAGAAAATTCCCTCGCGCCGGAGCAGGCAGGAATATTGCTTTTTGTTAACCCTCAGGCAGAAGAACAAAAATATCTTATAGATGTTCTTAAAATCGATGAACACACACTTGCTTCCGCTATGGACCCGGAAGAACTTCCTCGTCTGGAAACAGAACCGGAACATACCGCTCTGATTTTGAACCGTCCGCGTAATTATTCCGGTAAAGATCAACTTGTTTTTAGGGTTGCTTCTATGGGGCTATTTTTATACAAGGATAAACTTGTCATAGTTTTACCTGAAGACATACCCTTATTTATCGGCAAGCGCTTTAATTGTGTATCGGATTTAAACGAAGTATTTTTAAAAATTATATATAATGCAATTTCACATTATCTTGAGCATTTGCGTGTAATTAATATGATTACCGAAGAAATCGAAGATAAAATGACGCAATCAATGGATAATAAATATCTTTTAAATCTCTTCAGTTTAGAAAAAAGTTTAGTGTACTATGCAAGTGCTATTACAGCAAATGGTTTTGTGTTTGAAAAACTCCGCAACTTTAGTAACAGAATCGGTTTGAGCGAACAAAATAAAGAAATGCTTGACGATATTATTGTCGAAAATACGCAATCACAGAAGCAAGCGGAAATATATTCAAACATTTTGGCCAGCATGATGGATGCGCGTGCATCTATTGTTAACAATAACTTAAACTTGCTGGTTAAGAAATTAAATACTATCACTATTTGGATCATGGTGCCAACTTTTGTAGTTAGCGCATTTTCTATGAACGTAGCAATACCTATGCAGAAACATCCTCAGGCATTTTGGCTTATCATGGGGCTTGCGATTTTGTCTGTGTGGGGTGCTGTAATGTACTGGAAATACAGGAAGTGGTAAAATGTCAAACACCGGAACTTATATAATCGATAAGAAAACAGGGAAATTGATTAAAATCTCAGATAGAGCAACAACCGTAAAGAAACAAGGCCACACTTGCTGCGGGGATTGTTGTTGCCACAATCATTAAGAGGGATTATGGAAGAAAAAACAGAAAAAACAAAAAGAACTCGTAAGAAAAAAGAAGTAAACACTTTGCCGGTTAAAATTTCAGAACCGGAAAATAAACAAGAAATCCAAACGGCAGAAACGCCAAAAGTACCTGCGCGCAAAATCCGTCAACCGCGTCAGCATAGTCCTGTTGCTGAGGTTTTGGTAAATATTTGTCAAAAACTAGTTAAGAAAGGTTTACTTTTGATAATATTTTGGGTTTTTCTTTCCATGGGGGTGCTTTTAACTGGAAGTTATATTATCTTTAAAGAATTTTTTATAGGAATGGCTTATCCGTTGTGGTATCTCATTTTAATGGGGTTTATATTTTTCGGTATTTACGGTTTTCTAGGGTTCTTCTATGGGCTTATGATGGCATTTTTACATACCATTTTATCGGTTTCATCTTCCTTAGGGGATATAATAAGAAAAACTGTTTTGAGAGTTAAAAATTCCATTGAAAGTAAAGTAGATAAATTTGCAGATAAACTAGAGCAAAATAGTTTACTTGAAACCATAAAAAGAACTTTTGAAGATATCTCCAAAAATGTTCGTAAATACGCGGCTAAAACCGCCGCAGGTGTGATAGTTATTGCCTTTTTGGGTGGTATACTTTTTGTAATCAAGAATATTATGGTGAGAAGTTTCAAAAAAGTACAAAACAAAGCAGAATTTTTTGCTAAAATGTCTATTCGTTTCAGCTTGCTTTTGGCTATTGTTTTAAATTTAAAACTTTTTACCAAAATTGCTTTAGCAGCAGGTTATCTTATAGGTATATTACTTGTTTTAAGCCAATTTGTAATTTGGCACTTAATGCAATGAAATATTTAACTTTTCTTTTATTGTTTTCTTTGGCATTGCCTTGCTTAGGTTCAACAGCAGGGCAATACTATCAAGAGGCCTTAAAGGAAAAGGATTTAAAAAAGCAAATAGAACTTTATACTAAAGCAATAAATAAATCACCCAAATTTATTGCCGCATATCACAAGCGCGGTGATGCTTATAAAGAACAAGGAAAGATAAAAAAAGCCCTTGCCGACTATACCAAAATTATAAAACTTTCCCCAAATGATTCTTCAAAATATTATGCACGCGGTCTTGCTTATTTGGATATGAAGAATTATGCCGCCGCTAAAGATGATTTTACTTCCGCCATTAAGTTGAACGGTAAAAACAGTTCATTTTATTATAACCGTGCTTTATGCTCTATTGAACTTGGGCAGATGAAGAGTGCTTTGTCTGATCTCAAAAAAGTCACTGATAAATCTTTAAAAAATAAAGCACAATTTTTAAAAGGCCGTGCCAATTATAAACTCTATAATTATGATACGGCAGAAAAAATTTTTAATGATTTACTTAAACAAAATCCCGAGGATGAGGACGCAATTTTATATCTTGCCCGTATACGCACAAACAGGGATATGTATGATGAAGCAATTTCGCTTTTGAGCCACGTTATAAATAGAAATCCGGTTAATGAAACAGCTTTAATGTTAAGGGCTGCCGCTTTCAAAGAAATTTCCATGTATGAACAAGCGATAGAAGATTATACATCTTTAATTGCTCTTCATCCTCAAGATACTTACTATAATAGGCGTGGCTTAATCTATGAAGTATTGGAAGATTGGGAAAATGCACGAAGAGATTATTCTTCCTCTTTAGAACTTAACCCTACTTGGGCTATATCCTATAACAATAGGGGATATGTAAATATGAAAATGGGTAAATATAAAGAGGCAAAAAAAGATTTTGAATCTGCTTTAAAATACTCTCCGGTACTTGCTTCCGCTGCGATAAATTATGCCGGGTATTATTGGACTGCCAAACGTGATAAAAAAAATATGTATAAATACTTAGACAAAGCGTTAAAAGCAAATTTTAAAGATACAGCCTCTTTATATGATGAAGACCAAAAGGGTTGGCTTTTTAAAAAAATAAATAATACGGTTGATTTTCGAACTTTTATAGAAGGGCATTAATTACCACTGCTGCTCGTTTGCGTTACTACTTTTAAATTGATAAAATATATATCGAGTGGTTCCAATTTAAATTAAATTAAGGAGAAAAAAATGAAAAAAGTAATGATGTTTGTCGTTATGGGGTTGTTTTTGTCTGCCTCAGCATTAGCAGAAGTTATGGTCTTACAGGAAGGCAAAACAATGTCCTTTAAAGATAAATCTCACATTGTTGTTTCAGGCAAAACTGCCTCCAAAATACTTTACAATGGTGTGCGCTTGATTATACCGGCTAATTTAACGGTATCTGTCCAAAACAAGGATAGAAGAGTTTTAATTACAGGTACAGACTTGAAAGATGTTGAAATCGAGAATAAAGAAATTTCTTCCAAAGGTTATGCTGCCATTGCCGTAGATCCTAAAACCAAAGAAATAACCGTTCTCGAAGGTGATGTCAAAATAAAGAATATAGGCAACAGATCAAAATATAAAGACATGGGTGATTTTGCCGATATGTCCGAATACGTAGATGAAATTGCTGCCCAACAAGCAAATCAAGATGTTGAAAGACAAAATTTAAGTAACTCTTCACCTTCCGGGAACTAGTTATGAGAAAATCAATATTTTCAACATTTATATTGGTATGTTTATCTGTCTTAACTCTTAATGCCTCTGATCTTAAATTTATTGCTTTTGAAGAATTAAGTTATGATGATAACATTTATTTAACCAATGATAACAGAGTGGGCTCTGCTATCAGTTCCACCAAACTCGGCGCTTTATATGATTTAACCGTTCCGAACAGTTCTTTAAAAGGGAAATTTAGTGCTATCGGCGGTTACAATGCTTATCAAAAACATAATCATAAAAATGGGTTTTGGGATGCTTTAGTTAACGCTGATTTCGGCAATGATCTTTTTAAAGTTGGGGATACATTCTTGCTTACATCCGATCCTGCCAACTTGGAAATTACCGTTAGAGATCAAAGAATAAATAATAAAGCCTATATTTCTTACAAAACCAGCACAAAGAACAAATTGAGCATAGGTTTCAAGGCCTCTGATGAGTATGAAAAATACACCAGTGGTGGCGTTATGACAGCACTTGATAGAAACCGTGTCAATGCAGGGGTAGGTATTTATTATAATGTTTCCGAAAAAACCAGCTTGCTTGCCGAATATACTTACACCGCTTTAGCCTATGATAGCAATCATGAAAATAATTCTACAGGCGGCATAGCTGCTTTAGGTATTGAAGGTAAATTGGCTTCTAAAGTAACAGGTGAGGCAAAAGCAACCTACAATTACAGGAATTATAGCCATGATAAGGCAGGTTGCGATAATTATGGCGATTTGTTTGGTTATAATGTTTCAATTACTTGGGAACCTACTACTAAGAACTTACTCCGCTTAAGCGGTACGAGAGATTTTGAAGAAATTTTATATCCCAATAACCGCTATTTCGTTTCTACCGGCGTTAATTTGTATGGTGCTCAAAAGATTAAGGACAAATTTACCGTTGGTTTAACTTTAGGTTATGATAATCTTTCTTATCCTAAAGATGATGGAACCGGCGTTAAAAGATCTGATGACGTTTACACTGTTCGCCCGGAACTTAATTATCAGTTTAAAGAATGGTTAAGTGCAGGTGTTTGGTATCAATATAGACGCCGTGCATCAAATTCGGGTGCCATAAACCGCTATTATAATAATAGGGTTGGCGCTTTTATTAAAGCCATTTTCTAATTAAGATATTCAGTTAAGAACAAAAGCCCCACCGAATCGGTGGGGCTTTTCTATATTTAAAAATTTTCCTATTCTTTTATCGTACTATCTTTAATAAAAGCGCGTTTTGCGGTTTTAAGGAGTATTTCGATATCAAGTGCAAATGAGCGATTTTTAATATACCAAACATCATAAGCAAGGCGGTTGAAAGCATCATCAAAAATTTCATCATTTAAATTATTTTTTTGTAAATCAACTACGGAATAATTTGGCGGTGCTTTAAAATTTAATTGGGCCCAACCGGTTAGCCCGGGTTTTATTATATTTCTGACAGAGTGACTTGGAACATATTTGTTTAAAACATTATAATCTGCTAATCCCAAAGGTCTTGGCCCTACAATAGAAATATCCCCTTTTAAAATGTTTATAATTTGTAGTATCTCATCTAATCTAAAACGTCTTAAAACAGCACCAAATTTTGTTATATTTTCCGTACCGGGTATCATAGTCCTAAATTTATATACATATATTTTATTTTCATTCTGTCCTATGCGTTCTTGTAAAAAAATAGGGTTAAAACCATCTATAAGCCTTATCAAAAGATATAGTAAGGATATTGGCAAAATCAATATCGGAAGTAAACATAAAGCAAAAGAAATATCAATAAATCTTTTTAATGTCGGGTAGATATTATGTTTTTTTCTGGCTGCGATACCGCGAAGCAACCACATATTATCTTTAATACCTTCCTTGGAAATGCGTTTAAAGACATCTTCAAACATAAGCAAATCGGTGGTAAGTAAATACCCCTTCAGTAAAAATTTGTGAGAGATAATTTGCCAAGCATTTTTATTTTGGTTGAATAACTTACTGGAAACTAAAACTAAATCTATATCTTTTGGATATTCCATATTTTCAGTAGTTTCATAATGAGCAATAATATTGTATCTCTTAGAATTTTTTAATTCTTCAAGAAGTTTGTCTAAAGTTTTACTGCTTCCAAAAACTAAAATATTGGTTTTATGGAAAGTAATGCCGGCATATAATTTACGGGACAAATAAATATAGAAATAATACAAAACAAAAACACCGAGAAGTATTGTTTTCGGCGTTGCTATATTTAGTACGGGCGCCATATAATAAATAAAAGCTGCTGCTATAAAAAATGATATAAAAAAGACAACAACCAAGTTCTTATAAGTAATTTGCGATTTTTTAAGTGAATGGAAATCGTAAAAAGAGAATATCCAAAGTAAAGCTGATATTAAGAAAAATAAAGGGACAAGTATTTCACAATTATAATAAAAAAATAATAAATTGAAATTCCCGTGCCTTAAAATAAGAACGGCGGCAATTATAATTAAATAGACAAAAAAATCTGTCCAGAAAAATAGGAATCTTGTCATAAATTTTGTATTACGTATATATTTTATCATTTTATCGCGAGGTAATATGAAAAGATATCCTTCCTGACATAATCTTCTACATATAAATGCTATAATATATATTAGCAGTGTAGGAGTTTTTATGTGGGATTATACAGATAAAGTTTTAGATCATTTCAAAAACCCTCGCAACGTCGGTACCATAGAAAATGCTGACGGAACGGGCCAGGTTGGCAGTTTAATTTGCGGAGACGCTTTAAAATTAACCATAAAAGTTAATAAAGAAACAGAAGTTATTGAGGATATTAAATTCCAAACTTTCGGCTGTGCATCTGCAATAGCATCATCATCCGTATTGACGGAAATGGCAAAAGGGAAAACTTTAGAAGAAGCTTCAAAAATCACAAATCAAGATATTGCTAATGCTTTAGGTTCTTTGCCTGAGGCAAAAATGCATTGCTCGGTTATGGGCATGGAGGCTTTGGAAGCTGCAATTAAAAGTTACCGTCAAGGCGGTAAGCCGGTAGTTTTTGAACAAACACAAGAATCAAAAATTGTTTGCGAATGTTTTAATATTACTGAAGAAGTAATTTTAAAAGCCATACATACCAATCACCTAAAAACGGTAGAAGATATCACTCACTTTACAAAAGCAGGCGGTGCTTGCGGTAAATGTAAGGGTGCAATACAACAAATTTTAGATAAAGTCTTGGCTTGTGAACTCCCACAAAAAAAACAGGAAGGGAAAAAACCGTTTTCTGCTTTAACTATAGTAGAAAAAATTAAAGCCATAGAAAATATTTTAAATACCGAAATTAAACCGCAACTTAATAAAGACGGTGGCAGCATAGAACTCGTAGATCTAAACGGTAATGTTGTTACTGTACGCTTACTTGGTGGCTGCGCATCTTGCATAGCAAGCCAAATGACACTTAAAAATTTTGTCGGCAAAACTTTACAAGATAAACTTGATAAAAACCTTGAGGTTAAACAAGCGTGAAAGTAATTTATTTGGATAATAATGCCACTACCCGCACTTTGCCGGAAGTCTTGCAAAAAATGGCCCCATACTTTACCGATTTCTACGGTAATGCCAGCAGTATCCATACTTTCGGTGGATCAAATAAGCATGCTATAGAAACAGCCAGGGGGCAAGTGTCCAAATTATTAAACGCAGAACCTGAAGAAGTCATTTTTACATCCGGCGGTACGGAGGGGGATAGTTCCGCTATATTTGCAGCTGTTAATTCTTCCCGCCAAAAAAAGCATATTATCACATCTGCCGTAGAACATCCCGCTGTCTTGGAGGCTTGTAAATATTTAGCTTCACGCGGTTACCGCCTTGATATTATCGGTGTAGATGAAAAAGGCCGCTTTAATATGGAGCAGTATAAGAGTGTTTTAGATGAGGACACCGCCCTAGTTACAACCATGTGGGCAAATAGCGAAACAGGTACAATTTTCCCGGTCAAGGAAATTGCAAAACTTGCACATGCTAAGGGTGCATTATTCCATACCGATGCAGTGCAAGCGGCAGGTAAAATACCTACGGATGTTAAAGATATTGATGCTGATTTCGTTTCAATTTCATCACATAAAATAAACGGCCCCAAAGGGACTGGTGCTTTGTATGTCAAAAAAGGCACACACTTTATGCCATTTATGAGGGGTGGGCACCAAGAAAATTTACGCCGTGCCGGCACAGAAAATGTGCCGAATATTGTCGGTTTTGGGTATGCTGCGGAACTTGCCAAACAGCATTTGCCGGAGTATCAAACCCAAGTTAAAACATTACGCGATTTGCTTGAAAAGGAATTACTTGCACAAATCCCTGATACAAAAATCAATGGTGATGTAGAAAACCGCCTTCCAAACACGCTAAATGTTAGCTTCGGTTATATTGAAGGTGAGAGTATTTTAATGTTTTTGGATGAAGAAGGTATTTGTGCTTCATCAGGTTCTGCTTGCACAACAGGTTCTTTAGAGCCTTCCCATGTTTTGCGTGCCATGGGGGTACCGTTTCAATTCGCACATGGTTCAATAAGATTTTCTTTAAGCAGATTCACAACTTTAGAAGAAATAAAAACCGTAATAAAAGTTTTACCGGGTATAGTTGCGCGTCTTCGTGCGATTTCGCCCTTTAAAAAAGCCTAAATTTGAGAGGTATTTATGATAAATTATTTGATAGACAAAATTATAGGTACAAAGTCTGAAAGACAAATAAAGAAATTACAACCTATTGTAAATAAAATTAACGCTTTAGAAGAAAAAATTTCCAAATTAACTGATGAAGAACTTAAAAACCAAACAGTTTTATTTAAAAACCGTTTAGCAAAAGGTGAAACTTTAGAAGACCTTTTACCCGAAGCTTTTGCAACAGTCCGTGAGGCTTCAAAACGTGTTTTAGGCATGAGGCCTTATGATGTGCAACTTTTGGGAGGTATAGTTTTACATCAAGGCAAAATTGCCGAAATGCGCACCGGTGAAGGTAAAACTTTGGTTGCCACATTGCCATCTTATTTAAACGCTTTAACAGGGAAAGGTGTGCATGTAGTTACGGTAAACGATTATCTTGCCAAACGTGATAGGGAATGGATGGGCCCCATACATGAATTTTTAGGTTTAACCGTGGGGTTTATTAACCACGATATGCCCAATGATGAACGCCGAGAAATGTACAAAAAAGACATAACTTATGTAACTAATAATGAACTCGGTTTCGATTATTTGCGTGATAATATGGTTATTCGTGCGGCGGATAGAGTGCAGCGCAAATTAAATTATTGTATTGTAGACGAAGTGGACTCAATTTTGATCGATGAAGCAAGAACCCCTTTAATTATTTCCGGTCCTTCAGATGAAAAAACGGATAAATATTATATTGTTAACCGTTTAATTTCTGCTTTAAAAGTACGCAAAATAACGGAACGCGATGAAGTTAATGCCAAGTATGCCGGGCAAGATTTATCTATCGGTTATGATGCATTAATTGATGAAAAAAACCACAATGTAACTTTAACTGAACAAGGTATCGCTAAAGCAGAAAAACTGCTTGGCGTTGAAAACCTTTATGCTGATGTCGATTCAGAGTGGGTACACCATATTAACCAAGCTTTGCGTGCGCATCACTTGTATGAACGTGATGTTCATTACGTTGTTAAAGACGGTGAAGTCATTATTGTTGATGAATTTACCGGTCGTTTAATGCCGGGGCGCAGATGGTCAGACGGTTTACACCAAGCAGTAGAAGCCAAAGAGCATATGCCGATTAAAGAAGAAAACCAAACTTTGGCTACAATTACTTTCCAGAATTTCTTTAAACTTTATGCAAAGCTTTCCGGTATGACAGGTACTGCTATGACGGAAGCTAATGAGTTTTGGACAATTTATAAACTTGATATTGTGGAAATACCTTCAAACAAGCCTTGCAGACGTATTGATTATCCAGATGTAATTTATAAAACCGAACGTGAAAAGTTCCAGGCTGTTGTCGAACGTGTTGAAGAACTTTGGCGTAAAGGCTTGCCGGTACTTGTAGGTACTCGTTCTATTGAAAAGTCAGAGCAACTTTCCCAAATGCTTCGCAAAATCGGTATACCGCACAAGGTCTTAAATGCAAAATATCACGAGATGGAAGCACAAATTATTAGCCAAGCCGGCAGAAAGGGTGCAGTAACAATTGCAACAAATATGGCAGGCCGCGGAACAGATATCGTTTTGGGCGGTAATCCTTGTGATGAAGCCGAACAAAAATTTGTACAAGAAAACGGTGGTTTAACAGTTATCGGTACAGAACGTCATGAAAGTAGGCGTATTGATAATCAACTTCGCGGGCGTTGTGCAAGGCAAGGGGATAAAGGCTCAAGTTGTTTTTATGTAGCATTAGATGACGAACTTATGCGTTTATTCGGCAGCGAGCGTATTGCCAAAGTAATGACGACTCTTGGTATGAAAGACGGTGAAGCTATTGAATCACGCATAATTTCAAAACAAATCGAAAGTGCCCAAAAACGTGTGGAAGGCCATAACTTTGATATCCGCAAATACTTGCTTGACTATGATAAAGTTATGAATCAGCAACGCACCGCTGTGTACAACTTAAGAAATGCAATTTTGGATGGTAAAAATTTTACTGAAAGAATTGCCGAAATGATAGAAGAAACAACTGCTGAAATTTTTTATAAATTCTACGATGAACGCCACCCGAAGCTTACCGATTTAACAAGTATAAATACAATTTATAAACGTATTTTCGGTATTGATGAGGCGGTTTCACAGGAAGATATCTTAAGCAAAAAACCTCAAAATATTTTAGCAGAATTAATGCCTAAAATTAAAGATATTTATAAAGAACGCGCGGAAGCTTTTAAAGAACAAGGGTTTGATTTTGCAGAAGTAGAAAGAATGTTACTTTTACAACTTTTGGACCAAAGTTGGAAACAGAATCTGTATGAACTAGATCAATTGCAAAAGAGTGTGAGTTTGCGTGGCTATGCACAAAAAGATCCTTTAATTGAATATCAAAAAGAATCTTACGTCTTATATGAAAATATGATGACGCGTATACGCGATTTCTTTGTAGATTATATTTTCCGTATTAAATTACCGCCCAAAGCACGTGCTCCGCAAAAAATGCAAGAGGGCGGTGCGCAAAATATACAGCCGGCCGCAGTAAAACAAGAAAACCAACCTATTCACAAAGTTGGCAGAAATGATTTGTGTCCTTGCGGTAGCGGTAAAAAATATAAAAAATGTTGTGGTAAATAAGTGTCTAAAAAAAGTAAAACTGAAAAAGAAGACAAGTTAACCTTAATTACTAGAGATAAAAACACAAAAGATAAAAATAATATTTTTTGGGTTATAATCTCTGCGTTATTTAAGGGGATAATTATTGCTTTGTCAGCTTTAGCGGCGGCGCTTTGTTTGGGCTCATCTTTTTTAGCAAACAACAGATATTTAGGTGTGTGGATAGGTATATTCTTATTTGCTATAGTTTTAAATAACCTTAAAAAATTATTTTTAAATTTATTTTACTCTTTTATTGTAGGTTTTGCCTTCAATTTGATTTTGCTTTATTGGATTTACCCAACCGTACAATTTGGAACACAAGATCAATTTTTATCTTATCTTTCCCTCTTCGGACTTAGCGCTTTAATGGCACTTCAGTTCGTGCTATTTGGTTTCTTCTATTTTTACATTAAAAGTTTGAATTGGGTTTTACCGCTAGGCGCCGCATGTTTATGGGTAAGTTTGGAATTTTTACATCAAATAATAGCTTTTTACTTATTTTCTTTCCCGTGGTTTGTTTTGGGTTACAGTCAATTTGAAATTTTACCCTTAATACAAATATCTTCCGTTACGGGGGCTTATGGGGTTAGTTTTATAATAGTTTTTATTTGTTTTGCACTTGCTTGTTTATTTGGGAAATACAGAAAACGCCAAAAAATTTTGTTTTTAATTTCCGCAATTCTTTTATTTGGGTTAAATTTTGTATTTGGCAAAAAAGAAATCCAAAGGCAAATGGATTTTGAAAACACTTACCCTAAACAGATAAAAGTTGCTTTAATGCAACCGAACACACATGGATTAATTTTACTTGGTGCAGGTGATGAAGCCTATTCCGTTTTAAACAAACAAGCTCTTTCTTTGTTAGGGCAAAATGTGGAATTTATCATTTGGCCGGAAACTTCTTTAGACGGTACTTTTACATCGGAGAGAAATAAAAATTTTATTCAAAATATTTCAAAAACATATCAGGCACCCCAACTCTTCGGCGGATCAGAAGTCAAAGAGGATAAATTATATGTCGGTGCCGGTTTGTTTGATGAAGATGGGTTAATAGACAGTTATCAAAAAAACAAACTTGTTCCTTTCGGCGAATTTTTGCCCTTCCAAAAAATATTCAACAATTTTTATAGGGACAAAGGCATAACTTCTTTAACAGGCAATTTTAGTGAGGGCAAAGATCTTGGTAAAGTACTGAATTTATCTCTTGGTGATATTAAGTATCCGTTTGGGGTTAACATTTGTTTTGAATCTTTATTTCCTACAATTTGGCGTTTACAAGCAAGATCTGGTGCACAATTTTTTATAAATATTTCAAACGATGGATGGTTTTTAAAAACAGCGGCGCCACTCCAGCATTTAAGAATAAATGTTTTTAGGGCTATTGAAAATCGCCGCCCGATACTTCGCGCTACTACAACGGGATATAATGCATGGATAGACAGTTTGGGTCAACTCCGTTTTAGGTCCGGTAAATTATTTGAGCAAGAAACCGCAATTTTTGATTTTAAATTTCAAACAAGAAGCAAAAAAACCATATATACAAGATATGGTGACATCTTCGCCCTCATTTGTGCTTTTTTGGCCTTTTCTTTTTGGGGTGTTGCAGTTGCATTTTACATACAGGAAAGTTATGGAGAGTAAGGAAATACTTACCATTTTCGAAGAACTAAGTGCAAGTTTACAAAACTTGCATAAAATTTTACATTTAGATGAAAAGCAGCAACTACTAGCAGAGAAAGAAAAATTAACTTTAGAACCTGATTTTTGGAATGATACCGAACGCGCAAAAAAAATTTCCAAAGAAATTGATTTACTTAAAACCGATATTTCCGCATATCAAAATCTTTCTAAAAATTTAGAAGATAACAAAACACTTTTTGAACTAGTGCAAGAAATGCAAGATGAGGCCGAACTTAAAAATCTTGAAAACAATTTAAAAACTTTGAAGGAAGATTTCGCAAAGCTTGAGTTCAAAACAAAAATGTCAAACCCAAATGATAAACTTAATGCGATCGTCAGCATACACGCAGGGGCAGGCGGTACGGAAAGTTGCGATTGGGCCGATATGCTTTTACGGCTCTACACCCGTTGGGCGCAAAATCACAATTTTAAAGTATCTGTTACCGATTATCTTGCCGGTGAAGAAGCCGGTGTCAAAAATGTTACTCTTTTTATTGAAGGTCCATATGCTTACGGTATGATGAAAAGTGAAAACGGCGTTCACCGCCTTGTGCGTATTTCACCTTTTGATGCAAATGCACGCCGTCACACTTCTTTTGCATCACTTGATGTTTTGCCTGATATTGAAGATGAAATAAATATTGAAGTTTTAGATAGCGATATTGAGGTTACCACTTGCCGTTCCGGTGGTGCCGGCGGCCAAAATGTCAATAAAGTGGAAACAGCTGTGCGTATTTTGCATAAACCCACGGGCATAGTTGTTGCCTGTCAGGTGGAGCGTTCCCAGCTTCAAAATAAACAACGCGCTTTAAAAATGCTTAAAGCAAAACTCTATGAAATGGAACTTGATAAAAAGCGTTCTGAAATGGAAAAGCATTATAGTGAAAAGGGCGATATCGCTTGGGGGCATCAGATACGCTCTTATGTTTTTATGCCATACCAGCTTGTTAAAGATTTAAGAAGCGGTTTTGAAACTTCCGATATTCAAGGCGTCATGGATGGCAATATTGACGGGTTTATTGAGGCCTATCTTAATTTTAAAGCAGGCAAATAATGCAAGGGCTTTATATTCATATTCCTTTTTGTATTTCCAAATGTGCATATTGTGATTTTGCCTCTTTTGCCGGTATTAAACGCTTGCGCACTCCTTATTTAAAAGCACTTAAACAAGAACTGCTGATACAAAAAGAACATTATAAAAATTTTAAACCTAAAACCTTATATATCGGTGGCGGAACACCGAGTTTTTTAACTGCCGCCCAAATTAAATTTTTATTTAACAGTATTTATTCCTGTTATAAAAATTTTAAAGAAATTACTTTTGAGGCTAATCCCGAAAGCCTAACAATATCTAAAATAAAATTGCTTAAAAATTTAGGTGTAAACCGTCTGAGTTTAGGGCTTCAAAGCACTAAAGATATGCATTTAAAGACACTTGGCCGCGCACATAATTATGCGACTTTTTTGCATGCCTACACACAAGCAAAAAAGTATTTCGCTAATGTTAATGTAGACTTGATTGCCGGTCTTCCAAATCAAACTTTGGCGGACTTTGAGCAAAGTGTTAAGGAGTTGGTTTTATTAAAACCACAGCATATTTCCGTGTATGGTTTACAAGTAGAAGAAGGCACTCCGCTTTATAAAACCGGTTATGTTTGCGATGATAATTTAACCCGTAAAATGCTTGAAAATGCTGAGGATGTTTTGTGTAAAAGCGGTTTTGTTCATTATGAAATTTCTAATTTTTCTTTGCCTAAACATGAAAGCAAACATAATGTAAATTATTGGTCGGGCGGGGCTTATTTGGGTTGTGGTTCAGCAGCGGCATCTTATATAAATGGCGTGCGTTTTCAAAATACGGCTGATGTAAAAGAATATATTAAAAGTTTAAAGCAAAATAAAATACCTGTAGTATTTAAAGAGAAATTACAAGGTAAAGCTAAAGTGGGGGAAGAAATTTTACTTAAATTCCGCATGTTAAGCGGTTTTAAACTAACTAAAAAAATGCTTAAATATTTTAGTAAAGAATTTAAAATTTTACTTGATAAAAAATTAATTTTAAAAGATAGTAAAAATTTAAAATTATCGGAAGAAGGCAAATATTTTGCAAATGCAGTTTTCAGATATTTTGTGGAGCCTTTTTAATGGAAATTAAACCTATAAAAACAAAAATTTTTAAACCCGGGGACGATTTAAATAAATTCTTATTTAATAATTTACCACCTCTGAAAAATGGAGATATTATTTGTCTATCGTCTAAAGTTGCCGGCCTTGCGGAAGGCAGAATTTACCCGAAAAGCGCTAAATTAAAACTTATAAAACAAGAAAGTTCTTATATCAAAAAAACTGCATTATGTTATTTTACCGTCAGGCAAGGTTTAATTTGTGCCAATGCTGGTATTGATGAGAGCAATGCCTTTGACAAAATAATTTTGCTTCCAAAACATCCGTATAAGACGGCAGACACTTTGCGTCGCACATTGATAAAACATTATAAAATTAAAAATTTGGGTGTAATTTTAACGGACAGTTTTATTTTGCCTTTGCGTTCCGGTGTTATAAATATCGCTATTGCTTACAGCGGTTTTTACGGTGTAGAAAATTTGATAAACAAAAAAGATTTATGTGCGCGTCCGCTTAAAATAACTTTGGTAAACAAAGCAGATGCTCTTGCTACCGCTGCTGGGTTTTGTATGGGGGAATCAAATAATCAAACGCCACTTTGTTTAATACGCGGTGCTGGCGTAAAATTTACTGCCACAAGCCGTGCAAAAGAAATGCGCTATCCTTTCAAAAAAGATTTCTATTACCCTTTTTTAAAAGAGATTATTTAACCCTATGGCCTTGTAACTAACATTTTTGTTGCAGGTGATGCTTGACTCGGTGTTAGTTCCGCTTCGCTTAAGATAACCGATGGCACTACATAAGAAACACCTGCCGGGGTGTTATACAAAGTTAAGTCATCTGCGGCAAATTTGATATCACGTAAAGTTCTGGAATTTAATTGCGGTTTCTTAAGGCCGTAAACAGGGGTTTCTTCCCCGGTATTGACATTAATTTTTATAGCTAAAATATCATCCGCACCGGTTATATTCCTCGTATATATCTTATAACAATATTCAAGGCCTTCGGCTTTGCAATAATCCATAAATTTTTGCTTGAAACCTTCTATAGGTGTTGTTTCATGGGGAAAGAAAAACAAATTGGTGACATTTGCTTTAGCGTACAGATTCTCGCCCCAGTTTGTCATGGCATGACCATTGGTTTTTGTTTGCCCTTTAATTAAGGACCGAGTTTTTGGTAAATCTTTTAAAATACCGTTTTTGACAAGGAATAATGCTTGGGCTTTTGCACCTTCGTCATCAACATTATAAGCACCTATCATTTTTTTACCGTTGTAATTATTTTGCAAAGGATTATCAATGACATCAAAATTAACAGGTAAAACTTTCAGATCTTCTTTTAAAGTAAATTCTCCTAAAGCATATCGGAAGTTTCCGTTACCCATATCAAAGATAATTTTGCGTGTATTATTTATATTTTTTATAAAAGTGTTCTCAAACATTTTTGCACTTGCTTCGCCTGAAAGCCAAACAGGACCGATAAAAGCAGTTGCTTTTTGTGCTTCTGTGAAAGTTGCTGTTTGTTTTGCAAAAGCACGGGCAATATTTTCAAGTTTTTTAACAGAAGGGATATCTTCTAAGGCAGCATAAGATAATGTTTTATTATCATCAAATTCAAAACCGGTTTTCGTCCTGCCTTTGACATAAAAAGATATTTGAATAATCAAATCTTTACGGGTATATTTAGCCCCTTCGCTTGAAAGATAGTAAATTATTTCTTCATTAGCTGTTACACTTGTGTTAAATTTTTCAAGTTCATTAAGAGCACCTGCGGCAGAAGTTCTTTGCGCGATTTCTTTAAATTTATCCATAGGGAAAATTGTTTTTTCGTGGATTTTTACATCTTCAGCCGGTGTTATTTGGGAAAAGTCATCAAAAACTTCTTCTTGTGCTTTTTTGTTTTTATAGCCTTGTTTTCTGGCATATATATCAAGGGCATCTTTATAACTTTTATCGGTAACGGCCCAAAGTCCTGCGCGTATTCCCTCCGGGGAGAGGGCACCTTCCTGTAAATCACTTTGGGTATAAGTATTGGTTTCAAAGAAACTGCTGTCTTCTTTTTGTGTTCCTACGCGTAAATTTACATCCGTATTAACCCATTGTTTTTGTTGCTCTTGCACAATTCCGCCCCGTGCGGCGATTACTGAAGCACCGCTATAATCACCAACCCTAAATGCGGCAAAATGTATTTTGGGCGTGGTTTTTGAAAGGGACATCGTGCGTTTCATTTCTTGTTCCATTGCTTCAAAAACAACTTCGTTTTTTAAGGTCTGGGCAAAAACATTTACAGTGGCAAATAAGCAAATAATAATTAAAAAGCGTTTCATATTATTTTACCTCCTTTTTTGTTTTAGTTTCCGCACTAGGTGGGGGGAGTATCGGCACATTTTCATAAGTTTTATTTACTTTTTCTACTTCAAGTTCGCTGATTAACAGGCTTGGTGCGATAGCTGAAACCGGTACCCAGCCTGATTCCGCACCGCAAGTGCCGTTAAATAAAGCGTTATCATCAGCGGCGGCAATAATTTTATTAAAACTTGTCAGTGGTGTACCCACAATATCTGCACCCCTGATAAGTTCGTCGGGCCTGTTATCCGGGAAAACTTTGTAAACCAAAAGCGGTTGCACTTTAAAACTTTGCGGGGAATAAGTATCGGTATTGGTAAACCCACCTGAAATATCATCAATAATAAGCCCGTAAGGTTTGTTTTGGCGTTTAATTTCCTCTTTAAGTTTTTGTACTAATTCTTCGTATGGTATTTGGTTTTGTGCTTCCACTACGGTTACACCCATCCTTGAAACCACCTTCCTGCCATAACTTTTACGCCCGTGTCCATTGGATTTCGGAAAGTTTTTTATCGGAGAGCGCCCCATCAGAAACCCTTTTAAAACACCGTTTTCAACCATCATTGCTTTTTGGGCGGGTGTGCCTTCGTCATCATATAAATAATGTCCGCGTAAAGGGATGCCTTTAAAGTGGGTCATCGTCGGGTCGTCATAAACAGTTATTATGGGGGATACAATTTGCTCGCCCACTTTTTGAGTGAAAGTTTGCCCGAAGTCATCATCTTTCTGCCTATGCCCTTCAACGCGGTGCCCTAAAATTTCATGGAAGAAAACACCCGCTGCCCTGTTTTTTAAAATGACAGGGCCATGGAAAGTATCGGCACTAGGTGCATTTTGTAGTTGTTTTAACTCTTCAATAGATTTTAAAATATCTTGTTTTATTTGTTCTTCGGTTGGAAGATCCTGCATTGAAATACCATCATAGGAATTTGTCCTGCTAAGTTGCATACCGTCTTTGTTTCTTGAGTTTATTTGATAGTTAAGCCTTATTAAAATGCGGGGTTCTTTAATTTTTGCACCTTCTGAATTTACAAAATAATTTGTTTCACGCACTAAATTGAAATCTACACTTGAAGCATAAATAAAGGTATAGCCTTTCATTAAAGCGGAGAGATTTTCCATTTCCTTTTTAAGTTCCGTAACATTTATTTCTACATTAGGCATATCGGCAATATATTGGGCCGGGTGTTTAGGTGTTTTGGAAAAATCTGCCGAATTATCATTTCTTGTCGCGGCGGTTTTGCTATTGTTTAAAACCTTTAAATATTGTTCTTGTGCGGCTTTTGCTACTAAATCTGTGGTAAGCCAAATGGAATTTTTTAAAGAGGCCGGGTTTGTTAATGAAACTTTTATTACAAAAGGGTTTTTGTTTGAGTTATTTGATAAAAGGTCCATATCAATAAGTTTAATTTTACGCGTATTATCCATCTCCCGTGATCCGACACGGACATCAACATCCAAATATGCTTCCTGGATTTTCTTTTCATAATTAATTGTACCGAGTGTCGCACTTAAATAAAGGTTATTGAGTTCGGTTATTTGATAGGACATAAAATATACGGGCGGTTTTGCTTTCTTTAGTTGTTTAAATTCGCGTTTAAGTTCTTGTTCTAGAGTATTTAAAACAGGGCTTTGTAGCTTATTTTGTTTGGCTTGCGCCGGCATCAACAAGGTGCAAATTAAGAATATGGGTAAAATATAATTTTTCATAGAATCTCCTTTACTTTATTATAACTTTTTATGAGAGATTATTTGCCAAATTGCGCATAGTTTGATATTATGTGTATATATGACTTACATCTCCCTAGCTAACAAATATCGCCCTCAAACTTTCAAAGAAGTCGTTGGGCAAGAAAGCATTGAAACTACTTTAATGAACGCCGTTAAGAGCGGGCGCGTTGCACCTGCCTATTTGTTTTACGGTCCGCGCGGTTGCGGTAAAACCACCACAGCCCGCTTGCTTGCAAAAGCCTTAAACTGCCAACATGGTCCTACGGATGAACCTTGCGGTGAGTGTCCTCAATGTAAAGAGATTGCCGCATCTTCGGATTTAGACGTTTTAGAGTTAGATGCCGCAAGCAATACGCAAGTAGATAAAATCAGGGAAGTCATATTAGATACAGTCAGCCTTGCAGCAGGGCGTGACCGCTATAAAATTTTTATTTTGGACGAAGTCCACATGCTTTCAAAGTCTTCATTTAACGCTTTGCTTAAAACTTTGGAAGAGCCGCCAAGCCATGTAGTATTTATTTTGGCAACAACTGAATTTAATAAAGTGCCTTTAACAATAACATCACGTTGCCAGACTTTTAGGTTTAAACCTATTGAGGAAAAGGAAATTGTTAATCATCTTTTGGACCTCGCCGGCGCGGAAAATTTTGAACTTACAGATGGCGCCGCCAAACAAATTGCAAAAAATGCCGGCGGTGCTTTGCGTGATGCTTTAACAATTTTAGATAGGGCTTTATCATTTTCAAACGGGCGCGTTGATGAAGAACTTATTGCCAAAATGTTGGGCCTTATGCCGCGTGATGTGGTAAAGGAAACTGCTTTTGCATTAGTTCGTAAAGACGAGAAAAAGTTACACGAAGTTTTTGAAATGGTAAAACGCGAAGGTTTTGATGCCTTGGCTTTACTCAAAGATTTAAAAACCGCTTTTGGCGAAATATTTTATTTTACTCTTGGTTCCGGATCTGCCCCTTTTGACGGTGCTGAAGATATTATCAAAGAAACATCCCCAAGTTTTATTGCAGGTTTAACCCGCAAACTTTCAAAACTTTATGATGAAGTTAAGTATTCCGATACTCCTGCTTTGGCGGCGGAAGTCGGCCTATTTACTTTAATGCAGGCCACCCTTGATATTGAAGGTTTAATTGCCCGCCTAGAAGCACTCGAAAAGGGTGAAACAAATGATATAACACCAAGTTCATCCGGTAATAATCAAACAGAAGAAAAACTTGAAACAAAACCCGCCCGTAAAATAAAAAAAATAGAGGTAAAACCGGCAGAAAATGAAGAAATTACCGAACAAAAACAAAAAGTAACCCAAGATGCAACACCATTTAACCCGGTAACCGCTTTACCTGTTTTTAAAAATGCTTTAGCGGAAACTTCACCGTTCTTGGAAGATAGTTTACAAGGTGCAAAAGTCCAATTTACTACACCGGAAAATTGGGTTTTTGAAGTGAAAGATTATTTTGCCAAAGATGCATGCGAAAGACGCGAAAAAGACCTTGAAGGTATTGCCTTAAAACTGTTTAACCGCAAAATAAATTTTGAGTTTAATGTAAGTGCAAGGGAAGCATCCTTGCAAAGCCCTAGGTATGTTGAAGTTTTAAAACAACCGGTTGTAGCAGCTGCACCCATCACAGCACCTTTACCGGCGGAGGCCCCTGTTAAAAAAGAGGAACTCATAAGCAAGGAAGAACCATTTTCAATGCAAGATTTCTCCACAAAGGCAGAAGTTAAGGCCGGCGAAGTTACCCAAAATATTTTGAACTTATTTGACGGCCAGATCATAAGTACAAAAGATGAAAACGCTTGAGAATTTAAAAAATTGTTTCCGCAAATTACAGGGTGTAGGTCCGCGCCAGGCGGAGCGTTTTACCTTGCATTATTTGCGTGCACCCGAGGCAGAAGTTTCCGCCTTAATTGAAGCCTTAAAAGAAGCCCGCAAAAATGTTAAATATTGCACAGAGTGTTTTAATTATGCAGAGGATGACATTTGCCCTATTTGTGCCGATAAAAGCCGTGATAAATCAATTTTGTGCGTTGTGCAAGAAGCTAAAGATATTGAAGCCATTGAAAAAACAAAAGTTTATAAAGGTGTTTACCATGTTTTGCATGGGGCGGTTTCCCCTCTTGAAGGTAAAAATATTGACCATTTAAAAGTGCGCGAACTTTTGGAACGCGTGCAAAATTCCCCTATAGAAATTAAAGAAATTATTTTGGCCACAAACCCCGATAGCGAGGGCGAAATGACCGCCTTATATTTGGCGGATTTGCTTCGCGGTTTAGTTGGCAAAATTTCGCGCCTTGGTTACGGTGTACCGCTTGGCGCACAACTTGATTATATTGACGAAATGACTTTAACCCACTCCCTTAAAGGGCGGACGGACCTCTAATGCACCCGTCTTTTTACAAAAGGCCTTTTTTAATAGTTTTTCTGATTTATGTTTTAGCGCTTGCCATATTTTTAAAAGTTCCAAAACCCAAGCAAGACGATATTTTTTATAAACTTCCGCTTAAAGCCGAAATCAGTGCTTATATAAATTCTTACCCCCGCAATAAAGAGGACAAACAACTTTTTACCGCAGATATTTTAACTTTAGACGGGGAAAATCAAAAAGGCAAAATATATTTATCTTGCAAAAATTGCCCAGAGTTACAAAGAGGCCAAATAATAACTTTTAAGGCCGATTTATTTGTCCCCGGCGATAGTGATAATTACGGTTCTTTTGAGTGGGATAAATATCTTGCCCGTAAACATATTTTTACGCAAGGGAATATCAGCGAAATTAAACAAACAGAAAGCCCAAAAAGTTTTTGGTTTTATCTTGCTAAAGTACGCACAAGTATTTTAAATGTTTTCAAGGATAATTTGCCGGCAAATTCCGCCGCAATTTTAAGTGGTATTACACTTGGCGAAAAAGGCGATATTTCAGACACTTTATACACCGCCTTTCAAGACAGCGGTGCCATGCATTTGCTTGTGGCATCCGGCGGAAATGTGGGTTTTGTTACTTTAATTGTTTACTTTTTGTGTTCTTTGTTTATCGGGGGCCGCAAAAGAATAGCATTTACTGCACTTGCCGCCGCTTTGGTTTATACACTTATTGCCGGGGCGGATGCACCTTTGCTTCGTGCGTACTTAATGACTGTTGCCGGAACTGTCGGTTTTATTCTAGGGCGCAAAAGCGGAATAATGCAAGGTTTACTTTTGGCGGCGTTTTTCATTTTAATTGTAAATCCGCAAAGTTTATTTGAGGCCGGCTTTCAAATGTCAATTTTGGCAACTTGTGCAATAATTTTATTTACTTCAAATTTTAAAATAAATTATAAAATCCCGCCTGTATTAAGATGGGGGTTGGAATTGTTTTTTGTTTCCTTATGGGCGCAACTTGCACTAGTGCCTGTATTTACAAATTACTTCTATAAAATTTCATTTAGTGCAGTATTTTCAAACTTGTTTTTAGTGCCTTTGAGTGCAGTTTTAATGGCAGGCGGTTTTATACTTTGGCTTGCATCTTTTGTTAAATTTATTTTTGTTCCCGTATTATTTGTAATTAAATTTTTACTTTTGTGTTTTGAGTATTTAGTAAACTTTTTTGCAAGTTTGCCGATGTCTAATATAACGGCGCCTGCTTTAAAAAGCACCACAATAATTGCCTATTACATTTTGCTTTTTTACTTGCTTAATTTACCTTTGTTTAAAAAGAAATTGAAAAGTTTTATTATTGTTTTTATCTTGACGATATTGATTTTCAGCTGCGGTATTTTTATTAAACCGCAAGAAGTTACCGTTTTAAAAGGACGGTATAATTTAAATGTAATTTTGCTGGATGGTAATCAAGCAAAAATGCTTGGTGCAAGTATTAACGGCAGTACTGCCAAAAAGGCTTTGCTCGCGTTAGGTACTAAAAAGATTGACTGTTTATTTATAAATTCACTTTCAAAAAGTTATTTTTATATGCTTAATGATTTTGATTTAAAAATCAAAAATATATACTTACCGTATGGGGAAATTTCCAAAGAAATTGAACCACTTTTAATAAAGACAAATGCCAAAATTATGCCTGCTTTTGCCGGGCAAGATTATTGTGGTGTTACGGCAGAGAACGGCTGGGTTTTAATTGACGGTAAAAAGCAAATAGGCACAAACAATAATTTATCTTTTAAAGTAGGGCAAATTGCTACCGCAAGCAACTTAAAAGCAATAGAAAACGGAAAGGAATATATAGTTTTCTAATTTTTGATATAATAAATTTGTAAAAAATGTTTTTAGGAGATTTTATGATAAATAAAAAGGGTTTTACTTTGTTGGAACTTTTGGTAGTAATTTTGATTATCGGTATTTTAGCAAGTATTGCTTTACCACAGTATCAAAAAGCGAAAATTAAAGCAGATTTCGCTGAAGTATTTATTAAATTAAAAGCCGTCGCCCAAATTGAAGAGGTATGCAGATTGCAAACGGGAGATGAATTTTGTGGTTATGATTACTGGGTAGATGAAATATCCTTAGATTCCGAAAATTTTAATATTTGTATGGCATCAGATCCACAAAAGATATTGGCAAGTGCTATATATAGAAAAGAAGAAGTTTGTGTTTGTATTACAACTGATTATAAATTCGTTTTAACACAAGATTATGATGGAACTTGTTCCCCTGGCGGTCATACGACTAGAGATTATTCAGAAATTCTTGGTATCCAGGATATAACGGATAATAATTATGATGTGTATGATTGCTTTTGTTGTTAAACAATTTTTTACAACTTTTTAGCCATCTCTTCCAAATCTTTTTCGCTCATGTCGGGGCGGATACCAAAACGCGTTAAGCAAAAATCATATTTTATAGGGTCTTGCGGGTTAATTTTAGCAAGATTGGCGGAAATTTCCAAAGCGGTTTTAAGGTCGGCTTGATTGCGTTTAGTTAAACCTAAAGCCTTAGCGGCACGGTGCATGTGTACATCTAAGGGAATAAGTAAATCGGCGCAGTTCACACCTTTCCAACAACCGAGGTCTACTTCGTCACATCTAACGCACCAACGCAAAAATAAATTAAGGCGTTTTAAAGCACTGTTTTTTGCCGGGTTTGGTATAAGGGTGTTGATATCGCCGTAACTTCTTAAATGTGCGGCAAAGTTTTTAAGGGCAAAAACAAAATCTTTATTCGGTTTATAAAATTTTAAAAACAGGTTTTCCAAACTGCCGTATTCTTTTACGGTTTGGGAAATTGCCCACAAAAAATCGGCCGTTTCCGCCCCTGTTGTAAAACGGTATTTGAAGTTTTTAAACATTTTTTTAAGTTCGGGTTTGGTTGTTTTTAAAAGAAACTCTTTCGGTCTAGGCCCTAAATTAAGTAAAATATTATTGACGGCTTTTATTATCTGCTTAACATTACCGTAAGCGAAAGACGCGGCAATAAGGCAGACAATTTCCTGTTGCTCTTTGTATTTATAAGGGCGACAAAATTGTAAAGGATCGGGCGAAACATAACACAAGTGGTTATATTTTGTATATAATTTTTCTAGTAAAGATTTTTTGAGCATAATATATTTTATGAAACTTAGAGAACTTTTTCCAACAGCAAATTTTGATTGTGAGGTTTTGGGCTTAACGCAAGATTCCCAAAAAGTGCAAAAGGGTTTTGTGTTTTTTGCAATTAAAGGCCATACCGTTGACGGGCATAAATTTATACCTGCTGCCTTGCAAAACGGTGCTTGCGCTATAATCAGCCAAGAAAAGTTACCTTATAAAGAATCAGTTTTAGTTAAAGATATTGAGGCCGCTATGGCCGCCGTCGCACTTAAATTTTATGATAACCCATCAAATAAACTCAAAATGTTTGCAATAACGGGTACAAAAGGGAAAACAAGTATCTCTTATTTGCTTGAAAGTATTTTGATTGCGGCCGGCAAAATTCCGGCTGTACTTGGCACAATAAATTACCGTATTAACCGCGAAGTTTTAAGCAAAGCACCAAATACAACACCGGCTGCTTTAACTTTGCAAAATATTTTATACACAGCAGTTAATCAAAAAGCGGACAGTTGTATTATGGAAGTTTCCTCCCACGCTTTGGAATTAAAACGTGTGGACGGTGTAAATTTTGATACGGCAATTTTTACCAATTTACAACGCGACCATTTAGATTTCCATCATACTTTTGAAAATTATTTTAAAGCAAAATATAAACTTTTTGAGAGTTTACTTGACCCCAAAAACTCAAAGCAAAACAAAACTGCAATTATAAACATTGACGACGAATACGGCCAAAAACTTTATAAAATGCTTGAGGGTAAAATCAAAATTTTAACTTATTCAATTAAGGGCAAAGCGGATTTTGCGGCAACGGATATACAACCTTCTTTAGACGGTGTAACTTTTAAAGTAAACGGTAAAACCGCAAAAATAAATTTGCTTGGTGCGCATAATGTTTATAATGCTTTGGCAGCAATTGCGGCGGCAAGCACTTACGGAATAGATTTGGAGACAGCCATAAAAGGTGTTGGCAGTTTACAAGGTGTTGCAGGCCGTATGCAGGCAATAAAAGCAGGCCAGCCCTTTTATGTTTTTGTAGATTTTGCCTATACACAAGAGGCTTTATTACGCGCTTTTGATACCGTTAAACCTTATAAAAAAGGTAAAATTATAACTGTCTTTGGTTGCGGCGGCGAGCGTGATACAACAAAACGCCCTTTAATGGGTGCTTGCACGGTGGAAAATAGCGATTTTGTTATAATAACAAATGATAATCCGCGCCGCGAAGATCCGCAAAATATTTTAAAAGATATTTTAAAAGGTGTCGGCAAGCATACAAATTATGAAGTGGAACTTGATAGGCGTAAAGCGATAAATAAAGCGATAAGCCAAGCCAAAGCAGGTGACATAATTTTAATTGCCGGCAAAGGCCATGAAGACTATCAAATATTGCCCACAGGCAAAATACATTTTTCAGATGAGGAAGAGGCCCTAAAAGCCCTTAAAAGTTATGTTTAGTTTCAAAAAGTTTAAAGGTAAAACTGCCGGTGTTATCGGAATGGGAAAAAGCGGGCAGGCAGCTGCAAAATTTTTATACAGGCAGGGTTTTAAAGTAGTTTTGGCAGATTCCCGTCACTTACCACTGCCGGTAGGTCTTGATGGTATTGAAGTTTTTACGGGTGGTTTCCCTAAACAATTTTTTGATTGTGATTTTTTTATTAAAAGCCCGGGCATAAGCCATTTTGACCCGGTTATTCAAAAAATTAAAGCGCTTAAAAAACTTGTGTTTAGTGAAATTGAAATTGCATTGGCTTTTATACCTAAAAGTGTTAAAGTTTTTGCAGTTACAGGTACAAACGGTAAAAGTACAACAACTGTAATGCTTGGCGAAATTTTAAAAGAGCATGTAAAAGAAATTAAGTCAAAACAAAAAGTTTATGTGGCCGGAAATATCGGCACACCTTTGACGAGTTATGCTGATAAAATTGAAGAAAATTCTCTACTAGTTTTAGAAGTTTCAAGTTATCAATTGGAAGACAGTACTTATTTTAAACCTTTTTGTTCCGCACTTTTAAATATTACGCCGGATCATCTCGACCATCACGGCGGTATTGATAATTATATTTTGGCAAAAAGCAGGGTTTTTAAGCAACAAGGTGAAAATGACTTCTTTATTACAAATGGTGGGGATACAGTTTGCGTAAGCCTTATAAAGAAAGTAAAAAGCCACGTTTTAACCTTTTCTTCAGAAGTTAAGCATAGTGTACGCGTAGATGTATTTTATGATGGGGACGAACTTATATTTTCTTCAGGTGCGCACTTAAAACCGCCGAAGTTGCTTGTCGGTATTCACAATATTGAAAACGCTATGGCTGCATCTTTAATGGCTTTTGCCGGCGGTGTAAGCCAAAAAGCAGTACAAAAAGGGTTTGATATTTTTAACTGTCTAGAACACCGTATTGAATATTTTGCCGAATTTAAAGGTATTAAATGTTATAACGATTCTAAAGCAACAAACATTGAAAGTACTATTCCTGCTTTAAAATCTTTTAGCGGTGCAAATAATATTTGGCTTATTTTGGGTGGTAGGCATAAAGGTTCCCCATATACACCGTTACTTCCTTACCTTCAAAGATATTGTAAGCAAGTGATTTTAATTGGTGAATCAAGCCCGATTATTAAAAGGGATATAGGCCCTTATTTCCCTGTAATTGAGAAGGGAGATTTAAAACACGCTGTTGAATATATCTTTAGCCATGCAAAGCGCGGTGATATTTTACTTTTATCCCCGGCTTGTTCTTCTTTTGATCAATTTACAGATTTTGAGGACCGCGGCCGAAAATTCAAAAAGATTGTCTTGAATTACATCCAAAGCAAGAAGAAATAATTTTATTCGTAACGGCTTAGACGTTTACTTTTTTCCGCAACTAATGAAGAAAATGCCTCTTTGCGCGCTTTAAGCAAGGCTTTGCGCCCCTCTTTTGAACGTGTGTAAACTACTTTGCAACCGCCTATATATCTATCCCATAACCCGGCAAAAATATCAACATTATTCTTTTTTTGCCCTATTATATTGGGGATAGCATGCCAATCTGTTGTTTCAAATATACCGAGGAAACCCTTGCGCGCAAAGATATAACGTGGATTTTCAATAGGATCCAAAACTTCTTGTAGGCACCTTATAATCAAATTATTTTCTTCTGGTGAAACATTTGCTACCGATATGAATATACTGCCGTCTGCCATACATTTATCACACTTTATATTTATTCGTTGCAAACTTGTTTTAATTAAATTCATTGAAGATAAAGTCTCAATTATGATTATCGCAATTTGCCTAATAACTTTTTCCGGGCTGGAACAATGTAAAAATTTATAAGTGGGTTTAATCATTGCCACTATGAAACATCCTATCAGTAAAAAAGAAAGTCCATATAAACGTGCTTTTACAGTAAATACTAAAGGAAGAAGAAATACATTCGCCCAAAATGCTGCAAAGGCTGAATAGCCTGCTTTATAAGTGAAAGTTTTTATTTTACGTAAAGTATTAACACCTTTGCGAAGCATTTGTTCTGCCCCGGTATATGGAGGAAGTAAGCCCTTTTCCCAAGATTCCTTGGTTAAAGCACGGTTTTGGGCTAACTTTTCCATTGTAGAATTTAGTTCTAGAAAATCTTTTTCATTAAGCCCGCGTGTGGCCATAGCAAATTTAAATGTTTCAGGTAATATGCGGTCAAGGCCGTTTTCTATGGTATATGGCTCCTTTATAGTAGGTGCTTCATAACCTTTAAATCTTTGTACTAATTGTGCACAGTCAAATAATTGAGCAGGAGGTTCTAATTCTGCAGTACTTGCATTTGGCATTCCCTGTGTAAATTGTTCCCAATTAGAAAGTATCTTTATAGACGCTAAATGCCATATATTTGCTACTTTACCTGGGTTGCTTTTATCTATACGTATGGCTCTGCCTCTCATTTGGTTTGATAGCATATAAGAACTTACCGTGCTTGAAAGGATAAGGGAGTTTATACTAGGTGCATCCCAACCTTCTCCAAGCAATGCTTGGGTACCGACTAATACTGTCAAATGTCCGTCATTAAACATTTGCGTTATCAAGCGCACAAGTGCAGATTTTTTACTGCCGGTTACATTAATTTTTAAATAATTTTGGTTTCTGCTAAATACAATTGTAGAAATATCTTTCTCCAAATTACTTTGTTGTACGTATTCTTTGAATTTATCTAATATCAGGGCAGGAATTAAAATTACGGATCCTGTAAGCACACCGAGTGAAATGTCATTACGTTCTGCCAAAGTTTGCCAAATGGGTATTACACCCAAGGCGGAACAGTCGGTAACATCATATTTAATATAGTCTGCTAAGATTACCAAACGTAAATTTTTGCCTAGGGCTTTTGTTTCCAAATCTACGATTTTTTTAATAGAATCTAATTTGCCCAAACTGTTTGCAATTTCCCTTCTTATTTTCGGGCTATCATTTAAACATATAGTTTGTTTTGATACAAGACCGCTTGCTTTTGCTTTGTTTAATAAATCTTCTATAAGTTCTTTATTTGCTTCGGCAAAACTTGGGGTATGTTTAAATAGAACAAAAGATAAAAATAATTTTTGGAATTCATCTCTAAAATTTGGTATATCACTTTGTTTGAAATCAAATAAATCTAAAAAGTTTTTGGGTATAAGCCTGTTTGCCCACTTTAAAAATGCCGCTAAAGCAATATAAGTTTTGGGGTTATCAAGTATTGTTTCTTCCTTTTCGGTAGTTAAATAATTTGTTATTGCTCGAATTAACGGTTCTTGTCCTTTTAATGTTTGTACGAACATTAAATTGCGATGTAGTATTTTTTCAATTTGTTCAGACTCATGTTTTCTGAGCGTTGAAAAATGAATAAAATCTTGGTGTGGGCATAGATCCCCATTTTGAACAAGTTCCGGTATGGAAATTACTTCATCGATAGAACCACACAAAGTACCATAGCGTTCCCATTGTGTTAAATCCACATCATAAGGTGGCGTGGCAGTAAGTGAAATTGTCTGTTTGGGTTTTAGATTGTCCATCAAATACATTAACGCTTTCCACCATTCCTGGCGCAAGTGATGCGCTTCATCAAAACACAAAATATCTATCTTTGCATTTTTAAGTGTTTGAATAGTTTCATTTGCTTTTTCTTTGTTTAATCGGTAAAAAGTATCAGGTGCATTTTCTTCTTCTTGCAATTCTTCGGTTTCTTCGTCTTCTAATGGTTCTTCTTTGCCGCAAAAAGCGGCAAGCAAAGCCTGATAAGTAGAAACAGTAATAAAACCTGGTTTTTTAATATCGGTAGAAATAATATCTGCGTTATTTTGTTCTAAAAAAGAAGATAAAATACGCTGTTTCCATTGTGCGCGGATTGTAATTGTAGGTACTAAGATAAGTGTTGGTTTATTTATTCTTGAAATGACTTCTATACCTAATGTTGTTTTGCCAGCCCCAGGGGCTGCTACGACATGTATTTTATTGTCAGATAAATGTAAAGATAAATTATCCAATATGCGTTTTTGGTAATTGCGCCAATTACCGTTAAATTTAAGTATTTGTTGCATACCTTATTATAGAATATTTTGCAGATATAATAAATTTTGTGCGCTTGCACAATATAAATGCTAAAATTTACCTATACTAATTGGTGTAGGTTACATGAAAAAGCATATTTTGTACAAATTTTATGCTGTAATGTTATTGTTTATGGCAGCCCCTTTGTTTGCAGGTGCCTTACCCGATAATATGGAAATGGGCGCGAAATTAGATTTATTTACTACGAGGGCAAATACATCAAAAAATTTTCTAGATAAGTATAGTGAAAGTTATTTGAAATTTGATATAAATTTTGCCTATAAGATAAACGATAATTTGTCCGTTAATTTTCTGCCTTATGCTCGTGTTTCCTATGATGTGAAACGTGATAAACAAACTGAAACACAGGCAAAAATTTGGCAAGCCTATTTAAACTATAAAGCAAATAATTTTGATTTTAATCTCGGTCGTTTTGATTTTGTTGATACAGCCCTTGCACCTTTCATTTACTATGGTGATGAATTGCCCCTAGATCTGGCACTCCCCACTGCTCTGGACGGTATAAAACATAATTTTGTGAGTAAATATGTAGATTATACCTTGCTTGTTGCGCAGGAAGCACAAATAGATGAAAATGAAAAAGCTAAATTAGCCGGTGTTAAAGTAACAGGTAAACCTATAACTTGGCTAAACATATCCGGTTTTTACTTCTATCAAAATAAGAAATACCCCTATAACACTGACAAAATAAATTCAAAACTTTCCGTTTACGGGGCCGGTATAGAGTTATTTTTTGATGAAAACTCCGGTTTGCGTTTTTACGGCGCAAAAAATGGCGGGGAAAGGGAAAGAATAAGGCCGGTCATTACCCAAACTACGCCATACAAAGGTTATGCTTATAATGCAGAGCTATATTTCCAAAATATCTATAAAACAGGTATTTTAAACAATAAACTTGGTTTTTATGTGTTTTCAAACAAAGAAAAATTTCAAACTTTCCCAAACAAATTACAAATGGGCATAATCGGTGGTGGCATAAATCATAACAATATATTTGCCGAAAGCCCTAAAACCTTATATACGGTTTTAGATTTTAATTTTAAGAAATATCCGTTCTTATATGCTGGTTTAGGTGTTTTTGTGTATTCTTATGGGAAAAGCGATTTAACCAATCGGAATTATTATGCTCAGGAACTTAACTTAAATGCCAGGCTTAAATTCGATAATTGGGGAATTAAGTTAAGCGGCGGTTTGTTTGAAGGCGAGGCCGTCTTTAGTGACGGTACTACAACCGGTAAACAAAAAGTTAAGAAGTTGCAGGTTAATTTCTTCTATAAATTCACTTTGTAAATGTTATAATTTACTTATGACACCCCTAATGCAGCAGTATTACAATATTAAAAAGCAATATCCGCATGCCTTACTCTTTTTCAGGCTTGGTGATTTTTATGAACTGTTCGGTGATGATGCTAAGGTGGCCAGTAGAATACTCGGCCTTACTTTAACAGCCCGTGCCGGGGAGCCTATGTGCGGGGTGCCTTTCCACTCGGCCAATCCATATATTGCCAAACTTTTGGCAGCAAATAAAAAAATTGCGATTTGCGAACAAACTTCCAATATAGCGGATCCTAAAACCAAACTTTTTGAGCGTAAAATAGTGCGTTTTATAACCCCGGGTACTGTACTGGAAGATGCAATTTTAGAGGCCAAAAATCCTAATTTTTTAGTGTCTTTGGTGCTATCTCATAACGGGTGGGGTGCGGCATGCCTTGAGTTTTCAACAGGTGAATTTTGGCTTACACAAAGTGAAAAAGACCCGTCTTTAATAGATCTTTCTTCACTTCTTGCAAGTGTAAATCCAAGCGAAATAATTTTATCAAAGCAAGATTTAGGCACTTTGCAAAGCAAATTATTGCTTCCGGATGGGGTAACATTTTCCTCTATACCGCAAATTGAAGACATGAAAATGCCTGATACCTGGCCCTCTGTTTTTGAGGAAACACCTCTTGCTTTAAAGGCGGCTTTGGGTGCTTTAAAATATGCAGAGCAATCAGATAAAAGTTTTAAAGAATATTTTGTTCCGGTTTACCGCAAAATAAGTTCCTATATGCAGCTTGATGCAAGTGCTGTAGAAACTTTAGAACTCGTTCGCAGCAAAAGCGGCAATAGAAAAAACACTCTGTGGGGCCTTTTAGATTATACTTTAACACCTATGGGCGCGCGTTTGCTTAAAGAGTGGCTACTCCATCCATTACTTGATAAAGAGGAAATTTTATTTAGGCAAAGTGCTGTATCTTCTTTACTTAAAAACGAACAGGCGTTAAATGGCCTTGCTCTTATTTTAAAGGAAATTTGCGACATCCAGCGCATTATGACACGTGTTGTTAATTCTTCTTTAACTCCGCGTGAAGCAGCCGGTTTAAGAAAAGCGCTTTTTAATTTGTTGGCTTTTGAGAATTGGTTTAAAAAATATCCGGACCTAATGCCTAAATTCAAACAAGTATTTCTAACAAATTTAGTTAAACTTAAAGAGATTTCCGCTTTACTTTTTACCGCGATAAACGAAGCCCCGCCAATTAGGATGAGCGAAGGCGGTATCATTCGCCAAGGTTATAATGCCGAACTTGATAAATTAAGAGATTTAAAACAAAACTCCTCTGCAGTTTTGGAACAAATTGCTAACCGCGAAAGGGAAAAAACCGGTATTCCCACTCTAAAAATCGGTTTTAATTCTGTTTTCGGATATTATATTGAAGTTACAAAATCTCATCTTCAAAAGGTACCTTTAACTTATACACGTAAGCAAACATTAACTAATGCCGAGCGTTTTATAACCGAAGAATTAAAGCAACTTGAGGGCCAAATATTATCTGCAGAGGAAAAATCTTTAAGGCTTGAAAGTGGCATTTTTGATGAAATCAGGAAATATCTTTTTGCAAATACCGCACTTTTGAAAGAAGTGGCTGCAAGTATTGCTGAAATTGATTGTTTTTATTCCCTTGCCGTTGCGGCCCAAAACGGTGGTTATACTTGCCCCAAAATTGTAGATAGTAATGAAAGTTTAATTATTGAAAAGGGCCGCCATCCTCTTGTTGAACAAGTTATCCCGACAGGCAGTTTTGTACCAAATAATTTATTTATTGGCGGGGATGGGCCGCAAATCATCCTAATAACAGGCCCCAATATGGGAGGTAAAAGCGTTTATTTAAAGCAAACGGCTTTAATTGTTTTAATGGCGCAAATGGGCAGTTTTGTGCCGGCAGTAGAAGCACAAATACCCATAACCGATAAAATTTTAACAAGAATCGGCGCACAAGATGCTTTAAGCCGCGGGGATTCAACATTTATGGTTGAAATGCGCGAAGCGGCAAATATTTTGGCAAGTGCTACACCCAAAACCTTAGTTTTGCTTGATGAAGTCGGCCGCGGAACTTCCACTTTTGATGGCATTTCTATTGCTTGGGCAATAACTGAGTATTTACATAAAAGCCAGGGCCAAGGCCCTAAGGTTTTATTTGCTACACATTATTTTGAACTTACCGAGCTTGAAAAGAAATATTCAAAAATTAAAAATTTCCATGTTCGCGCAGAAGAATTCAAAACTACCGATGGGGAAATAAAACTTAATTTCTTATTTGAAGTTAAACCCGGTGCGGCAGATAAATCTTATGGTATACATGTCGCGGAAATTGCAGGTCTTCCGCAAAGTTGTATTTTGCGTGCAAGGAAAATTTTAAAAGATTTGGGTGGGCGTGAAAATTTCGGAATTGTAGAAAAAGAAAAAAATTCTATGGATTTATTTTCAAGCCCGATTTTAGAAGAAATTAAAATGGTGCGTACTGATGAAATTACACCGCTTCAAGCCCTTTCTTTAATTGAAAATTGGAAGAAAAGAATAGATGAATGATATTAAAGTTTTAGATTTTTTAACTTCAAGTAAAATTGCCGCAGGAGAAGTCATTGAACGCCCAGCAGGTGTTCTTAAGGAACTTTTGGAAAATTCTATTGATGCCGGGGCAAGTGCGATAAACATTGATATTGCTAATGCCGGTAAAAAATTAATACGCGTAAATGATAACGGTATCGGCATAAAAGAAGAAGATTTAAAAACCGCACTACTTAGACACTCTACCAGTAAAATTTCAAAATTTGACGATTTAAACAGTTTGCACACTTTTGGTTTTAGGGGGGAAGCATTATTTTCTATAGCTGCCGTAAGCAAATTAACTTTAACAAGTTTCCAAGAAGGTTCAAAAGGTTCTCAAATTAAAGCGGAAGGCGGTAAAATCTTACACCAAACTTCAGCTCCCGAAATTAAAGGTACGACGGTAGAAGTAGAAAATCTATTTTATAATACACCGGCACGTCTTAAATTTTTAAAATCAGATTCCGTTGAACGTAGCCACCTTTTAACCGTTGCGGAAGAAGCCGCTCTTGCAAACTTAAATGTTGCATTTAAAGTTAAAACAGATAATACTTTGGTTTATAATTTGCCTACTGTGCAAGATACAGAGGACGGCTTCCGCCAAAGGGTAAATCAAATTATTGGGCAGGAAACAGCAAAAGATTTACTTTATTTAGAAGATAAATCTTTTGGTTTTAAAGCGCTCATTTCCCCGGCACATAAACTTTGTGCAAGCAGAAATTTGCAATACTTTTTTATAAATAAACGCCCGGTTACCTGCAAGGTTTTACAACAGGCTTTATTTAAGGCATATCAACCATTTAGGGCGCAAAATAAATATCCTTGCGCAATAATTTATTTGACTTTAAACCCGGCAGATTTTGATGTTAATATTCACCCTCAAAAGCGTGAAGTCAAATTCTCTTTTGAAAATGATATTTTTAATTTTTTATACAAGACATTGTCACAAAAACTTTTAGCTACACAAGATAAGGCGGAAATTACTTTGTCAAAATCTACAGCAGTTCCGCAAATACCTAAAGCTAACATCATTACGCAAAAAACTTTTGAAAATAAACCCAATTTAAATGTGGCGGCTGAACTAGCTAATTTGCTCAAAACAGCCCCTGTGCCGGATCTTAAAACTTATGAGCACGAGGACCCTGTTTTATATAATTTTGATGAACCAAAAAAACAGGAAAATATTGAGGAAGTGCCCACAGTTCCAAATGAAAACAATCCTTCCTGGTGGCATGGGCCTTACAGATATTTAGGGCAATTACATAAAAGCTATTTACTTTTTGAAGATACAGATGGTTTACTCATTATAGATCAGCACGCTGCGCAAGAAC
The DNA here is from genome assembly GCA_016281355.1 of Elusimicrobiaceae bacterium. GTDB lineage: Bacteria > Elusimicrobiota > Elusimicrobia > Elusimicrobiales > Elusimicrobiaceae > Proelusimicrobium. The sequence goes on along the minus strand of JAEEIL010000002.1, from coordinate 67,768 downwards.
GCATTTATTTTGAGGAGTTTTGTAATTTAATTTCCAAAGGCGAAGTAGCACGCCAACCTTTAATGTTCCCTTTGAATATTGATTTGCCAGCGAGTAAACTTGAAACGGTTTTGAATTGGGAAAGTTTTTTAAAGGAAACAGGCTTTGAAGTTTCTAAATTTTCCGGTACTGTTTTACTTGTAAGTTCCACACCTGCCCTATTAAAGATGGGGGAAAAGGAAATTAAAGAGTTTATCTTATCATTTGCCGAAACTGCCGGTAATCCTTTAAAAACCGATAATGAATTTAGGCATAAATTTATTGCAACAAAGGCTTGCAAAAAAGCGGTTAAGGCCGGTGAGGTTTTAAATGAAGCAGAGGCAGAGGCTTTGCTTGAGAATTTAAAAACCTGTAAAGATGCCCTACATTGCCCGCACGGTAGACCGACGATGTTAAATTTAACTTTAGCAGAAATTTCTAAAAAAATCGGCCGTGGTTAAAGAAGCAATTGAGGGCTTGAAAATTGGTATTTTATGCGTTATAATTATAGTGGGTAGTTATTTTTAGTTTTAAAGGAGGGAATTATGATTAAGAATAATAAAAAGGGGTTCACTTTAATTGAACTCTTAGTTGTTGTACTGATAATAGGTATATTATCAAGTGTCGCTGCTCCGCAATATACAAGGACGGTTGAAAAAGCAAGGTTCGCGGAAGCAGCTGAACTCTTGCAAGCAGTATCTAATGCCGAACAAAGATATATGTTACAGCATGATGAATATGCTCAATACTTTGAAGATTTGGACATTGAGATACCTAATAAGAGTGCTATTAAGATGGCTAAGAAAGTAATGTTGCTTACCGATAATTTTAGGATATATCTTGACTCCGTTAATGAAGATAATCTTATTTCAGCAGAAAGATTAGCATCAGGTGATGCCAAAGAATTAGGTGCTAATGCTCGTTACATAGTATATAAAAATGTTGTTACCGGTGAGCTTTTCTGTGAAGATACAAATCCAAAAGATAAAGTAAATTGTGATTTATTTGCTATTAACGGAATTGCTCTTACCTGTGATGACGGTTCTGTTAGTTTAACTGGGGAAGGCGGTTGTAAAAAAGATGAAAAAGAGAAAATAGAATTAAAAGAACCTGTCAAAGAAAAGAAAGCTGAAGAAGAACAGAAAAAAGATGTAGAAGAAAAAATAGAAATACATTATAAATAAAAAAGCAGAAGAAAAGAAAAAATAGACATTTACCATAAAGGTATTTAGCTAATCACAAAAACCCCCGTGTAAAACACGGGGGTTTTTGTATATATCTTATTTATTTTTTTATTTTAAAACCAAGGTATCTTCCATATCAGGCCCTGTAGAAATTATGCTGAGTGCCGGGTGCGGATAAACTTCTTTTGAAAGTTCTTTCAAGCTTTCCAAAAATTGCTTGGCTTCTGCGGTAAAATCTTCATATTTTTTGACATTACTGTTACCTTCAAACATATCAATATGTGTAATGGCAATTTTGGTAGCATTGTTTATCATTATTGCACGGCTTGCACTGAACTTTTCAAAAGCACCTACACGGCGGAGCCTTTTACTTACTGAGCCTATTTCACGCCCTTTTGTATGGTAAGTTTCAAGGGCAGATTCATCAAAGATTTCTTTTTCAAGTGGGCCAGGTCCTACACGTGTAATATAAGGTTTGAATACTACATAGACATCACGTACGCTCTTTGGCCCAAGACCTGCTTCACCAAGGAAAGTTGATGCGGTCGTATCGCGTGAAGTTACAAACGGATATTCCCCATGAAGTAAAGAAAGTTTTATACCTTGCGTACCTTCAAGTAAAATATGTTCGCCTTTATCTAATGCTTTATTTAAAAGTTCAGGAACGGGTTGTATAAAATCTTTTAATAAAGGCTCATCTTTTGCAAATTTGACTTGCCTTCTTTCAATGCGGTTTTTAACTGCTTGCCCAAGGCCTGTTCCCACGCTGCCGATATGTTTCATAAAATGCGCGGCATCTTGTTCGGCTTTTGTTTCTTCATCTGTAATTAAAACGGCATAAGGGTCGATAATAAGGCGGTCTTTAGTGCCTGTTAATTCAACTTCTTTTAAAAGCCAATCGGTTTTTGTATAAGCACCGGCACCCAGAACAAGTTTAGTGTTTGGGTTTAAAAAACCTGAAGGAATATTTTTTAAAGTATATTTATGTCCGTCTTGTTCAACGGTATGGCCTGCATTTGGGCCGCCCACACGCACACAATAGGAATAATTTCCTTTGTAAGATAAATAGGCCGCAATTTTGCCTTTGCCTTCGTCACCGGCTTGGCCGCCGCAAACTATATCAATCATTTTATCTCCTTTGCAAGCAATGGGGAAATACCTAAATAATTTTCCGCTTTTGCTTGTTTAATTTTATTTTTTAAGTTATTGTTTAATTTTTGTTTTGCTAAAAATTTATTTAAATCTTCTTCGTTAAATTTATAAGTTCTTGTTAAATCTTTAATAAGTTCATAAGCATTATTTACACCGTTTGCACGAAGTAAAGTTTGAAAATATTCCGCAAGTACTTGTGGGTTTTGTTTAAGTGTTTCAAGTGCTTTTTTGCGGTCAAATACAATGCGGTTTAAACCCTTAATTAAATTTTGATAGGCAAGCAAACTGTGTGCAAGAGCAACGGGAATATTACGTATTACCGTTGAACCGGATAAATCGCGTTGCAATCTGCTTATCGGCAATTTGGCGCTTAAAAATTTGAGTATTGCATTTGCTAAACCGAGGTTTCCTTCTGCATTCTCAAAGAAAATCGGGTTAACTTTTTGCGGCATGGTTGATGAGCCTACTTCCCCTTTAACAATTTGTTGTTTAAGCCAACCGTCGCTGATATAGCGCCAAAAATCTTGTGCGAGGTCAAGCAAAATATTATTTATCCTTGCAATATTATCAAAAATTTCGGCAAAACTGTCATAATTGTCAATTTGTGTTGTAAGGGGGGAAAGTTCAATTTTAATTTTACGCCCTTCATTTAATTTTTTAATTAAATTTTGTGCAACTTTTTGCCAATTTATGTTTGGGAAAACGGCGTAATGTGCATTAAAATTGCCCACCGCACCGCTGAATTTACAAGTAGGTTTTAAATTTTTTAAAGTTGTAATTTGTTTTTGTAAACGCGAGGCAAAAACAGCAACTTCTTTGCCAAATGTCGTCGATACTGCCGCTTGGCCATGTGTTCTTGCAAGCATCGGGCTTTTGGCTTCTTTACTTGCTAAAGTTTTTAAATTTTTGAATAAATTTTCTAATGTCGGAATTATTACATTTTGCAAACCGTCTGCCAAAATTAAAGCATGTGCGGGGGAATTTGTGTCTTCAGATGTAATTGCAAAATGTAACCAATTTGTCTTGTTTTTTAAAGTTTTATGTGCCTGAAATCTAATTTTTAAAAAGTATTCTATCGCTTTTACGTCGTGCCTGGTTGCCGGAATATTTTTATAGCCGGTATTTTCAATAGCGTTTATAATATCAAAATCTTGTGCGCTTAAATTTTGCAGAGCACGAACAAAAGCAATTTCCTGTTTATTTAATTTAAAGTTTGATAAACCAAGTGTGGAAAGTAAGATAAAATATTCCGTTTCAACTTTAACACGATTTTTTATTAAACAATTCTGTCCGCAACATTTTGAAAGCGGCAGGAGAGCGCCTTGATAGCGCGCATCAAGCGGACTTAAAAAGTCAAAACTGTCCATATATATATTTTAGCAAAATTTGCGTTACGTTTAGAAATAAGATATAATATTATTACACATTGGAGTCATGGTGTAGCCTGGTTAACACGCTGCCCTGTCAAGGCAGAGATCGCGGGTTCAAATCCCGTTGACTCCGAAAAAATTTAAAAGCACCCTTTTGGGTGCTTTTTTAATATAAAAAAATACCCACGCTTAGAACGTGGGTAATTTTTATTGAGGTAACAATTAATACTTAATTAAACTCTTATACGGAACATTTAAAGTCCTGCCACCATTTAAAGCGGTAAGTTCAATTACATATAAGCAAAAGGCGGTTTTTGCACCGAGTTTGTTTATAAGTTCAAGCCCCGCGCGTGTTGTTCCGCCTGTGGCAAGAAGGTCATCAATCAAAATAACTTTATCATCTTTGGTTAAAGCGTCTTCATGCATTTCAACGGTGTCTGTCCCATATTCAAGAGTAAAACTTGCTGCAATTTTCTTGTAAGGCAATTTACCTTTTTTGCGTATTGGTACAAAACCTATACCTAAAGCATAAGCCAAAGGTGCACCGAAGATAAACCCGCGGGATTCAATACCTACAATTTTTGTTATACCTTGATCTTTACAAAGTGCAGCGAGTTCGTCAATTACATATTTAAAAAGTTCCGGGTGCCCGAGTAAAGGTGTAATGTCGCGGAAAATTATACCTTTTTTAGGATAATCAGGTATCGCGCGTATAATATTTAAAACTTCTTCTTTTCTTGACATAGTTACCTCTTATTTCTTTTTTTATTTTTCTTTTTTGTTAAGATATTTTTTGAAATCTTTTTTGCTTTTTTGATCAATTTTGCCAAAGGGCTTTTTGCAATTTCGTTGCCTAAAATATCAGTTTTTTGTTTAACATGCATACCGGTATGAAAATTGATGGCTTTACTCGGCTTTTTTTCTTCATCAATTAAGCCGAGTTCCATTGCTTTTTGGCGAACTTTACGCACAGCACGTTGTTCAATTTGTCTGACACGTTCCCTGGAAATTTTTAATTTCTTTGATATATCAGATAAGGTATCAGGGGTCTCTGCTTTAAGGCCATAACGCATAAGCAATATTTCTCTGTCGCGTTCCGGCAAACTTTCCAATATTTTTTTAATTTCTTCTTGTGAAGATTGCATAAGTATTAAATTATCGGGGTTGCCTTTGCTTTCGTCGCTTAAAGTTTCTTCCAAGGTCAAACTGTCTTCATCGGTTTGCACTAAATTAGATAAAGAATCAATACCGTAAGCGGCATTTAAAGTGTTTAAAATTGATACTACTTGCTTTGCTTTTATATCAAGTTCGTGTGCGATTTCATTTAAAGTCGGCTCACGGTTTAATTTTGATTTTAATTTTTCTAAAGCCTTACTCCAAGTACGTAAATTTTCCCAAGCATGTTGTGGTATTTTGATATTTGTTGCTTGTTCTTCAACAGAGCGGCGGATAAATTGCTCTATCCAATGTATAGCATAAGTGGAGAACCTGTAACCTAATTTATAATCAAACTTTTCTATTGCTTGAAGTAACCCCAGATTACCTTCTTCCACTAGATCCATTAACTCGCAACCGGGGCGCAAGAAACGTCGGGCTGTGGGTATAACAAGGCGCAAGTGCAATTTGAATAATTCATCACGCGCGGAAAGGTCCCCTTTTTTATATCTTTTCCAAAGGGTGGCCTCTTTTTCCCTATCAATCTGTTTGACGAGGGTTCCTATTTCTTTGAAATATTCGTTTACTGAATCTATACTTTGGTCCATATACTACAATAATACAAAATTTAAAATCACTTTGCACATAAGGTTCTAATTTTATAAAATCTATATATATGCCCTAGGAGGACTTATGCGTATTTATGATGATTTACAATTAGACTATTGTGATGTTTTACTGAGGCCCAAACGTTCAGCCTTAACTTCACGATCTGAAGTCAACATTATAAGAGAGTACACTTTTAAATGGTGCCCTAAAACAATTAAGGCAACAGGTATAGTTGCTGCCAATATGGCCACGACAGGTACTTTTGAAATCGCCAAAGTGATGCAGGCAAATAATTTATTTACTGCCTTGCATAAACATTATAGTACCGAAGAACTTTTAAAATTTTTAAGACAAAATAAAAAAGAACATGGCAATAATGACTTGATGTTTATTTCTACCGGTGTTAACGATAAAGATTTTGAAAAGTTAAAAACTATAATGAAAAGCAAACTCGTAAACAATATTTGTATTGATGTCGCAAACGGTTATTCACCTTATTTAATAGATTATGTTAAACGTGTTCGCAAAACCTATCCTGACAGTTTAATTATGGCAGGTAATGTCGTAACAGGCGATATGTGCGAGGATTTAATCATTAGCGGCGCCGATATTGTTAAAGTAGGTATCGGCCCCGGGTCTGTTTGCACAACACGTAAATTAACCGGTGTGGGCAGGCCGCAATTTTCCACCGTTGTTGATTGTGCGGATGCCGCGCATGGTGTTGGCGGTATGGTTTGCGCTGACGGCGGTTGTACTGTTGCCGGTGATTTGTGTAAAAGTTTTTGTGCCGGTGCCGATTTTATTATGCTTGGCGGTATGCTTGCAGGGCATGATGAAAGCGGTGGCGTAGTTTGTACAAAAACTTTCCAAACAAATGAACTTGAACCTGTCGGCCCAAATGCTTACCAGGTAAAATTGGAAGAAAAAACATATAAAAAGTTTTACGGTATGAGTTCCCAATATGCCCAGGAAGAACATTACGGCGGTATGAAAAAGTACCGTGCAAGCGAGGGAAAAGAAGTTAATTTGCCTCTCCGCGGGCCTTTAGAACCTACGATCTTAAGCATTTTGGGCGGTATAAGAAGTTGTATGACTTATATCGGTGCAAAACGCTTAAAAGATATGCCGAAATGCGCTACATTTTACCGCGTTTCAAGGCAACTCAACACAATTTTTGATTAAGATTATTTAATTAAAATTGCAGAAAAAGGAAAAGTCTTAATACTTTTCCTTTTTTTATTTAATTTTTACTTACATTTTATCTCTAAAAGTGTTACAATGTAATTATGATAAGGAAGGAAGACCACCTTATAATAACCGGCCTCGGGCTTGAGTTTTGTTTAATAATGTGTATTGGCTTTTTTGCCGGATATTTTTTAGACAAAAAATGGGATACCTTACCTTATTTTTCTTTAGTTGGTGCGTTTTGCGGTTTTAGTTTGGGGCTTTATATTTTAATAAATACCGCCTTAAAATTAAGCAAAAAATTAGAGGCACCTAAAGAGGCAAAAAAGTGATAGGTGAGATTTTACAACATCATATTCTAAACCACGGTTTTAATTTTTTGGGAATACAATTTCCCATAAGCCAATTTGTTGCAATGATGTTGCTTGTAAGCACTGTCATTTTATTCGTTTTTATTTTTGCCGCACACAAGAAAACAGGCCGCTTAAGAACCGTTGCGGAAATGTTTGTAATGTTTGTGCGCGATGACCTTGTCCTTCCAAATCTTCATGAAAAGGGCCGCAAATTAGTTCCTTTCTTTTGCAGTTTATTTATCTTTATATTATTTTCTAATTATCTCGGTATGTTGCCTTGGGCAAGAACGGTTACCGCAAATATTTCCGTTACTGCGGGGCTTGCATTAGTCAGCTTATTTATAATTGTCGGGCAAAGTATAAAAAATAACGGTTTTTGGGGGTTTACAAAAACTTTTGTTCCCGGTGGCGTTCCGTGGTGGCTTATACCTTTGATGTTTCCTTTGGAAGTTTTAAGTTTAATTATAAGGATTTTTGTTTTAGCGGTTCGTTTATTTGCGAATATGACCGCCGGCCATATAATTTTAATTGGGTTAATTTCTTTCATCTTCATTATGGGAGCACATGGAGTGAAAGACGGTTTTATGACTGCCGGCCCTGTAATGTTTATGACACTTTTTGTTAGTATTTTAGAATTGCTTGTTGCTGTAATTCAGGCTTATGTTTTTACTTTACTTACTGTTATTTTTGCCTCATTACAGCTTGAGGCACATTAAAGGAGAATAGTATGGAACTTAAATATATTGGTGCAGGTCTTGGTGCTGCAATTGCTGTTATCGGTGCGGCACTCGGTATCGGTAAAATCGGTGCAGCCGCTTTGGATGCTACCGCCAGACAACCGGAAGTTACCGGCGCAGCCAGAATTACAATGATTATCGCAGCAGCCTTGGTTGAAGGTGCTACCTTCTTTGCCTTGGTTATCTGCTTGCTCATGATTTTATAATATGGAAAAACTTTTACAACCGGACCTTGGGCTGATTTTTTGGACTATTGTAAACTTTACCCTGCTTGCTTTGTTACTTGCTAAATTTGCTTGGAAACCTATAATTTCCGCAATAGAAGAAAGGGAAAAGAAAGTGGCGGATGATATTGCCGCTGCGCAAAATGCCAAAGATGAAGCAAAAAAAATTGAGGAAAATTTAAAACGCGAGTTAGAAAATTCCTCAAAAAATGCTGCTTTGCGCCTTGAAGAAGCCACAAAAGCAGCCCAAAAGGAACGCGAGCAAATTTTACAAGATGCACAAAGCCAGGCACAGAATCTTGTTGCCCATGCTAAAGAGGAAATAAACCTTGAAACGCAAAAAGCCATCGCTGAAGTTAAAAAGGAACTGGCAGATACCGCTTTGCTTGCCGCTAAAAAACTTGTAGCAAAAGAAAGCGATATTAAAACCAATAAAGCGATGGTGGAAGAACTTTTAAACGAGATTAAGAAATGAAAACAGGGACTTTAATTCTTGCCAATCGTTACGCCAAAGCATTTGACCGTATAGCCAAAAATACGGATGAGGCCGCACGTAATTTGGCAAGTTTTGAAGATGCCTTAAAAAATTTGCAAGGTATTTCCACTTATTTGGTAAACCCTACAATAAACAGTAAGATTAAAGAAAACTTAATAAAAAAATCTTTGCCTGATAATATTGCGAGGGCATTGGTGATAGTTTTAATTAAAGAAAAGCGTTTTGATTTAACGGACGAGATTTTAAAACAGTTAAATGTTTTGCTTGATGAACGCCGCGGTATTAAAAGAGCAAAAGTTACAAGTGCCGTGAAGTTAAATGAAGAAACAAAAAAACAAATTCAAACCGCGCTTGAAAAGTATTTTGAAACAAAACTAACCCTTGGTTTTGAAGAAGACGAAAGCCTAATTTCGGGCTTGAAAATCAAAATGGGAGATTTTTATATTGAAGATTCTTCTCGCTCACGGTTAAGTGAGTTAGAAAATGCTTTAAGGGAGTAATTATGGCAATCAGACCGGAAGAAATAACTTCTATAATTAAAGAGAAAATTACAAATTTTGTACCAAGTGCGAAACTTGGGGAAGAAGGCACAGTTATCAGTGTCGGTGACGGCATTGCCCGTATCTATGGCCTTAACAATGCTTTGGCCGGGGAATTATTAACTTTCCCGGGCGGTGTACAAGGTATGGTAATGAACCTCGAGTACGATAATATCGGATGTGTTTTGCTTGGTGATGATACAAAAGTCAAAGAAGGCGATACCGTTACAAGAACCGGCAAAGTTATTTCTATACCTGTCGGAGAGGCATTACTTGGCCGTGTCGTAAATCCGCTGGGCCAACCGCTCGACGGTCGAGGTGCAATAAAGACAACTGAATACCGCCCTATGGAAGTTATTGCCCCCGGTGTTGTAGAAAGACAACCGGTTAAAGAACCTTTACAAACAGGCCTTAAAGCTATTGATGCTATGGTGCCAATCGGCCGCGGGCAACGCGAACTTATTATCGGCGACAGGCAAACCGGCAAAACCGCTATTGCCATTGATACTATTATCAACCAAAAACAAGAAAAGAGCGGTGTAATTTGTATATATGTCGCTATCGGGCAAAAACAAAGCACGATAGCGCAAGTTGTTAAAACATTAGAAGATGCCGGTGCTTTGGAATATACTATTGTAGTTTCCGCAAGTGCATCTGATCCGGCTTCACTTTTATATGCTGCACCTTATGCAGGTTGTGCAATGGGTGAATATTTTATGTGGAAAGGCAAAGATGTTTTAATTATCTATGATGACCTTTCAAAACACGCGCAAGCGTACAGGCAAATGTCCTTGCTTTTACGCCGTCCACCAGGCCGTGAAGCATACCCGGGTGACGTGTTTTACTTGCACTCCCGTTTACTTGAGCGTGCTTGCAAATTAAGTAAGGAAAACGGTGGCGGTTCCTTAACTGCATTGCCGATTATTGAAACGCAGGCAAATGATATTTCCGCATATATTCCGACAAACGTTATTTCAATTACAGACGGCCAAATTTACTTGGATACACGTTTATTCCGTTCCGGTGTAAAACCGGCGGTAGATGTCGGGCTATCAGTTTCCCGTGTCGGTGGCAGTGCACAAAGAAAGGCTATGCGTAAAGTTTCAGGCACTTTAAGGATTGATCTCGCGCAGTATCAGGAACTTGAAAGTTTTGCACAATTTGGCTCTGAACTTGATAAAGAATCACAAGCCCAACTTTCCCGCGGTCAACGTTTGCGTGAACTTTTAAAACAACCACAGTATAGTCCAATGCAAGTTTGGGAACAAGTTGTCTCTTTGTATGCAGGAACAAAAGGATATATGGATACAGTTGAGGTTAGCAATATTTTAACTTTCCAAAATAAACTTTTGTCTTACATTAAGGCCAATAACAAAGACATCATTGAAGATATTACAAAAACCGGTCTTATTGAAGAAGGTACAGAAGCTAAATTAAAGAAGGCAATAGAAACTTTTAAAACTGTTTTTACGGAGGAAAAGTAAATGCAAAATAAAAAGAAATTTTTGGTAACCGGCGGTGCCGGTTTTGTAGGTAGCAATATCGCTTTTGAACTTCAAAATCAAGGGCATGAAGTAACAATTATTGATGACTTTTCCACATCTAACTTTAAAAACTTAATCGGTTTTAAAGGGGATGTAGTGGCCGCAAATATTTTTGAGGAAATTCCCTTAGATAATTATTATGATGCAATTTTCCACGAAGCCGCAATAACAGATACAAATGTTCACGACCAAAAAAAGATGATGGAAATAAACGTAGAAGCCTTTAAAAATATTTTGTATTATGCCGCAGAACACGAGATTAAAAAAGTTATTTATGCATCATCAGCCGCAACTTACGGTAACAGCCCTTGCCCGATGAAAGTAACCCAAATGCCGACACCTGCAAATGTCTATGGGTTTTCAAAAGCAATTATGGATAATGTTGCACGCGATTTTGCTGAAGAAAACCATGATATGAAAATTATCGGTCTTCGCTATTTTAATGTTTACGGGCCGGGTGAAACTTATAAATCAGGCGTTACTGCAAGCATGGTCTTCCACCTTTATAATCAAATGAAAATGGGGCATCGCCCGCGCATTTTTAAGATGGGGGAGCAGCAAAGAGATTTTGTTTATATTAAAGATATTGTTCAAGCCAATATGTGTGCTTTAGTTAACGGTAAAGAAAGCGGTGTTTACAATGCCGGAACAGGTATTGCGCGCAGTTTTAATGATATGGTTGCCTGTTTAAATAAGGAACTCGGTACCAATTTGCCACCGGAATATATTGATAATCCTTATAGCGCATTTTATCAACTTAAGACACAAGCTGATATATCTTTAACAACCGAAAAACTCGGTTATACTCCTGATTACACTTTGGAAAAGGGTATAGCAGATTATGTCAAATATTTAGAGGCTCAAAATAAAAAATAGTTTGTATGGAAAGTTTACGCGATATTAAACAACAAATTAAGGCTATAAATTCAACTAAGCAAATGATGCTTACGATGAAAATGGTGTCATCAGCCCGCATAAGGTCTGCCCAGCAAACCATGCTTAACGGCAGGCCCTTTGCACAAAAAATGGCGTCCTTAATTGATAATTTGCGTAAAGATATTCAAGACGAAAATAATCCCTTCAGGCAAAACAAATATTACAGATATTTTGATAATAGCTTAGGGGATAAAAACAAAGTGGGCCTTATTTTAATTACAGGTGATAAAGGCTTGTGCGGTGCTTTTAACGCGGTTACTTTGCGTGAAGTACTTAAATGGATAAGGGAAAATAAAGAAAAAGAAAAATATGTTTTTATTATCGGCAAAAAGGGTGCTGATTTCGTACGCCGTATTAAGATGCCGAATTTGCATATTGTTTGTGAACTTATAAATGTTTTCCCGCATATTTCGTACGCGCATGCTTCACTTATTAAAGAAAAATTGGAAGAATGCACGATAAAAGAAAACCTTTGCAAGGTGGATTTAATTTATAATAATTTTAAATCTGTTGCATCCCAAGAACTTGTAAATAAAACTTTTTTGCCTTTTAATTTTGATGAAATTGAGGGTGAAGAAAATTTACAGAACTTTATTTTTGAACCCGGTATTATGGAAGTGCTTATAACTTTACTCCCACGTTATATCGGGGCAAATATTTACAGGTTTTTACTTGAGTCACAGGCGGCAGAACTTGCAGCACGCATGAATGCGATGGAATCCGCTGCAAATAACGCTCAAGAAATTGCGGACAATTTAAGTGTTAAATTAAATAAAGTACGCCAAGAAGGTATTACTAATGAGATTAATGAAATTGTTGGCGGAGTAAATGCTTTAAATAATTAGAGGTTACTATGAATAAAGGTACAGTAGTTCAAATAATCGGGGCAGTGGTAGATGTTAAATTTGATAATGTCTTGCCTGCCATAGAAAATGCTTTGGAAATTAAATTCCCGGATGGTAAAATTTTAGTTGCTGAAGTAGCTTCACAACTAGGTGATAATATCGTGCGTGCGGTTGCACTTTCTTCAACCGATGGTCTTGCCAGAGGGGCTGAAGTTGTTGATACCGGTGCACCTTTGCAAGTGCCTGTGGGTGAAGCCTGCCTTGGGCGTTTAATGAACGTTTTGGGCCAACCGCAAGATCACCGCGGGCCTATTAAAACTAAGGACTATGCTTCTATTCATACACCGCCACCGCCACTTGAAGAACAAAAAACTACACCTGAAATTTTTGAAACAGGTATTAAAGTTATTGACCTTATTGCACCTTACATGAAAGGCGGAAAAGTAGGTTTATTCGGCGGTGCGGGTGTTGGTAAAACCGTTGTTATTATGGAACTTATCAATAACGTTGCACGTCAGCATAACGGTAGTTCCGTTTTCGGCGGTGTCGGTGAACGCAGCCGCGAAGGAAACGATTTATGGCTTGAAATGCAGGAAAGTAAACTATCCGACGGCTCATCTGTTTTAGATAAAACAGTTTTAGTTTACGGGCAAATGAATGAGCCACCCGGTGCAAGGGCAAAAGTTGCATTAACCGCCTTAACGCAAGCGGAATATTTTAGAGATAAAAAAGGCCAAGATGTTTTGATATTTTTAGATAATATTTTTAGGTTCGTTTTGGCAAATTCAGAAGTGTCTGCATTGCTTGGGCGTATGCCGTCTGCTGTGGGTTATCAACCTACATTAAATACGGAAATCGGCGCTTTGCAAGAACGCATTACATCCACAAAACGCGGCTCAATTACGTCAATACAAGCAGTTTATGTTCCGGCCGATGACTTAACGGACCCCGGTGTAGCATCTACATTTACGCACCTTGATGCCACAACAGTTCTTTCAAGGCAACTTGCAAGTTTGGGTATTTACCCGGCTGTTGACCCGCTTGATTCCACTTCACGCATTTTAAATGCACGCATTTTGGGGCAAGAGCATTATGATACCGCACAAGCAGTCCGCAAAATTTTGCAAAAATATAAAGATTTGCAAGATATTATCGCAATCTTGGGTATGGATGAACTTTCCGATGAAGATAAAATCACTGTTGCACGCGCACGTAAAATTCAAAAGTTTTTATCACAACCTTTCTTTGTGGCGGAAAAGTTTACCGGTGTGCCAGGTAAATATGTAAAAATTAAAGATACCGTTCAGGGCTTTAAAGATATTTTAGCCGGTAAATATGACTATATACCTGAGCAAGCCTTCTTTAACTGCGGCGGTATTGAAGACGTACTTGCAAATTACGAAAAACTAAAAGCAAAGGAAGCATAAATGGCAAAAATACGCCTGCAAATTATTACACCGCAAAAGCCTGTTTTGGATAAGGAAGTTGATTTTGTTGTCCTTCCTGCCAGCAAGGGCGAACTTGGTATTTTGCCCGGGCATACAGAATATATTACAACTTTGAAATACGGTGTTTTACGTTATAAAATCGGGGAAGAAACGGAGACATTTGCCGTTCTTGGCGGTATTGCGGAAATTGCAAATAATAATGTCAGCGTTTTTGCCGAGGGTGCAGTTTTGCAAGATGAAATTGACGAAGAAACCGCACGCCAACAACTTGAAAAAGCAAAGTCCGCACGTTTGCAAAACGATAAAGCCATTGACCTTGAACAAGCGGATCAAGAAATTAAAGAAGCATTACTCTTATTAAAGGTTAAGAAGTTACAAAGCGGTAAACTTAAAAATAAAAAGAAGTAGGGGGTAATTTATGGGTAGAGCAATAATTTTAATGTTAGACAGTTTTGGCATCGGCGGTGCCAAAGATGCAGCCGCCTTTGGTGATGAAGGTGCAAATACACTCTTGCATATCGCGCAAAAAAACGGCGGTTTAAATGTACCTAATATGGCTGCCCTTGGTCTGCTTAAATCCGCACAAGCAAGTTGCGGTGTGGAAATATCTGCCGGTAAATTAAGTGAGGTTAAAATAAATTTACCGTCAAAATACGGTTTTATGCGTGAAGTCAGTAAAGGTAAAGATACATCTTCCGGCCATTGGGAAATGGCAGGTGTCCCTGTCTTATTTGATTGGGGGTACTTTCCGCCAAATTACCCTTCTTTTCCTAAAGATTTAATTGATGCAATTTGTAAAGAGGCAAACTTGCCAGGCATTTTGGGCAATAAAGCGGCATCGGGAACTGTGATAATAAACGAACTAGGTACGGAACATATTAAAACAGGTAAACCGATTTGTTATACTTCGGCAGACAGCGTTTTCCAAATTGCCGCGCATGAAAAATATTTTGGGCTTGATAATCTTTATAAACTTTGTGAAATTGCCTTCAAACATTTAAAACCCTATAATATTGCGCGTGTTATTGCCAGGCCCTTTGAAGATGACGGTAAAGGCGGTTTTGTTCGCACAAAAAACCGTCACGATTATTCCGTTAAACCGCCGAATAAAACTTTGTTAGACAATGCAAAAGAAGCAGGGCGTGAAGTTATATCTATAGGTAAAATTGCAGATATTTATGCACATCAAGGAATAACAAAAGCGGTTAAAGCAAGCGGGCTTGAAGAACTTTTTAATACAACTTTAGAACAAGTTAAAAATGCACCTGACGGCAGTATTGTGTTTACAAATTTTGTTGATTTTGATATGGTTTGGGGCCATAGGCGCGACACAAAAGGTTATGCCGAAGGCCTTGAATATTTTGACAGTCGTTTGCCCGAACTAGCCGAAATTTTAAAAGATGATGATATCGTTTTTATAACAGCAGACCACGGTTGCGATCCGACTTATAAAGGCACAGACCATACACGCGAAAATGTACCCGTAATTGCATTTGGGAAGAGTATTAACCCGGAGTTAATCGGTGAGCGCGATACTTATGCCGACCTTGGCCAAAGTGCCGCAACTTGGCTAAAAATACCGCCCACATTAACCGGTAAGAGTTTCTTGTAATTAATTTGCCTTTTTCTTGCCTGACATAAAATCGGCAATCGGTTTGGTAGTTTCAGATTTTTCCAAAATCATTTTTAAAATTACCGTTAATGGTACTGCAAGCAAGGCACCCATTACACCCCAAACCAAAGCCCAAAAGATCAAACTGCCGATAACTACAAGTGGGTTTAAATCCATGCTTTTACCGAGCCATTTTGTCTCCAAAACATTGCCGATAATAAAGTGTACTGCAGATACCAATATTAAAGCAAACCATAAATGCCAATCAAAACCATATTGCAAAAATAATACAGGTAAAGGTAAAATCGTAGCAATACTGGGCCCGATGTTGGGGATGAAGTTTAACAAAAAAGTGAGCAGAGCAAACATCGAAGCAAGTTCCGTGTTTAAAACAGATAAAACAAACCATACTGCAATGGCTGCAAGTATTGAGACAGCAATTTTAACAATCAAGTAAAAGGAAATATTTTTTTCTACGGAAAGAATAAACGGGCTTGAAGTTTGCTCTCTACCGATAAACATAAACACCAAAAATAAAGTTACCAAAAAAGCGTTTGTAAACAGGGCAAAAATATTACTGCCCATTTTTTGAATCATGCCCATTACAGGTATTTCCTTTGCATATTCTAAGAGTAGGGCTTCATCGGCTTTTACACCTGTTTTTTGCAAAGTGCCAATTAGCCAATCAAGTGCGGAAGTTAATTTTTGGGAATAAATATCAGCACTTCTTATAAAACTTTCTATGGAACTGGAAATAAACAAAACAGATAAAAATATAAAACCTATAAATAGAAGCAAAATAACAGCGAGTGAAATTGCTTTTGATAATTTAAATTTTTTATTCAGCCAATTAGCAATAGTATTTGATACCATCGAAATAAATACCGCTAACATAAATGGCAGCAATACCACTTTTGCGTAAACAAGCATGGCAATTACTGCAGTTGTTGCAAGAATCATTAAACAAACATTATTAACCGGTGCATATTTTTCAAGCAAAGATTTTTGTGTATTTTGCATTTTAATCTCCATACAAAACTATAGATAAAGGATAGCATTTTTAAGCCGCGCCGCCAAGAGGCTTAAATTTTGTACAATATAGAAAAGTCATCTATTATAATATCAGGAGATAAATAAGTATGAAAAAAAAGAACAGAATAGTGGCAGCACTTCTCGCTTTATTTTTAGGTGGTTTGGGTATACATAAGTTTTATTTAGGTAAAGTCGGTATGGGTATCGTTTATTTGATATTTTGTTGGACAGGTATCCCCTGCATAATTTCTATTATCGAGGCGATTATATATCTAACCATGTCTGATACAAAATTTGCTCAAAAATGTAAATAGTAAATATATTTTTTAGAAAACAACAAAGCCCACTCTTTCGAGTGGGCTTTATTTGTTTAAATAGCGATAAGTACAAATATTAAATTAAGGTTTTGCACCGGCTTCTAGCAATATATCCATGATTGTAAAGAAATCACGTTCTTTAGCATAATCCCGGGCAGTTTTTTTATATTTGTCGGCTGCATTTACATTAGCGCCTGCTTTAACAAGTGTTTGTACGACTTGAGAATTACCACGTTTGCTAGCATATATTAATGCAGTAAATAGATCTTTATCCGAGGCATTTACATCAGCCTTTGCTTTTAAAAGAGTTTGTACTGTTTCCAAATTGCCACCCGTAGCGGCATACATTAATGGATTTGTTTTGGCGATATCCCGTGCATTGACATTGGCACCGGCAGCCAGTAAAGCTCTAACGATAGAACAATGACCTTTTTCGCTAGCTAGCATAAGTGGAGTAATAAGTTGATTATTGGTGGCATCTACCTTAGCCCCGGCTCCTAGTAAGAGTTGTACAATTTCTAGTTGTCCTGCATAACTAGCGACTAACAAAGGAGGATTAGTTAGATCATTTGGCATGTTTACATTAGCACCTTTTGCTATTAACACTTTTACTGCGTCAATATTGTTAGTACCGATTGCCCTCATTAATGTAGTATTTTTGTGGTTATCAGTTGCATTTATATTAGCTTTGGCAGCAATAAGGGCATCAATAACAGTAAATTGTTTTTTATCGACAGCGAACATAAGGGCTGTTTTTTTTGTGGACGGATCCACTTCATTTGCGTCTGCGCCTTCTTTAATTAATTTTAGTGCAAGTGGTACATTATTTTGTTTAATTGCCGTAATAATAGGTGTTTTTGGAAGAGAAGTAGTTTTCTCTTTAATTGGAGTACGAATCATAGCAGGTACGACCATATTACGGATAGATTGTAACCATTTATCAAAATTGTTTTGTAGGTCCGATACTAATTTATCTTTTTCTTGCTGTCCTTTTGCGCTGTTAGTTGTAGATAACAAATCACGACGTACATATTGAAGAGATATAGGGTGCCCGTTTTTACCTGGTACAATGCGGAATAGGTTGAATTCTCTTACAGAAGATGTGGCAATTGCAAAAGAAATTTCCTTTTCATTTGGATGAATTCCTTTGACCAAATTATATGGGCTATCTGGATATTTTTTTCGTAAATTAGATACAATAAAATTAGCAATTTGATCTGGGGTAGCTTCTATACCATCATAAGAACGCACAACAAACATTTCTGTATAATTATCAAATGTCATCCCGTTAGGTAGGTATTCATTGATCCATTCCTGATTATTCCCCGCGCTGTATTTTAAATAATATTTTTTACCGTTGAAATCAATAGATTTTACTACGTTATTTTGTTTTGGGGTCTTTTTAGATGATTTCGTGGGTGTTGCAAATGCTATTATTGTGTAAGTGAGAATCATTAAAATTATTAGTATTTTTTTCATATTTGCTCCATGTTTAAAATTACATTACCATTATAACATATTTAGGTTTATTATCTTCTATAGAAAAGCAAAGCAGTTTGCTTTCTTCCCCAAACAACAAAGCCCACTCGCAAGAGTGGGCTTTGTTGCGGGGACTGGATTTGAACCAGTGATCTCAAGGTTATGGGCCTTGCGAGATACCAGGCTTCTCTACCCCGCAAGGTTATTATATCATTTTAAGAATATTCGTGTCAAAAATTAATAATCGAAATTAAGTTTAAGGCCGAGTGCATCCAAAATATTATCTTGTGCAAATAAGTCCGTCATACCCGCAATATAATCGGTCACTATGGTTTTTGCTTCGGTATTTTCTTTAGAATATATAGGTTGCATAGCCTTTAAATATCGGCCGAATTTTTGTGCACTTATTTTAAGTTCGTGTTGTTTATAATCATCACTGAAGCCGTATTTTTTAAATAATTCCAAGTAGTAATCAAATAAGTCCCCGACGGCATTAAACAAAATAGTGCGTTGTTGTGTAAGTTTCGGATGTCCGTAAATATTTTTGTAGTTAAATTCCTTAAGCAAAGTGATTAGTTCAAATTTTTCATCTGAAAACCCTAAACAATCTTTATCTTTTGAATTTTCAATTAAATCTAAAACTAAAGTGTTTATAATTTCCCCGTTATTTTCACCAAGTTCTTTTTTTATTAAAGCCGGTACTTGTTCTTTTGTGATAATTTCAGTACGGACTGCATCTTCAATGTCACGCCCCAAATACGCAATTTTATCTGCGATACGTACGATGCAACCTTCATAAGTCGAAGGCAAATTACGGCGGTTTTTTATGCTTTCCAAATCATTAGGTTTGGCAGAAGGTTTAAGTGCATTATTTTTAAAATCTTCACCGCAATGGCAAATAATACCGTCTTTAACCGCATAAGTTAAATTAAGACCCATACCGTAATTTGTTAAATGTTCAACAACCCTGTAACCGTTTAGTTCATGCATAAATGGGTTTGGTGCAAGTTTTTTTGCTAAAGCACTTTCTCCCTCGTGGCCGAAGGGAGCATGGCCGAGGTCATGTGCAAGGCCGATAGCAAAAGCAAGTTCCTCATCAAGTTGCCAAGCACCTGTATTTTTTAAACCTTTGCAAATGGAAACAGCAATAGTTGCCACATGTAAAACATGCTCTATACGTGTACAAATATGGTCATTTTCAGGTGCGGCAAAAACTTGCGTCTTACTTTTTAAACGTCTGAAAGGTTGGCTGTGGATAATTTTAGTTTGATCCCTAAAATATTCACCGCGGAAATCTGATTGTTGTTCATGTGTGCGTTTTTTATAAAGTTCTTCACTAAACGGGTTTTTTATCATATAATTTTATTATAATAAATATAGGAGGTGTTTTTCTATGAAAAAGTTAGCAGTATACCCCGGTTCTTTTGATCCTATAACCAACGGCCATCTTGATATTATTGAAAGGGCAGCCGCATTATTTGATATGGTTATCGTCGCAATTTTAAATAACAGTTCAAAAAATTCTTTATTTACCGTTGCGGAAAGAAAAGCACAAATCGCCCAACTTATTAAAAAATTTAAAAATGTTAAAGTAGATTCTTTTGACGGCCTTCTTGCCGATTATATGGCAAAAACCAAAGCCAATGCCTGCGTACGCGGGCTTCGCGCCGTTACAGATTTGGAATATGAATTTTCCCTTGCAAATATAAATCAAAAATTAAACCCTAAAATGGAAACAATCTTTTTTATGCCGAGTGAAGAAAACACCTATTTAAGTTCATCGGTTGTAAAAGAAGTGTACAGTTTCGGCGGGGAATTAAAGCAAAGTGTTCCGCCTTTAATAGACAAAGCCCTAAAAAAGAAATTCAAAAATTGATTTATTTGTTTTCAAAAATTTTTTGCACTTGTTCGCAAAGTGTCAAAATGTGTTTGCGGATTTGTGGTTGTTTTTCTTCAAGCATCGGCAAGAGTTTTAAGCGGATAAAGTTGCGGGTGTAAACATCATCAAAATTCGTCTCATCATTTTCAAAAGGTAAATTGTGATATTTGCAATATTGCAAAATATCTTTTTTGCTTAAACACAAAAAAGGCCTGATAATTTTAAATTCACCCAGCGGGCGTGTTGTAGGTATACCGCCAAGGCCTTTAAGTTGCGTTCCGCGAAGTAAATTTAACAAAAATGTTTCTACATTATCATCCGCGTGATGTGCAAAAGCAAGTACTTTACAATTAAATTTTTTGGCCGCTTCTTCAAGTGCTTTATAGCGTAATTTGCGCGCGGCATGCTCCAAACTTAACTTTTCTTTTTTAGCTAAAGTTTTAACCGCAACTTTTTTTACAATTAAAGGGATATTTAATTCTTTGCACAAATTTACAACTAAATTTTCATCGCGTTTTGCTGTAGGGCGTAAATTGTGGTTTACATGGCAGGCATAAACTTTAAATTGCATTTTTTTTGCAAGCACGCAAGCGAAATGAAGTAATGCCACGGAATCAGCCCCACCGGAAAGTGCAACTAAAACATTTTGTTTTGTTTTAAAAAATTTATTTTCCTTATTAAATTTAATAAGTTTTTGCCAAATTTTTGCCTGAAAAGATGTGCTTTGCATAAATTCCCATTAAAAAGTATAATATAATTAATTATAGTATATTTACGGGGTATTTATGGAAGAAATGAAGAAAAAAATAGTTATAGTAGAAGATGAAAGAGACATCCTTCAACTATTAAATTTAATTTTGGTGCGTGCCGGTTATGAAGTGCACGCTTGCGATAATGGCAGAAATGCTATTCCTCTAATTAAAAAGATTCGCCCACATTTAGTTATTTTGGATCTTATGTTACCCGGTCTTGACGGGCGTACGATTGTCGAAGAAATGTCAAAAGATGAAGATCTTTTCGGCACACCTGTTATGGTAGCTTCCGCTTTGGAACAAGCAGGACAAATGTTTACCGGAAACCCTATTGTAAAAGATTTTTGTTATAAACCTTTTAGAACTTCAGTGTTACTGCAAAAAGTTAAAACAATAATGGGTGATAATTAAGTGTTCCTTATTGCCGGCCTTGGAAACCCGGGGCAAGAATATCAAAAAACACGTCACAATATAGGTTTCATGGTGCTTGATGAATTGGCAAGCACGGAGGGTTTTTCTTTTGAAGAAAACCGCCCGTTTAAGGCACATATCGCAAAAATTAATTTGCACGGACAAAGCGTGTTGCTTTTAAAGCCACAAACTTATATGAATCTTTCCGGACAAGCAGTAGTTGCTGCGGCGAATTTTTATAAAATTCCGCCACAAAATATTTTGGTTATTTGCGATGATTTAAGTTTGGAAGTCGGCACTCTTCGTCTACGTCAAAAAGGTTCAAGCGGCGGTCAAAAAGGGCTTGAAAATATTATTACTTTACTTGGGACCGATAATTGCATGCGCCTTCGTTTAGGCATTGGCCCAAAACCTGATTTTATTGATGCAAAAAATTATGTTTTAGGCAAATTCCCATCCGGGCAAGAAGAAGTTCTAAATTCTACAATAAGTAAAGCTTGCAAAACTTTAGAAAAGTTTTTAAAAGAGGGTTTTATTTCTGCTCAACAATTTGCCAATACCAAATAAATATTTTAGAATTTTGAAAATAAAAAATACCTCGCTTTTGCGAGGTATTTTAGTTTAAACTAAATTATTTTTTTGGTTTATTTCCACATCCGCAACCCATAATCATACCCCCTTGCCGGTGATAGTCCGGTAATATAGTAAACAAATTTTTAAACACTTTTGCAAGCGGTTACTTTTTATCGTTGTAATTGCCACCCAATTGCTGCAAACCTTCGGGCGGTTCATCCGGATAAATTTTTTGCGGTTGTTCTTCTTTGGGGTGTACTTGTTCAGCCGGAGTTTGTTCTTGGGGCAAATCTAAATTAATAATTTCCGGGTATGATTCTTCCTGTGAAGATGTATTATCAAGAAAGTTTTCCGTATCTGTTGCTAGATCCAAATAGAGTTCTACATAAAAACAAGCATAGAACGGATATACCATAAAATAGAATAGTATACTTATAATAATTATAGCGAACAAAAGTAATATCATTAGTAATTTAAAGACAAATAAAAACGCTATAATTAAAGCCATTAGTATTATTTGAAATATAAAAAGCAATACAGAAAACCCTAATATTCTGAAATAATTAGAAGAGCAAATACCAAAGGCTTCTATCACAGCATTCATAAACTTTGTATCATGTAAAATTACTCCTAACGGTAACATTACTAGAGGTACGAAAAGAAGCCAGAATATAGCAGGAATAATTTTCGCACATGAAGGGAATATATTAGCGGCAATAATAGCAGCGATGATAAAGATAGGGAAAAGGATAGCAAGGATCACAAGTACCTTTAAAGATTTTAAAAAAGATTGTCTTAATGCTGGGAATAAGTTGCTTGAACCTGTAAAAATATTATTTTTTATAACAAGGACTTGCCAGGTGGAAAGCAAAATAGCAAGATAGAAATTAAATATAGCTAAAATTATTACGGGGGCAGATAGAGGGATATTTTGGGGGTTTTTACCAAAGGCTGTTACAGGGACATTAAAAATATGATTCATTATCCAATAAACCGCAATCGTAACTACAATTGCAAACCACCAAGTTGCAATAATTCCCCAAAAAGAACTTTTAAAAGTGGACCAGGCACTTGATAATACTTCGAAAAAAGATTTTTTTGTTTGCATTTTTATACCTCTCATTTATACGCATCGTATTGTATATCACTTGACGTTAAGTGCTTAATATATGCTATAACACTATATAGTGCCATAACGAATATGAAGCAAGCAATAACTTCTAAAATAAAACCGACTGTTTCCGCATGTTTTAAAATATGAAAATGCGTTAAAGTATAGTACCAATCACCTTTTACGGTGCCGGCAGCGGCATTACTAACCATATCGGACATTGTTAAAGCGAGTTTACTTGCTTCCGCATCACTTGCATAAATTCCGGCTTCATAGAATGTAGTGGAAATCCAGAAAAGTAATAAAGGGCTAAAAAACAAACCGCCCCGTAGTTGTAAGGAAAACAAGTAAATAATAATAGGAACTAATGTCTCTATAAAATTTCCGGAAAAATAGCAAAACCAATTTTGTCCAAAAGTACAGAATAGATTGTGCCCTAAATTTTCATGTACAATGTAGTTAAAGAAATATGTTATTGAATTGTTAAAAATACATGGTGCCGCATACATACCCTTTTCATAAGAAAGCATTTCGGGCGGAATGTAAATTTTACAAAATATATAAGTTAACCCAATAATTATAAAAAACGAAAACCATCTGTATCCGTAACAAAAAACACTTTGGTGATATGGATCAAAAAAATTATATACTCTTCTCAAGAAAGGATCTTCACTATATCCCAAGCAATCACGAGAAAAAGCCATTATCACCTTTATCATGATATACAATATAACCAAAAGTACAATTATTTTTGGTAATTTCGCTAAGAGGGCAAAAAAGTTTAAAGTTGTCTGCATAAATTTATAAATAGATTATAACATTATTAAAGCAACAATTGCAGAGTTAATAAAAAATTGTTATAATTTATCTATACAGTATTTGCCGAGGTAGCTCAATGGTTGAGCAACGGTTTTGTAAACCGTAGGTTGTGGGTTCGAGTCCCATCCTCGGCTTTCTGCTTATGATTAAAAGATTATTTATTATTTCTTTTATCTTTATTTTTTGTGGGGTTAGGCCCACGGCCGCTTTATCTTTAGAAAAAATATCCCAATTAAATCAAAACACAGTTGTTACCGTTAATGTATTAAGGCAAGATAATAAAACCGCCAGTGCAACGGGTTTTGTTATTTCCCCGCAAGGCTATATTGCCACTGCCGCACATGTTTTAGAAAAGGCTAAATTCGTAAATTTAACTTTTAGTAATGGTGCAATTTCTGAAGAAGCACGTGTCGTTGCTATATCAGATAAACCTCGTGTTGATTTAGCAATTTTGCAAGTATCTGTAAATTATTTACCATGTGTTACTTTTAGAAATTCAAACACAGTAAAAGCAGGCCAACAAATTGCAGTTATAGGTAGCCCCAAAAGGCTTCAAAACAGTATAACTAACGGGCTTGTTTCACAACTTAGAAATGTAGAAAATACAACTCTCTTTCAAATCAGTGCACCGATTTCACCTTCAAGCAGCGGCAGCCCTGTTTTTAATGAAGCGGGGGAAGTTGTGGGTATTGCAGTTTCAAGTTTGGAAGAAGAAAAAGTACAAAATATTAATTTCGCTTTACCTTCAAATTATTTACTTCAAATAATGAGCGAAAATAAAATAACGCCAAAAATTGCGAAAGGCAAAGAGCCGACAAAAGTACAAAAATACTTCCAAGATATCATTGAACATATAAGGAAATGTTGGCGTATTTTCAAAAGTAAATTTGCTTAAATGCTTTAATTTTGGTACAATATAGAAAATTAAAGTTAGGTGAAAATTATGTCTTATAAATGTGAAATTTGCGGTAAAAAATCAACAACAGGTAAAAGCGTAAGCCACAGCCATTTAAAAACAAACAGGACTTTCAAGCCCAATTTGCATAAACAAAAAATTGTTTTAAACGGCAAAACCCAAACAGCATATGTTTGCTCTAAATGCTTGAAAGGTGGCAAAGTCGTTAAACCGAGCAAATAACTTACCCAAGTTTATTAAAAAACCCTCGCCATATGGCGAGGGTTTTTTTAGTCCGAATTTTGTTACCTTATAATTTGCGGTGGGGTTTTTGTGTAATCAATAATTTTTGAGGGAATATTTTTGCCGGGTTTATCATCAAGTACAATGCAAGGAACAATGCCATCAAAAACAGCCAATAATTCCGCAGTATTTTTACATGGCGGCTTACCATGTAAGTTCGCACTTGTCGCAAGCAAGGGGGAAATTAAACTTTCCATCAAATCAAGCAAAAATTGGCTATTTGGAATGCGTAAACCGACGGTATCAAGCCCGCTGTATCTTTTGCCTTCTTTGCTTGCAGTTAAAATAGCGGTTAAAGCACCGGGCCAATGTTTTTGCGCTTGCCCAAGTTGATTTAAATCTTTTGCTAAAATTTTTGCTTGCTTTAAAGTGCATAGGATTTGTGTTGGTTTATCTTGAGGATTATTTTTTATTTTATTTAAAATTTCCCTCGCTTTTGTTACACGCCCTAAGACCATTAGCCCATATACGGTATCGGTAGGCAAAATGCAAGGCATACCGCTTAGTAACGATGTTTTTAAAAACAGCATTTGCTTCTTTGTTATTTTGGAAAGATGCAAAACTTCAGTCTTCATCATTTTCCTCCACGTCTGTTTTTCGGCCGTCTAAAATTACGACAAATTCGCCAAGAATTTTTTTGCGTGCTTTAAAATCAGCCAAAAGATCGGCCGGCGTTCCGCTTAAATATTCTTCAAAAGTTTTAGTTATTTCACGCCCTATAAAAACTTTTACTAGAGGTAAATTCTCTTGTAAAAATTCTAAAAATTTAACTATTCGGTAGGGCGATTCATAAATGATAATTGGCTTTTCAATGGTTAAAGCGGCTTCAATTTGCTTTAAGGCTTTGCCCTTTTTTTTCGGTAAAAAACCAAGGAAGCAAAAACCGCCGCCACTTAAACCTGATGCACTTAAAGCGCAAGTTGCTGCGCTTGCACCCGGCAAAGCGGTAACTTGAATATTTTCTTGACGTGCAAGTTTAACAAGTTTCCATCCCGGGTCAGAGACGCAAGGCGTTCCGGCATCTGATACAAGTGCCAAGTTCTTACCTTCCTTTAATAATTTTATCAATCCGGGGAAACTGTGTTCATTTTGTTCATTATACCTTAATGTTTTTGTGGGTATGCCAAAACTATCAAGTAACTTTTTTGTTTGGCGAGTATCTTCACATAACACAAAATCGGCTTGCTTTAGAATTTCCAAAGCGCGCAAAGTTATATCTTGAAGGTTGCCGATAGGTGTCGGTACGATATATAGCATAAAAATCTAGTTAGTTTTTGGTTGAAATGTTGATAAAATTGCCGGGCAAATACAACCTAAAAGCCCACCCATAAGCACTGCAGCCACAATAGTCAATAACAACAGTAATATTGCTGAAACAGAAGTATATAATTTTTTGCGAAGTATTATTATTGATGATAAAGCAAAATAATAAATGATGGCGCAGCATGCACCTATTACACGGCCCACATTCGCTGAAGTTTGCGTATCGGTTACGAGGCCCATTTTTACTAGACAAATAATTATTAATCCGGCAAGTACGGCACTTAAAATTATACCGATTATAAAATAAAATATATAAAAACCGATTGCCTGCACGGCACTTCTTTTATATTCAAAATTCAGTAATTCTTTAAACATTTTGCTCTCCTTAAATAATATATTATGCAATTATTATAGCAAAAAACAACAAATACAAGTTATAATTTTATAAAATATATAGGTATCACAATTAATTTAGGAGGTGTTTAAACACTAATGACACATGCACTTAAAATGTCTGTAAAAAAACTTAAAAACTTGAAATTAAATACTACTGTTATTTTGCTCACAATCATTGCTTTAACCGCAATTGCTACGTGGTTAATTCCAGCCGGGAAATTTGATACAGTTTTAAAAGACGGAAGGAATGTTTTAGTCGAAGGTTCTTTCCATTATGTGGACTCAACCCCACAAAATTTATTTGATGTTTTAAAAGCACCTATGCAAGCATTTTTGCGTTCCACTACCGCAGAAATTATGGCCTTCCTTTTAATTATCGGCGGTGCATTTATGGTGGTGGAAAAAACAGGTGCAATTACCGCTTTTATAAAACGTTTAAGCCGTGTATTTTTAGATCACCCAAGTTTAAGAAATTTATATATTCCTTTAAGTATGATTTTATTTTCTATCGGTGGTGCAACTTTCGGAATGTCGGAAGAAGTTTTAATATTTATACCTATTTTTATACCTCTATCCCTTTCACTTGGTTATGATTCTTTAGTTGGTGTAACTGTTCCGTTTATTGGTGCTGCGGCAGGTTTTGCAAGTGCTTTTATGAATCCTTTCACTTTAGGTATTGCACAAGGTATTGCGGAACTCCCGATGTATTCCGGTTTTAAATTCCGTCTTATAATGTGGGTTATTTGTACAGCTGTTGCTATTATTTTTATTATGCGCTATGCTCACAAAATTGAAAAGGATCCTAAAACAAGTTTGACTTATGAATTTGACCAAGAAAAGAAAAAGGAACTTACTTCCGCGAATTCTGAAGAAGTTGTTTTTACCTTATCACATAAATTAGTTCTGTTGGCTTTTGCCGCTACGATGGGGCTTTTGGTTTTTGGGGTTTTAAAATACGAATGGTATATAACCGAAATCGGTGCATTATTCTTCGGTTTAGCAGTAATCGCTACAATTTGCGGCCGCTTGAAAGTTCAGGATGCATGCACTGCTTTTTACGACGGTGTACGTGGTATGGCGGAAATTGTATTTTTGCTCGCTTTAGCGACATCCATCATAATTATTGCCGAAAATGGAAATATTTTGGATACTGCCCTTAATTTTATGGCAGGTATAATTTCAAAATTAAATTCCACCTTGGCAAGCTGGGCTGCTTTTATAATGCAGGCAATTATTAACTTTTTCATACCGTCCGGCTCAAGCAAAGCAGTTTTAACAATGCCGATACTCGCCCCGCTTTCTGACCTTATCGGCATCACTCGCCAAACAATGGTTTTGGCATATCAGTTCGGTGACGGGTGGACAAATGTTTGTATCCCCACCAGCCCGATTGTAATTGCGGTTATCGGCATGGCAAAATTATCATTTCAGAAATGGTTTAAATTTATTTTGCCGTTAGTTACAATTTGGTTCTTGCTTTCTTTCGGTTTTTTGGCAATTGCAAATTATATAAATTGGCAATAAATTTGCTTTTTTATGCAAGGAAATTTTGTAGCAAATTTAGCAGTTTCAACACTACTTACCCCCTTAGATTTGGGGGTAATAGTTTTTATTTTACTGCTGACTTTTGCAAGTGTTTTATACGGGCATTTAAAGAAACCGCAAAACACAAATAAATTCCTTGATTATATGCTTATGGGCAGGCAGTTAACCTTGCCCCTTTTTGTTGCCACGCTTGCTGCCACTTGGTACGGCGGAATTTTTGGTGTAAATGAAATAACTTTTAATTACGGCATATATAATTTTGTTACACAAGGTGTATTTTGGTATATTGCTTATATTATTTTCGCCTTGTTTTTGGTAGATAAAATTAAAAATTATCAAAGTGTTACTTTGCCACAAGCCGTTGGTCAAATGTTTGGGGAACGTGCACGTAAAACCGCCGCAATATTTACATTTTTTAATATTTTACCGATTTCTTATGTTTTAAGTTTAGGCATATTTTTGCAACTTGTTTTCGGTATAAATTTGGTGCCTGCTATGGTTTTAGGCACTTTTATTGTTTGTCTGTATACTGCGTGGAGCGGTTTGCGTGCCGTAGTATTTTCTGACATTATACAATTTAGTGTTATGTGTGCTGCGGTGCTTATTGTCGCAATAATGTCTGTGAGTACTTTCGGCGGATTTGAATTTTTAAGAAGATCTTTACCGATCACTCATTTTTCCATAACCGGCGGTAACAGTTGGCTTAATACTTTTGTTTGGGCCGGTATTGCTTTGGCGACTTTAATTGACCCGTCTTTTTACCAGAGATGTTTTGCCGCTAAAGACGGTAAAACCGCTAAAATGGGTATTTTAATTTGTACACTGATTTGGTTTTGTTTTGATTTGTGTACAACTTCCGGAACTTTATATGCACGTGCTGTTTTACCTGATGCTTTGCCGGCGCATGCTTATTTTTTATATGCGGTGCAACTTTTGCCAAGCGGCTTAAGAGGATTCTTTATAGCAGGGAATTTGTGCATAATCTTATCAACTTTAGATTCCTTTTTATTTATTGCTTCCAATACTTTAGCTTATGATTTGCTTAAAAATAAATTCAAAAATCAGGTATTGGCAAATCAAGTATTTTTCTTTATAATCGGTGGGATTTCTATTTTGCTTGCTTTATTTTTTGAGGGTAGTTTCAAAACGATATGGTTTGTTTTGGGTTCTTATATGGCGGCATGTTTACTTGTACCGGTAATGACGGGGTATTTCTTCCCTAAAAAAATTACTGGTAGGCAATTCGTTTTTTGCGTATGGTTTTCCGCCCTGATTGTGACTGTTTGGAATGTATTACCTCGTGATGGCTTTTTGGCGGAAGTTGATGGCTTTTATATCGGCTTAATAGTTAATATAATATTTTTAGGGCTTATATTACTTAAGGGAAAGTATGCCAAAATCAAATAAAGTTTTGCTTGTTTTAAACGGCGCTTTAAATAAAAAATTTTTGGTGCAAATTGCCAAAAATTACAGTTTTATTTTGGCAGCTGACGGCGGTGCAAATAAGTGTTTGAAAGCCGGTATTAAACCAGATATTGTGGTCGGTGATTTGGATAGCATTACCCCCAAAAATAAAGCGGTTTTAAAAGGCCATTTAAAGCAAGTTTCGCGCCAAGATAACAGTGATTTTGAAAAGGCCCTTGATTACTTAAAAACCTTAAAACCTAAACAGGTTGATATCGCATTGTTTTGGGGTGGGCGTTTTGATTTCTGTTTCAGTAATTTTTTAGCAGCAAGTGTTTATCTGAAATGCTTTGATATTAGGTTTCTATTGCCGGGTGCCATTGTTTATTTACTTTCGCGAAGTGCAAGAATTGAAGCTAAAAAAGGTGCGCGCGTAAGTTTAATTGCACTTGAAGAAATTAAAAATATTAGCACGCAGAATTTAATCTATTCACTTAAAAATGAAACTTTAAAGCCCGGCCAACGCGGGCTTAGCAACATAGCCAAAGGTAATTTTACTGTTAATTTTAAAAACGGGAAATTACTGGTATACACAGAAAAATAAAACCCCATTAAATTTAAAGTAGTTTTTTGCCAATAATATGTTAAAATGTATATATGGGAATATTAACATTATTAATTTCTTTAGCCTGTATCTCTACAGGTACTTTTGCGTTAGGTGTAATGACTGGGCGCAAACTCGGCAGCTCCTATAAAAAAGATGCTGCTTTAAAGACATCTTTCGTCTTTGCTATTATCAATCTGCTTGCCTTGGCTTTGGCCTTTATTATCGGGCGTTTGCTCTTCCCTTGGCTATACAGTTCCCCGCATTGGCTTGTTTTCGTAATGCTTTTCTTAATTTCAATACAGTTGATTTTGGAATCTATAGAAAAATCTCCAAGTTTAAACTTTACCGATATTGTCCAAAATACATATATGATTAAAGTCGCTATACAAACCGCTTTGCCGTCTTTTTTACTGGGTTTTGCTATTGCTATGGCAAGCACCGGCTATTTGGCGGCGGCACTTTTCTTATCTGCGTTACTAACGTTTTTTACAATTTTATTTGGTATAGTGCATGGCAATACCTTCAACCAAACAGTTTTGCATAGCCGTCTGCAACTTGTTGCCGGTATTGTTATGCTCATTATTACAATAAGATTTTTGTTGCAGATTAATATCTAATTTGTATTTTGAAAGGAGAGTTTATGGCTTACCAAGCGCCTATAAAAAGGGTTTTAATTTCCGAAGAACAAATAAATACAAGAGTCAAGGAACTTGCCAAACAAATTTCAGCTGATTATGCCGGCAAAAAGCCTTTGCTCGTTTGTATTTTAAGGGGTGCATCATTATTTTTCGCTAATTTAGTTAAAAATATGGAAATCGATTGCACAATAGATTTTATGAGTTTGTCTTCTTACCAAGGAACTGCTTCAAGCGGTAAAGTTCGTATGTTGCTTGATATCAGGGATGATATTAAAGACAAAGATGTAATCATAGTGGAAGATATTGTTGATACAGGCCTTACAGGCGTTTATTTGAAGGAAATGCTCAATGCCCGTAAACCTGCCTCTGTTGAATTTTGTACCCTCTTAGATAAACCCCAAAACCGTAAAGTTGAAATAAAACCGAAATATTTAGGTTTTAGTATTCAAAATGAATTCGTAGTCGGTTATGGCCTAGATTATAATGAGTTATACCGTAATCTGCCTTATGTAGGAGTTTTTGATGAAACCAAAAAATAAAGTTCCGCAAATACCATTTAGACAAGTGGTAATGTGGATAGTATCTTTTATTATTATAGTCGTACTGTTTTCGAAATTTGGTGATGCCGGAAAGATTAAAAGCATTGACTATTCCGATTTTAAATCTAAAATTGCAAGTGGGGATTTGCTGGATGTAACCATCACCCCGGAATTTATAACCGGCGTTTATAAAGATGATGGTAAAGAACAAAAATTCAGCACCGTTAAGATAGAAGATTCAGCCCTTGTAGGCGAACTCATGGCGGCAAAGGTCCCTTTCAAAGCAGAGCAGGATAAGAGTTGGATTTTTAATGTTCTTTTTAATATCGGGCTCGTATTACTTTTTGTATTTGCTTGGTGGTTTTTGTTTATCCGCCCTCAAAGAAACGATGGCAAAAGTGCTTTAAATTTTGCCCGTTCAAAAGCAAAACTTCAGGACCCTACAAAACAAACAGTAACTTTTAAAGATGTTGCTGGTTGTGATGAAGCTAAAGAGGAAATGCAGGATATTATTAAATTCCTCAAAAGCCCGGCTGATTTTAAAAAACTTGGCGCGAAACTCCCAAAAGGCGTACTTTTATATGGTGCACCCGGTACGGGTAAAACTTTACTTGCCAAAGCAGTAGCAGGGGAGGCTAAAGTATCATTTTTCTCTGCTTCCGCATCTGAATTTGTAGAAATGTTTGTCGGCGTCGGTGCTGCACGTGTAAGAGATTTGTTTGCAAATGCTAAGAAAAACGCACCCGCTATAATTTTTATTGATGAACTTGATGCCGTAGGCCGTCGCCGTTTTGCCGGTATTGGCGGTGGGCATGATGAACGCGAACAAACCTTAAACCAACTTTTGATTGAACTCGACGGCTTTGAATCCCAAAACGGTATTATTTTAATGGGCTCAACAAACCGCCCTGATGTTTTGGATCCTGCATTGACAAGGCCCGGCCGTTTCGATAGGCATATAAATGTTCCTTCCCCGGATATGAAAGGCCGTGAAGAAATTTTAAAAGTGCATGCCAAAAAAGTTAAAATGGCAAAGGAAGTTGATCTTTCCGTTATTGCTAAAAGTACGCCAGGTTTTGTGGGGGCTGATTTGGCAAATGTTATAAATGAGGCCGCTATTTTAGCCGCACGCCAAGATAAACCGGCTGTTACCAATGCAGATATTGAAGAAGCAGTCGAACGTGTTATGGCCGGCCCGCAACGCAAAAGCCGCGTAATTTCCGAAAAAGAAAAACGCATTATTGCCGCACATGAGTCAGGCCATACTCTTATCGCGAAATTATCTAAAAACGGTGACCCTGTACATAAAGTCTCTATTATTCCCAGGGGGCCTGCTTTGGGTTACACTATGCAACTTCCGTTAGAAGATAAATATCTAACTTCAAAGAGTGAGATTTTAGATAAACTTACTATCTTGCTGGGTGGCCGTGCTGCTGAAGAAATTTTGTTTGAAGAAATTACAACAGGTGCTTCTGATGATTTATCAAGGGCAACTTCTTATGCCAGAAAAATGGTTGCACAACTTGGTATGAGCGACCGCCTTGGCCCAATTGCAGTTCAAACTGAAGAGGACGAAGTATTTTTGGGGCGTGATATTTCAAGGCACAAAAATATTTCCGAAGATTTAGCACGCGCTATTGATGAGGAAGTTTCAAAACTCGTACGTGATTCTTACCAGAAAGCAAAGGATATCATCAAAGACCACTTAAAAGAAATGCACACTTTAATTGACCGCTTGCTTGAAAAAGAGGTGGTAGATGCCAAAGAAATTGACGAAATTTTAGGTTTAGCCCCTGCTCCTGCTAAAGAAGAGAAAAAAGAGGAAATAAAACCTGTGGCAGAAGCAATCAAAGCAGAACCTAAAACCGATCAAAAAACTAAACCTTCTAAGGCTAAAAAAGATGAGCCTGCAGATGATTTGTTTGGAGGGCAAGATGCCTAAATATTTCGGCACTGACGGTATCCGTTCTGTTTGGGGTAAATATCCTTTAACCGAAGATTTCGTAACAAAACTCGGTTACTGTGCTTTAAAAGAACTTTCAAAACAGGATCCTAATAATACAAACAAGAATATTTTTATTGCGCAAGATTCCCGTGCTAGCGGTAAAGCAATTTTGGAGTGCTTAACCAAAGGTATTAGGGCAGCAGGATATAATGTTTTATCATTGGGTGTTTCTACAACGCCGAGTGTTTCCTTGCTTACGCAAAAATATAAAAATATTTGCGGTATTGTAATTTCAGCCAGCCATAACCCGGCAGAGTTTAACGGTATAAAATTCTTTTCCGCTCAAGGTACAAAACTTAACGAAAATGTTGAAGATAATATTGAGCGTGAAATTGAAAATTTAAAAACCGTTCCTGCTGTGCAAAATAATACGAAATTTTGCGAAGTACCTGAGAAAGTGGAAGAATATATTGCTTTCCTAAAATCCACTTTGACCGAAGCCAAAGATTTGAAAGGTTTATATATCGTGGTTGATTGCGCAAATGGTGCTGCATCTAAAATTGCACCTAAAGTTTTTGAGGAACTCGGTGCAAAAGTAAAAGTAATAAATAATAATCCCGACGGTTATAATATAAACAAAAATGCCGGTGCTTTACACACGGAAGGTTTGCAGGAAGAAGTTAAAAAATGTAAAGCAGATCTTGGCCTTTCTTTTGATGGGGACGCAGACCGCCTTATTGCAGTAACTGAAGACGGTACGGTTTTCGATGGTGATAATGTGATTTCTACTGTCGCTTTATATCTGAAAAATAATAATAAACTCAAAGGCAATAAAGCCGTTTTGACTATTATGGCTAATTTGGGTTTAATCAATTATTTGAAAGCAAACGGTATTGAACCTGTTTTAACAAAAGTGGGTGATAAATATGTTTTTGAAGAACTTACAAAAAACAATTTATCAGTCGGCGGGGAAACTTCCGGCCACATTATTTTTAAAGATATTGCCCCTGCAGGTGACGGTATTTTGACAGCTTTGCAATTGCTTGGCATCGTTAAAAGTACAGGTAAGAAATTAAGTTATTTCAAAAATTTATGGCAAAAATACCCTTTGAAACTTGTTCCCGTTAAAGTGGAAAAGAAAATCCCTTTAGAAGAAATTGAAGGTTTTTGCCCATACCTTAAGGAACTTGAAAATTCTATGGGTGATAAAGGCCGCATAGTTGTACGTTATTCAGGAACAGAACCTTTGCTTCGTGTTCTTGTGGAAGATGAAAACAAAGATAATGTTGAAGAAATTTGTCAAAAGGTAGTAACATTTTATAAAAGCAAAGTTAAAACTTGCTAGAGGTGACTATGAAACTAGGTGTTAATTTAGATCATATTGCAACACTCCGCCAAGTTCGCGGCGGTGTTGATCCAAGCCCGCTTAAAGCGGCTGAAATTTGCCTTGCCTTAGGAGCAGATTATATTGTCATGCATTTGCGTAAAGATAGACGCCATATCCAAGAAACAGATCTTAAAAAATTAGCAAAAATTGCACGCGAAAAAATACATCTCGAAATGTCTGTAACTAAAGAAATGATTGATTTTGCAACTTCGCTTAAATGCGGTTCTGTTTGTTTAGTGCCGGAATTTCCTAATGAACTTACAACTTCCGGTGGTTTGAAATTAAATAAACGCAATTTATTACCTATTACTCGTGCAATAAAAAGTTTGCATAATGCTGGTATAAAAGTAAGTTTATTTATTTCTCCGGAACCTTCAGATTTACGTGCGGCAAAACGGCTAGAGGCTGATATAGTGGAACTTTGCACGAAAACTTATAGCGAAGCAAAAAATGAAAAGGCCCGCAAAGCGGAACTTGAGCGTATAGAAATGGCTACAATTTTAGCAAAGGAACTCGATTTAGAAGTTCATGCCGGGCATGGTCTTAACTATAAAAATGTGGAAGATATCGCCCGCATTAACGGCATGGAAGCATTAAACATCGGGCATGCAATTATAGCAAGGTCCGTTTTCCGTGGATTACCGCAAGCCCTGCTTGATATGAAACTTTTAATAGAGGCAAAATAATGTGCGGGATTGTCGGCTTTTGCGGTAAAGATAACTGCGCCGGACTTTTAATTGAAGGGCTAAAAAAGCTTGAATATCGTGGCTATGATTCTGCCGGTATTGCCTTGGAAAGTAAAAATAAAATTACCGTTTTAAAAGCAGTAGGCCAAGTTAAAAATCTGGAAGATTTAGTTAAAAAGTCCGGCAAAAATTCGCATTTGGGTATAGCACATACCCGTTGGGCTACGCATGGTAAACCATCTTTAGTTAACAGCCATCCGCATACAGATTGCACAGGTAATATTGCTTTAGTTCATAACGGTATTATTGAAAATTATTTAGAACTTAAAAACATTTTACTTAAAAAAGGCCACAAATTTAAATCCGAAACAGATACCGAAGTTATTGCACATTTACTTGAAGAAGAATTAAAAAAAGAAAAAGATTTTTTTAGTGCTTTTCAAAAAACCACACGCAAATTAAAGGGTGCATTTGCACTTGTTGCTTTAAATGCGAAATTCCCCGGTGTGATGGTGGCGGCAAAAAGGCAAAGCCCCCTTGTCGCGGGTGTAAGTAAGAAGGGGTTCTTTTTAGCATCTGATATTCCGGCATTTTTAAGCTATACAAACAAAGCAATATTTTTTGAGGATGGCGATACCGTAAAAATTACACCTGAAAGTATTGAAATTTATGATGGCGATTTTCGCAAGACAACACGTAAAATACACACAATTTCTTGGGATATTTCCGCAGCGGAAAAAGGCGGTTTTGAGCATTTCATGCTTAAAGAAATCCATGATGAACCTCAAAATGTCAAAGATACTTTGCAAACACTTCCGCCCGATATAACAAAAGCCTTTGGTTTGCCGCTGAAAGAGGCTAAAAAAATTGAAGGTATATATATTGTTGCTTGCGGAACAGCTTACCATGCGGCATTAGTAGCAAGATATGTTATTGAACATTTTGCAAAAATCCCGGTTGAAGTTGAAATGGCCTCAGAGTTTAAATACAGGCCGATACATTTTAAAAAGAATTGGCTTTTTATAGCAGTCAGCCAGTCGGGGGAAACGGCAGATACTTTGGCCGCTTTAAAAAATGCCAAAACACACGGCTTAAAAGTTTTGAGTGTGTGTAATGTCGTGGGCTCTGCGATAGTGCGAGAGAGTGATTATTCTGTTTTCACACATTGCGGGCCCGAAATTAGTGTGGCATCAACAAAAGCATTTACTTGCCAATTAACAGTTTTATATGCACTTGCCTTACAACTTGCATACGTGCAAAATTCAATAACTAAAGCAGAGTTTGAGGAGTTATATAGCGAATTTTTAACAATGCCTGAACTTTTAAAACAAACTTTGAAACTTGAAAGGGCTGTTAAAAAAGTAGCGGAAAAAGTTTATAAAAGCCCGTCATTTATTTTTATTGCACGTAATGTAAGTTTTCCGCTTGCTTTGGAAGGCGCACTTAAATTAAAAGAAATTTCTTATAAACACGCCGAGGGTTTTGCTGCAGGTGAAATCAAACATGGCCCGATAGCAATAATTGATAAAGGTATTCCCGTTGTTGCTTTGGCACCAAAAAGCAGTTTGTATGAAAAAATGATTTCCTCTTGCCAAGAAGTTTCCGCGCGCGGTGCACGTGTTATACTTGTAACAAATACTGCCACCAAAAATGCTTTGGAAGTGCCTTATACTAATGAATACTTATTTCCCTTGCTTGCGGCAACAGTTTTACAATTTTATGCATATTTTATTGCAAACTTTTTGGGTAGGGAAATTGATAAACCCAGAAACCTAGCCAAAAGCGTAACGGTTGAATAATATGGAAATAATAAATATCGGAACAGATATAGAAGAAGTTTCCCGTTTTGAAAACCTTGATACTAAGGTTTTAAACCGTTTGTTTACCGAAGAAGAACTTAAATATTCCGGCACTAAAAAAAATAAAGCAGAACATTTAGCGGTTAGATATTGCGCAAAAGAAGCGGTTTTTAAAGCCCTCCCCTTTGATAAAATTGCCTTTAAAAAAATACAAGTTATAAATGACAAGTCCGGCGCACCTATTGTGACTGTTAAAGACAAACGCGCCAAAGATTTATGTTTTAAAATATCATTATCGCACACCAAAAATTTCGCCCAAGCCGTCGTTTTGGTTTATAAAAAATGAAAATAACAAAAAAGTTTTTTAAACTAAATTTTCCTAAAATTAAAAAAGATTCCTATAAAAATATTAACGGTAAAATTTTGATTATTGCCGGCTCAAAAACAATGCAAGGTGCTGCAGTATTAAATGTTTTGGGCGCGTATTTTTGCGGCGCTGGTATGGTGGCACTAGCATCTACCCCCGAAGTTATAAAAGCAACAGTTTGCACAGTTCCGCAAGCACTTGTTTTGCCGCTTGAAAAAAATCAGTTAACCAAAATAAAAAAGTATATCAAAAGTTTTAAACCCGATGTCTTGCTTATCGGCAGCGGTCTTGCTGAAACGGCAAAAAATACTTTAAAAATTTTAGAGTTTGCAAAACTGCCTGCCGTAATTGATGCAAGTTCCTTAACTTTTTTGGCAAGCAAAGGCACAAAATTACCAAAGGCAGGTGGGCCATATATTTTAACGCCGCATATCGGGGAAATGAAAAGATTGCTCAAACAAAAAACATTAAACACTAAAACCGCCGCTAAAGAACTTGCGCAAAAAACAGGTGCAATTTGTTTGCTTAAAGGGCCTGTTACTTATATAAGTAACGGTATAAAAACTTATGAAAGCCACGCCGGAAATTGCGGCCTTGCAAAAGCCGGCAGCGGTGATGTTTTAGGCGGAATTATTGCCGCTTTATATGCACGCTTACTTAAAAAATATGATAGAAAAAAAGCAGCCCTGTATGCCGCTGCTATGGGCGTGTATTTGCATGGTTATGCGGCAGACATCGCCGCTAAAGAAACCGGCAAAACCTCTTTGCTTGCAACTGATATAATAAACAAAGTACCAAGTGCCGTAAGAAATTTGTTAAAATGAAGTTATAGTTTATAATAGGAGAATTTATGAAAAAGTTTCTTGCTTTATTTATTGTATTAATTGCAGTTTTAGTCGGTGGATATTTATATTCCACCCGTGATATAAAAAATGTTTCTGATGACAATAATCAAAATATTTCCGAACAAAAAACGAAAAGAAAACCGGCTTTTGCTAAAGATGAAGAATTTAAACCCGGAAATCAAATAACTGCAACTGAAGAATTGGTAAACTTTACAGATTTTGAAATTGTGCCTACTATGGAAAGTGTTTCCAAAGCCAAGAACCAAGTGTGGGCAGGTGCTTTCCAATTAGTTTGGAATGATTTTATGAATGAACTTGTTAAAGGCCCAATTAAATTTTTAAAGAATCAGCCTGCTATGGTGGATTTGCTTAATAAACAAAAATTCACTACCAATGATATTCAAGAAAGTGCCTATTATAAGAAATGGGGGGAAGCATCACCAAAGTTAAAAAAGGAAATTGAGGATGGCATTTGGGAAAAGTTTAAAGAAAGAAGCCAAATTTTAAATTCTTTTGATTTTACTCCGATGCCGTTTAAATACTTTTTATACGTGATGATGAAAAAGGATTTGGAGTATGAAAAAGAATTTGAAATTTTACCTGCCGGAAAATTTGAAGGATGCGAAACATTAGTAAAATATTTTGGTATAGAGGTGGAAGAATTCGGTAAAAATATTAAAGAAAGTGTTGGTGTTTTGTTTTATAACAATGACAAAGATTTTGCCGTTACCTTACATTCAAAACAAGGTGATTTAATTCATTTATACAAAGTTAATACTGATAAAACTTTGGCGGAAATATATAAAGAGATGAAAGAAAAAACAAAAAGCAATTATGATCGTATGCGTTCTATCGATAAATTCAAAGCCCCGAAAATTGATTTTAATAAAACGCAAGAATTTAAGGAACTTTATAATAAACCGATAGTTTCCTATACTCCCGGAATAAATTATTGGGAAATTTTAAAAGCTATGGAAAGAATACAATTTAAGATGGATGAAACAGGTGCCAAAATGGTAGCAGAAGCAGGAATGATGGCTATGGGTGAAACTTCTGCTGGGCCTAGAGCAGAGCCACAACCCCGTTATTTCTATTTCACCGGGCCTTATGCAATATTTATACAAGAGCCGGGCAAAGCACCGTACTTTGCGGCATATATTAAAGATCCAAGTGATATACAATAAATTTATGTGTTCCATTTTTTAAATAAATATGCTATACTAAATGTAAGGAGATACTATGAAAAAATTATTTCTGATTTCTTTAACTTTATTTTTATCCTGCAACGCATTTGCAGTGGCAAAATATGCCAGTGTCGTCGTAAAAGAGGGCAAAATTCGCAGTTGCCCCAGCACAAAATGCTCTAAAAAGTTTTTAGTTTGGAAATATACACCCCTTGAAATGTTCGGCGTAAGCAAAGATCGCCAATGGGTGCAAGTGAAAGATTTTGAAGGCTATGCCGGTTGGATTCATAGCGATTTACTCGGCACAACTCCGGCATTAGTAGCGAAATCAGATATAAATGTCCGCAAAAAACCTGATGTAACTTCACAAGTAGTTTGGATTGCGGAGAAAGGTTATCCTTTAAGATTCATTAAAAAACAAGGTTCATGGCTTCAGGTAACTGATGATGCCGGTTTAAAAGGCTGGGTGCATTCTTCAGTAGTTTGGGGCTTCTTAGAGTACAGGAAATAATATGAAGTATTTTGCAACGGTCTTTTTGTTAGCGACTTTAGGTCTTGGTATCTATTTTTATAACCATACCGGTGTTGTTCCTGCCCAAAAATT
Organism: Elusimicrobiaceae bacterium; assembly: GCA_016281355.1. Classification (GTDB taxonomy): domain Bacteria; phylum Elusimicrobiota; class Elusimicrobia; order Elusimicrobiales; family Elusimicrobiaceae; genus Proelusimicrobium. Next base: position 27,581 of record JAEEIL010000002.1, on the reverse strand, counting down.
TGTGCTTGCCGGGCATGTACAAGTCGTTGACAGATTAGTAAAAAACGCTGAGGCTAATAATGTCACCTGCTCAATTATTGCTAAAAATGAAGCTGATGTTCCAATAGCAATAAAGCGTATTATTAACCCCACTTTCCCACTTGATTTTGAAGTAACAAAAGATGATTTGCTTATTGATTCTTATGACGGTAAAATTAAGATGGAAGTTCAAATTAACTCCCATGGTTCTTTAGGTGTTTTAAAGAGCGGGGATATCTTCGGTTCAGGTATACAGGAATATACTTCCGGTAGCAAAGATATTTTAATTGTTGCTGATAAAATGATCGGTAAACCGACATTAACCGGTGGTAGAAATCAAAGTAATTTCTTTAGAACTGCCGCAAGGTAAAAACAGTTTTAGAAAGAACCCCGCGAAAGCGGGGTTTTTTAATTTCCGGCTTGTTTGGTAAAACCATATTGGGCCATATAATCACAAATCTTTTCGAATTTCGCAGAATTATAAATACAGGTTTTAACTAAAGGGCCATTTCTTGTAGCTGATAATCTTAAACTATATTTTGTTGTACCTGAAGCCGGGTAAAATATTTCCCCAACACATTCTTTCGGGGATGCTGTGCAACTTGCCGTTATCGCATGCATACGTGTTTGATAACGTGTGTTATCTGCATTCCATTTGGCGCCGTCAAGTTCTATTTTAATTAAATCTTTGGGTGTTAAATCGTTATTATAAGAAGTTTTAGGTTTATAACTGATTAAATAGGAAAGGGGTTTTAAAATCATTTGTGCTTCTGCATTGCGTGATTTTTCAACTATATGTTGATATGCGGGCAAAGCAATACCTGCAAGTATACCGATAATCAAAACAACAACTAAAAGTTCAATTAAAGTAAAACCTTTATTTTGCATTTTTTGCTTCCTTTGACATCATCCTGCTTAAAAGCAAAGCCCCGAGCATCGATAAAATTAACCCTGTCATATTATATAAATTTAATTTATCATAACCAAACAGGCAAGATAAAATTAAAGTTAAAGCCGGGTAAGATAAGGCAATTGCGGTTACTTTCGGCAGCGAGAGTTTTTGTATTGCCCAAAACCACAGCAAATAAGATAAACCGTAGCGGATAATGCCCATATAAAACAGTACTCCGTAAAATGCAATACCGGGTTTAATAAAAATTGTATCTGAATACATTAAAAGCAAAACGGCCATTAAAGGCAAAGCATATAAATTTTTCGCAGCAGCAAGCACCTGGCAAGGGATATTTACAGATAATTTTTTTGCCGCGATATGTGAAACTTGGAACATCCAAACACTGAAAATAACAATCAAATCCCCTTTCAAATTTATATTTTTAAAAGAACCGGACATCAATACCACGCCACCCAAAATTATTAAAAGCGAAGCAATAACTTGTTTTGCGGTCACCTTTTCTTTTAAGAATATTATACTGAAAATAAAAGAATATAAAAGTTCAAATTGGTTTAGGATTGCGGTGTTTGCCGGCGTTGTAAAATTAAGTGCATAAAGTAAACAACAAAAAGGCAAAGCGGAGCCGAAATTCGCAATTACAAGAAACGGTAAAAAATTATTTTTATTAAAAAGTGTGTTAAAACTTTCGTTCTTTATTAAGTAGGGCAGAAAATATAAAAACCCTAGTACACTGGCGATAAAAACAAGCAAAATATTATCTATTACTTTAACGGAAACACCGCCGATAATCGGTGCAAAGCCGATAATCAACCAAAAGAAAAATAAAGAAGAATATGCTTTAATCATAAATCGATAGTTAAAGAAATCGGTGCATGGTCCGAGCCCATAACATCACTTAAAATGCCTGCCCCTTTAACATTTTTTGCTGCATTAAAATCAACCATAAAATAATCAAGCCGCCAGCCTACATTCCTTGAACGTGCGGCGGTTTTATAATCCCACCAAGTATAATTTTTTGGTTCTTTATTAAAAATGCGGAAAGTATCAACAAGGGCTTCATTAAAAAACCTATCAAGCCATGCACGTTCGCATGGTAAAAAGCCTGTTACGTCTTGGTTTTCTTTGGGGTGTTCAAGGTCAATTTCTTTATGGGCAGTATTAACATCGCCACATGTTATAACAAATTTTTGTTTGGAAAGTTCCTTTACAAGTTTTAAAAATGTATCATAAAAACGGAGTTTGTATGCAATTCTATCTTCGCCCCTGCCGCCGTTTGGAAAATAACAGTTTATGAAATAAAAATTTTGATATTCAAGCATTATAAAACGGCCTTCGATATCAAATTCTTCTATACCTAAGTTGTAAGTTACCTGCAAAGGTTTTTCTTTACAAAAAACACCTACGCCGGAATACCCCTTTCTTTGCGGGCTTGAAAGATATAAATTGTAACCGGGTACTTCTTTTAAACTTTCCGGTAATTGCTCGGGCAGGCATTTTGTTTCTTGCAAGGCAACGATATCGGCCCCTGTATTGAGAAGCCAATCTTTAAAGCCCTTTTTTTCTACGGCTCTAAGGCCGTTTACATTCCAGGATAGAAAAATCTTTCTCATAATGATATAATATCATTTTAGGAGAGTTTATGCGTAAAGGCCATTATTTTTTGACTTCGGAAGCAGTTTCCGAAGGCCACCCCGATAAAGTGTGTGACCAAATTTCAGATGCGGTTTTGGATGCAATTTTAGCCAAAGATAAAACCGCCCGTGTTGCTTGTGAAACTTTTATTACCCGCGGGCTTATAATTGTCGGCGGGGAAATTACCACAAAAACATGGGTTGATGTTGACCAAATTGCCAGGGATGTAGTAAAAAAAATAGGGTATACTGACCCTAAATACGGTTTTAATTATTCCACTTGTTCTGTTGTAAACATTATCGGTAAACAATCGCCGGATATCAGCCAGGGGGTTGATGTCGGCGGCGCAGGGGACCAAGGGTTTATGGTCGGTTATGCTTGTGATGAAACAAAAGAATTAATGCCTTTGCCCTTACAACTTTCAGAAAAGATTTTAGTAAATTTAGCAAAACTCAGACGCAATAAAACATTGCCTTATATAGGGCCGGACAGTAAAAGCCAAGTAACCGTTGAATATAAAGACGGTAAACCTTTGCGTGTTGAAACGGTTGTTTTATCAACACAACATACCGAAGATATTTTAGATAAAACCGGCAAACAGATTACGGAAAAATCTAAAAAAGAACTTATTGAAAAAGCAATAAAACCCGTCTTAAAAAATTGGGTGGATGGAAAGACAAAATATTTAATTAACCCCACCGGCAAATTTGTTATCGGCGGGCCTCAAAGTGACAGCGGTGTAACCGGCCGCAAAATTATTGTTGATACTTACGGCGGGCGTTGTGCACATGGCGGTGGTGCATTTAGTGGTAAAGATCCTACTAAAGTTGACCGTTCCGCTTCTTATATGGCACGTTATATTGCCAAGAATATTGTTGCTGCAGGCCTTGCCAAAGAAGTTACCGTTCATATTGCATATGCTATCGGCAAAGCGGAACCTGTTGGGTTTTATTTGGATACATTAGGAACAGGCAAAATCAGTGATGATGAACTTACAAAAATTTGTTTAAAAATTTTTAAAATGACACCGAAAGCCATAATAGATCAATTTGACTTGCGCCGCCCTATTTATTTTAATACGGCAGCTTACGGGCATTTCGGCAGGGAAGGTTTCCCTTGGGAAAGAACAGATAAAGCCACTCAACTTAAGAAACTTTCCGGGATTTAAAACGGTTTATTATGTACTTGACAACAAGGTCATTTACTGATATTATTTTATGAGGGTACTATATGAAAAGTTATTTAACTAAAAATATTTTAATAAGTTTAACCTTAGTATGGTTTTTGACCATATCATCATCACTTTTTGCAATTAATTTTAATGAATCTCGCAAAGTGATTCGTTCCCAATACTCCAATGCGGTTTATAGGGACTTAACAGTATTAGATACAATGAATCTAAACACAAAAGGGGATAGAACATTTTTATTGGAACTTGGCAAAAGGCCTTCGTATTATTGGGATTCTGTTAAAAGGTTTCATTTGCAACAAGATCAAGAAATTGTATTTGGAAACATTTTTTATAATAATTCTTCTAACAATAATCTTTATATAAGAAATATGAGTGTAGACGGTACTTTGGTAACCGATGGCGTAACTTTTAACAAATCATCTTCTGTGGAAATAAATGGCAACGGTGTTTTGCTTTTAGATTATCATCGTAATTTTACCGCACGGTTTTTGCAGATGCCAACCGCAGTAAATGTAAGTGCCTGGAATGTAAGAAATACAGGGACGTCGGAATCCCCTTCAAATGTATACCTGTATATGAGGGATTTAAGAGTCGGCTCCCAGCCATTTCCTAACCCAAGGATGTTCTTGTGGTCCCAGGCCGGTACTGACGTAAGAGCAACAGGGACAGCGACGACTTTTGAATTAAAAGAAGATACCGCAAGTGATATAAAAAACTATTATGGGCCATGGGAAGTTGCATATAACGGCAGTTTACCTACAGACCTTTCAGGTACAGATCCTTGCGATTTAACATCAACAGGGGACAAATGTTACAGACATAATGCCGGTAACAATACAGATATATATGATACTAGTTCTTCGTTGTTTTCGTGCGTAGGTAAAACAGGTGGACGTGATAATGGTATACGTGACCCCGAGTATTATTATACCAGTGGGCGACATTGGTGTTATGATTATCAAGCTGTTACTGCCGGGGCTCAGAATAGTGCACCAGGAGGAGGGGCTAACAACAATACGGCCTATTATGAATTTAAAGTACAAGAGATATATAGGGTAGAAGGCAATAACGCCACTTTGGTTGCACAAACCCCACTAAAAGTGCGTGTTGATAATGAAAGTAAAATCGTCCCGTTTTGGATATATAACGGTACTAATTTCAATTTAAATCAGGTAGCAAGTCATATTTTTATTAACGGTGAGTATAAATCTATAGATAGCATAACAGCAAACAACAACGATAATCCGTGTTATGCAATTTGTAATGGCAAATCGTGCCCTAAAGACATGGTATATGTAAGGAGTAGTTCATTTATTGGACAGTCTTTACCTGCAAGTACCAACTCAGTTACAAATCTCTGGCCTGAAGCGGAAGGGACAAAGCAAGACATAAGAATTGCAACTTTTACTGTTGGTTTTTGCCCCCAAGGAACAAAAAGAACGGATTATGAGACTAATCAACCTACTCAAATTTCTAAATCATGGGAAGGACTTCAACCCAATAGTAAGTACTATAAAATGTGTATTAGAAGGAAAGTTAGGTGCAATATGCCAGCAAGTTGGCAAGAAACCTCTGGTACTGCACAGAATGATTACAAATTTTTTACAACGGATTATTAGGAGAGTGTATGAAGAAATTATTTTTTAGTTTCACTTTGTTATTAATAACTGCCGGTGTTTATGCGCAAAGAAATGTTAATTTTGTTTCATTTTTTCCTCCTTCGCATATAATACATCAAAATGTTACCTTAACACAAAACGCTAATTCTTTTAATCGTGATGATGCCACCGGTGCTAGTGGTGAGACGGAATATTTGAAAAAAACCGGGGGGCTAGTGTTAGGGGCGGCACCTAATTCCCAAATTAGAGTTGAAAATCTTAAAATCGGAGTTACCGGTTATGCAATACCTCATTTCTACGCGGATAATAATCTTAGAATTGTTTCCAGTACCGGAGCAATTAAAACCTTAACCATTGGTAGTGGGACAAGAGATACTACTGATATATCCGCAACTAACTACGGAATGAATTTCGGTACGTATCCTGGTGTTAAACCTACTGTATACGTAGGTAATTTAACTACTTTGACAAATGGTAAAAATATTAATGGGTTCCCGCCTGTTCTTGGTAGTAATGATAAACTAACATGGGTAAATTTAAGAATTAAAGGAAGTGAAGTATGCCGCCCATATTTAGTTAAGTACACCGGTACAGAACCTACAGATCAGTGCCGTGAGCCGTCAGATGGCGCTTGGGAGCCGTAGTATTAAAATTTATTGAGGAATTTATGATAAAAAAAGATTCAAAAGTTGCTATTGATTATACTTTAACCGTTGACGGTAAAGTAGCAGACACTTCAAAAGGGCGCGGCCCTTTGGAGTATACACAAGGTGCAGGCCAAATAATTATTGGCCTTGAACGTGCCTTGGAAGGCAAGCAGGCCGGGGATAAAATTTCCGTAGATATTCCCGCAGAAGAAGCCTATGGTAATGTAAATAAAGAGGCCTTCCGTCGTGTACCCAAAACCGCTATACAAAATATTGAGCAAATGCATATCGGCGATATAGTTGGTGCAAGTGCAAACGGCCATACTTTTAGGGCTAAAATTACTGAAATTACCGATGGGGAAGTCGTACTTGATTTTAACCATCCGCTTGCCGGTAAAACCTTGCATTTTGATGTTGAAGTAATTTCAGTAAAATAAAATATTTTATTTTAAAAACCGCTCTTGTTTTAAAGGGCGGTTTTTTTATGGCTTTTCAGTCAATATATTGTATAATGATTATATATAATGTTTTACATAGGGAAGTGCTATGGCTAAATTCGAAACTTATTTAAAAAATCGTGCTGCATTTGTAGAAAATGGGCTTAGATCAGAATTAAAAAAAATTAAAAATGCCCCGCAAATTATTATTGATGCAATGGCCTATTCTTTGCAGGCCGGCGGTAAACGTTTAAGGCCGGTTTTAACTTTGGCAGCAGCGGAAGTCTTCGGTGCTGATAAAAAAGACATTTTACCTGCAGCATGCGCAGTGGAAATGTTGCACACTTATTCCCTTATACATGATGACTTACCCGCCATGGATAATGATTCACTCAGGCGCGGCCGCCCCACAAACCATAAAGTGTACGGGGAGGACCTTGCCATCTTAGCAGGTGACGGCCTTTTAACCTATGCTTTTGAAACACTTTCAAATTTAGGAAATAATAAAAAAATTAAGCCGCAAAATTTAGTACTTGCAATTAAATCTTTAGCAAATTTCGGCGGGGTTAGCGGTATGATAGGCGGCCAGGTTGCCGATATTTTTGCCGAAGGTATTTTGGATGGCAAAAGCAAAAGGGCGCAAGTGCTTTTAAAAAATAAACTTTTTAAAGGCAGTAAAGCCCCGCAATATTTTTTACTTCCTAAAGAGGGTAAGGAAGTTTCCGCCGCGGCTTTACTTGCCTATATACACGCAAATAAAACAGGTGCTTTAATAACTACTGCTGTTGAAATCGGCGCTTTGCTTGCCGGTGCTACAGGAAATAATTTGAAAAATATTAAAACTTATGCCGGGAAAATAGGTTTTGCCTTCCAGGTAGTTGATGATATTTTAGATGCAACCGCAACTGCAAAACAACTTGGTAAATCAAACAGTGATGCGGAAAATAAAAAATTAACTTTCGTTACTTTATACGGTATTGATGAAGCCAAAATTGCCGCTAAGAAAGCGGTGGAAAGTGCAACAAAAGCACTTGATAATTTAAAAGGTGTAAATAAAGAGAAACTTGCACCGCTTTATGATGTGGCAAATTTCTTTTTAAGCCGTTCTTACTAGAGGTCCTATGAAAATTTTAGATAAAATTAATACACCAGCCCAACTTCGTTTAATAGACAAAAACCTTTTGCCCGAACTTTGCAAAGAGTTAAGGGAAGAAATTATTTCTACCGTATCAAAAAACGGCGGGCATCTTGGCTCCAGTTTAGGTGCAACGGACTTAATTGTTGCTTTGCATTATGTTTTTAATACCCCGTCAGATAAACTTGTTTTTGATACCGGCCACCAAACATATGCCCATAAATTATTAACAGGTAGGAAAGATGTTTTTAATACTATTCGCAAAAAAGGTGGTTTAAGCGGTTTCTTAAAAATTTATGAATCTGAGTATGATGCCTTTGGTGCCGGGCATGCTTCAACAGCGCTTTCTGCTGCACTCGGTATGGCAGCAGCACGCGACCAAAAGAGGGAACACAATAAAGTCGTAGCAGTCATTGCAGACGGTTCTATGACCGGCGGTTTAACTTATGAGGCTTTGCAAAATGCAGGGCAATTAAAATCAAATTTGTTAGTTATCTTAAATGATAACCAAATGTTTATTTCAAAACGTGTCGGCGCTTTGGGGAATTTTTTAACAAAATTACTCTCCACAAAATATGTGCAGGCAGCAGAATCCGGCGCGGAAAAGTTGGCGGAAAACGCAAATATTGAATTCGTAAATAATGCACTTAAGCTTGCAAAACGCGCACGTTCGATTTTGTTTTCCGGTTTATTATTTTCAGAACTTGGTTTTAAATACTTTGGGCCTATTGACGGTAATGATGTCTTGGGTGTTATTGAAATGTTACAAAGAATTAAAGATATTCAAGGCCCCGTATTTTTGCACATTGTAACCAAAAAAGGCAAAGGGTATTTACCCGCTGAAGAAAAGCCTACAAAATTCCATGGCCTTGGTATTTTTGACCCTGATACCGGGGAAACTATCGGCACCAGTGATAAAATTACTTATACAAAAGCATTTTCCCAAGCACTTGATAAACTTGCTGCTAAAGATGAAAAAATTACCGCCATTACTGCTGCTATGCCCGAAGGCACCGGTTTAAGCGTATTTAGGGAAAAATACCCAAACAGATTTTATGATGTGGGTATCGCAGAAGAACATGCCGTAACTTTCGCAGGTGGGCTTGCTACGCAAGGTTTAAAACCGATAGTTGCACTTTATTCTTCATTTTCCCAAAGATGTTATGACCAAATCCAGCAAGATATTTGCCTTCAAAAATTACCTGTTGTTTTTGCTTTGGACCGCGCCGGTTTAGTAGGTGAAGACGGGCCAACACATCATGGTGTTTTTGATTTGAGTTTATTTAGAAATATTCCCAATTTAATTATGGCAGCCCCCGCTGATGAAAATGAACTTCAGCACCTTGTTAAAACCGCTTTCGATGCAAATTGCCCCTTTATGTTGCGTTACCCCCGTGGTAGTGGTTTAGGTGTTAAAATGGATGATACTTTAAAGGCACTTCCTATCGGTAAAGGCGTGTGGCTTGAAAAGGGTAAAAATTTAACAATTTTAGCAATAGGAAAAACTGTGCATATCGGCCTTGAAGCTGCCAAAATTTTGGCGGAAAAAGGCATTAAGGCCGGTGTAATAAATATGCGTTTCTTAAAACCGCTTGATACAAAAATTATTAAAGAAGCTCTTAAAACCAGCCCCAATATTGTAACTTTAGAAGATAATGTTTTAGCAGGTGGTTTTGGTAGTGCGGTAGCAGAATTTTTAGTTGATGAAAATTTGGATTCAAACCTTTTAAGGCTTGGTATTCCGGATGAATTTATTGAACACGGCACGCAAAAAGAACTGTTTGACCAAATCGGCCTGACAGCACCGAAAATCGCAAATAAAATTTTGAAACATTTTAAATTAAAATAGAGGTTTACTATGAAGAAACAATTACCTTATGATTCTTATACAAAGGCCTATCAAGACCTTAATTTTATGAGGAGTGATGTCGCACGCCCAGTACGTCTTTTACTTGAAATGCTTAAACCGCAATATATGCTTCATTACAGCGAAGTAAAAGACGGTGTTGTTTGCTTCGGCAGTGCACGCATAAAAGAAAAAGCACCTGCCCTTGCACGCGTTAAAGATTTGGAAGAAAAATTAAAAAAAGATCCTAAAAATATTGCCTTAAAACAAGCATTATCAGAGGCAAAGGGTTTACTTAAACTTTCAAAATATTATGATGAAGCCCGCAAACTCGGCCGTTTAGTAGTTGAAAAGAGTAAAAAACGCCTTGCAGTTATTACAGGCGGTGGCCCCGGTATTATGGAAGCGGCAAACCGCGGTGCAATAGAAGCCGGCGGTAAAAGTATCGGTTTTAATATTACCTTACCGCATGAACAGGAACCTAACCCGTATATCAGTGAAAATATGTCATTTTGCTTTCATTATTTTGCTGTTCGCAAAATGAACTTGGTAACCTATGCCGAGGCGGTGGTTGTTTTCCCGGGCGGTTACGGTACTTTTGATGAAATGTTTGAAATTTTAACTTTAGTGCAAACAGGCAAACACTCAGAAATACCAATAATTTTAATCGGTAAAAAATTCTGGAACGATATTTTTAAATTTGATACACTCTTAGGCTATGGCGTTATTTCCCATACAGATAAATATGTTTTGGTAGATACAGCCGAAGAAGCCTGGGCCGCAATTGAGAAATTTTACAAAAACAAAAAATCAAAAAAGAAATAGTACATATGACATTAAACGAACTACAAACTAAACTTTCAGAAATTGAAACATCAGTTAATTCCAAACTGCAAAATTGCCGGGATACAAAAACCTTACAAGATTTGCAAGTTTCCGCGCTTGGCCGTAAAGGTGCTTTGACGGAACTCCTTAAAAATTTAAAGGATCTTTCTTTAGACGAGAAAAAGTTGTTCGGCCCTAAAAGCAATGCCTTAAAACAATCTTTAACCGCTGCTTTTGACGCTAAACTTGCTGAACTTTCTTTGAAAGAAATCAATGAAAATTTAAATAAAACCAAAATTGATTTAACTTTGCCCGCTTTTCCTTTTAATCAGGGCAAAAGGCATCCGCTTGCCATAGCGCAAAAAAGGATGACGGACATTTTGTCCCGCTTGGGCTTCGTGTGGGCAGAAGGGCCGTTGATTGAGGATGAGTTACATAACTTTGACGCCTTAAATATTCCCAAAAATCACCCCGCACGTGATATGCAGGATACATTCTTTATCAAAAACACTACCCGTAAAGATTTTGTTTTAAGAACACATACTTCGGGTGTACAAATCCGCACCATGCAAAAACAAAAACCGCCAATTCGTATTATGGCACCGGGCAGAGTGTTTAGGAAAGATGCTATTGATGCTACACATTACCCGGTATTTAACCAAATTGAAGGTTTGTATGTAGATAAAAATGTTTCTTTGGCAGATTTGAAACGCGATTTAACCGTTTTTATGCGCGGTCTTTTTGGGCAGAAAGCGGAAGTGCGTTTCCGTTCATCTTTCTTCCCGTTTACAGAGCCTAGTGTTGAAGTTGATGTTAAATGCGTATTCTGCGAAGGCAAAGATCCTAATTGTCCGGTTTGCCGCGGTAGCGGTTGGAAAGAGATGTTAGGTGCCGGTGTCGTACATCCCAATGTGTTAAAAAATTGTGGTATTGATCCTGAAGTTTATAGCGGTTATGCTTTTGGCATGGGCGTTGAACGCTTGGCTATGTTTAGTTTAAATATCAAAGACATCCGCGCATTTTACGAAAACGATATTAGAATTTTGGAGCAATTTTAAATGAAACTTTTATATTCCTGGCTTAAAGATTTTATTGATATTAATTTAACCCCCGAGGAGTTAACAAAACACTTTACCTCCCTTGGTATGGAAGTGGCAGACCTTAAAAAAACCGGTGCTGATTTTGATGGCGTTTATGCTGCAAAAATTGAGCATATTGAAAACCACCCTAATTCTGACCATTTGCATTTAGTAGATTTAACAACTAAAGATGGCCCGCAACGTGTTGTTTGCGGTGCACAAAACATAGCAGTAGGTCAAATTGTGCCGCTTGCAAAAGTCGGTGCACGCCTAGGGCAAATAGTTTTAAAGCCTGCAGTTATCCGCGGTGTCACTTCTGAGGGCATGCTTTGTTCTGCAGATGAACTCGGCCTTGCAAGCACACGCCAAAAAGGTATTTTGATTTTAGATAATTCCGTTAAAGTAGGTGCAGATATTAAGCAGCTTTACGGCGGTGAAGCAGATTATATTTTTGACCTGGAACTTACACCTAACCGCCCTGATTTAATGAGCGTTTTAGGTATTGCACGCGAACTTTCCACTTTGCTCAATTTACCGTTAAAAAATAAAACTTATAAAGAAATTAAGGGCGATGGTAAAAGTTTGGAAATTAATTTACCATGTGGTCCCGACGGTTGCCAAAGATATATAGGCCGTATTATCAGAGATGTTAAAAATGTTCCGTCTCCGCAATGGTTGCAAGATAGATTACTCGCATTTGGTGTAAATCCCAAAAATGCTTTGGTAGATATTACAAACTATGTTATGTTTGAATTTGGCCAACCTTTGCATGCTTTTGATTTGAGCCATATTGAAGGCGGTAAAATAAATGTCCGCTTTGCCGAAGATGATGAAAAGTTTTTGGGCCTTGATGATGTCGAACGTACTTTAACCTCACAAATGCTTGTAATTTGTGATGAAAAGAAACCGCTCTGCCTTGCCGGTATTTTGGGTGGTAAACATGATAGTATTTTAGATACCACAAAAGATATTTTCCTTGAATCTGCAAACTTTAACCCGGTTTGCATAAATAAAACTTCCAAAAAATTGGGTTTAAGTTCGGAATCTTCCCAAAGATTTGAACGTGGGCTTGATATTGAAGGCACAACGCTTGCCATGCAAGCAGCAAGTGCTTTGATACTTGAAATTTGCGGTGGTAAACCAAGCGAAGTAAATGATATTTACCCGCAAAAAATTGAAACGCCGGAAGTAACATTTACCTTAAAACAAATTGAAGATATTTTGGGTATGCAAATACCTGAGGAAAAAGCACAGCAAATTTTGCGCAACTTGGGAACTTTGAGCGTTGGGGAGAAATGGGTTTTTAAAGCAAATTCTTACAGGCGTGATTTAAAACACCGTTGGGATATCGCCGAAGAAATTGCCCGTTATTATGGGCTTGAAAATTTGGCCCCGCAAATAACTTCCACACATGCAACTTTATATTTTGCGGAACACCCAAAAGCCATTGATATCGGTGAGATTTTTGCACAAAAATTAGTTGGCCTTGGGTTTTTTGAGTGTAAAAATATTGCGCTTACATCTAAAAAAGATGTGGAAAATTTCGGTTATACAACTACGCAAGTTCCGGAAATTGCAAACCCATTAGCCGAAGGGCTTGAGTATTTGCGCCCCTCACTCTTGGCAAGTTTGCTTAAAAACTTGGAATACAATCAAAGATTTTCAAACAATGATTTGTGTTTGTTTGAATATGATAAAACTTTCTCTTTACAAAAGGGTTATCCGGTTGAAGGTTTCACTTTGGCAGGTGTAATGACAGGTAAAACCCCTAGAGAAAAATTCTTTTTAAGCCCGCAATGCCAAGTAGGTTTTTACGGGTTAAAAGGTGTTATAACAAATCTTTTGGGTGATTTTACATATACTTTACAACCGGCAAAACAGGCCCCTAAATATATGCACCCCAAAATTTGTATGGAGATTGTTGCTGATAAAAAAGTTATCGGTTATCTTGGGGAACTCCACCCTTTAACTTTAAAAGAATATGATATTAAACAACAAGTTTATGCCTTTGAATTTAATGTTAAAAACTTAGAAAAACAATTTTCCGCCGCTGAATTTAAAAAGGCGGAAGATGTCCCAAGTCTGCCGAGTGCATGGCGTGATTTGTCATTTATTATAGATGAAAACACACAATATGCAGATATCTTGCATGCTCTAAAAGATGCCCCTGCAAAAATCAACTTGATTGATTTGTACGAAGGTAAAAATTTACCGGAAGGTAAAAAAAGTTTAACTTTGCGTTTTGAATTTGCCGCACAAGGCAAAACCTTAACCGATAAAGAAGTTAGCGCTTATATAGATAATATTTTTAAAACTTTGCAAAATTCTTTTGGTGCGACATTGAGGTAAAATGGACAGTAAAGACAAGTATAAAAAACTTGAACTTTTGGTGGATCAACTTCTTGCCCGTATGCAGGAAAAGGAGAAGGAGATCCTTGCCCTTACAGCCAGAATTAAATTGCTTGAATCTGAAAACCGCGTAAATAAAAGCACACAAGAAACAGTAAATGCCTTGATGGATTGGAAAGAGGCTACTACTCTAGTCTTAAAAAGACTGTATTTAAAAATTGATAAGGAAATTATGCGTGTAGAATCGCAAGTTGCAACACCTAAAATCGAAAAATGAACAGAACTGAAAAGCGCAGTTATACAATAAGAAGAGTTAAAGTAAAAGACATCGATATTAAAGATTTAACTGATGTGGAAATGCAGAGTATTATCCAGGATATGGAAAATGAGTTGGAATCCATTTCCGTAAATGCAGATATTATATCCACACCGGATTTGTTTGCTTATGTTGCATTATCTTATGCTATAAGTTTGTATAGGACTAAACACCTTGAAAATACCAAACAAAAAGCAGAAGAAAAACGTCTTGATGAAACCTTAAAACGCCTTGAAAATTACTTAAAAAATCCATGAGGTCGTATGGAAGATTTTTTTACCAAAGAACAAGAAGAATTTAAAGCCAGTAGCATGCCACTTGCCGCAAAAATGGCACCGCAAAAGTTGGATGATTTTGCCGGGCAACAAGATATTTTGGGTAAAGGCAAAATGCTAAGGCGATTAATTGAAGCAGATAAAGTTACATCTGCTGTCTTTTTCGGCCCGCCCGGTGTGGGGAAAACAGGGCTAGCCAGATTTATTGCCAAACAAACTAAAGCAAAAGTTTTTGAGCTTAATGCAGCTGCCGTTGGCGTAGCGGAATTAAAACAAGTTTTGACAGAAGCAAAATACAGGCAAGAAAACCAAAGTTCTTCCCGTACTTTGGTGATTTTGGATGAAATACATCACTTTAATAAAACCCAACAGGATGTGCTTTTGCCTTCGGTAGAAAGCGGCCAAATTATTTTAATCGGTCTTACAACTGAAAATCCTTATTTCTATATTAATAATGCTTTACTTTCACGTTTTTCCGTGTTTGAATTTAAACCTTTAAAACGGGAAGATTTAAGCAAAATTTTAAAAAATGCCGAGACCTTGCAAGATTTTACAACAACATCTGACGCCGCAGATTATTTAATAACGCAAGCAAATGGGGATGCAAGACGGTTTTTAAATGCGATTGAACTCGCTTTAATCACAACCCCGTATAATGGCGGTAAAAAAGAAATTACGCTTGAAATTGCCAAAGAATGTATACAACTCCGTCATTTAAATTATGATAAGAAAGGTGATTCACATTACGATATTATTTCCGCTTTTATTAAGTCTATGCGCGGATCAGATCCGGATGCTGCAGTTTATTGGCTTGCGCGTATGCTTGCAAGCGGGGAAGATCCGCGTTTTATAGCACGTCGTATTTTAATTTGTGCGGCGGAAGATGTCGGCCTTGCCGAACCAACAGCTTTAGTTGTTGCGGAAGCTGCTTTTAAAAGTGCGGAGGTTTTGGGTATGCCCGAAGTTCGCATACCTTTGGCGGAAGCAGCAATATATGTTGCTTGTGCACCGAAATCGAATGCTTCATATTTGGCAATAGACGGTGCTTTGGAAGAAGTTAATAACGGTCCGCGCCGTGATGTGCCGAAACACTTGCAAAACGGAATGAAAAACGAGGGTTATAAATATGCACATGATTTTCCAAATCACTATGTAAAGCAAGAATATATGCCAAACCCTAAAAAATTTTATAAACCTACAGAAATGGGTAAAGAAAAAAATATTAAAGAACGCCAAGCGGCGCTTAAAAAGAAATGAGTATTATTTTTGATGAAAACAAAATATTTTCCGTTTGCGAAATTTCAGGCATAATCAAAGAAATGCTTGAAGGCGTACTTGCTAATGTTCGCATAGAAGGAGAAATTTCAAATTTAAAAACCGCTGCAAGCGGCCATATATATTTTGATTTAAAAGATGAAGAAGCCTTAATAAGCGCGGTTTTATTTCGCGGTAATGCACGCGGAATAAAATTAAAAGAAGGCGATAAAGTCTGCGTCAAAGGGGATATTTCCTGTTATATAAAGTCAGGGCGTTATCAAATTATTGTTCGTTCCGTAGAGATAAAAACTATCGGTGATTTGTATGCACGCTTTGAAGCCTTAAAAGCTAAATTAAGTGAAGAAGGTTTATTTGACGCGGAAAACAAATTACCTCTACCGAAATTTCCATCTGTCATCGGGGTAATAACTTCACCTACAGGTGCGGCAATTAGGGACATTTTATCGGTTTTAAGCAGACGTGCAAAACATGTACAAGTTATTTTAGCGCCCTCTTTGGTACAAGGTGATGGCGCAAAAGAAAATATTATCCAAGCTTTAAAAAATTTAAATAAAATCAACCCAAAGCCTGATGTAATTTTGCTTGGGCGCGGCGGTGGAAGTATTGAAGATTTATGGTGCTTTAATGAGGAAGAAGTTGTTCGGGCAGTTGTTAAAAGCAAAATACCTGTAATTTCTTGCGTTGGGCATGAAACTGATTTTACTTTAACCGATTTTGCCGCAAGTTTGCGTGCGCCTACACCTTCTGCCGCGGCAGAACTTGTAGTTCAAAATGCGCAAGATATGCTTAAACATTTGGATAATTTTAAAAGGCTTTTGGCAGTTTCTTTAGACGCAAAATATACTAATTTACAAACACGTTTAAATGCAGTAATAAAAAATAAAATATTTAAAGAGCCTTCGGTAATTGTTCTGCCTAAAGAACAGGAACTTGATGATTTAGGAGAAAAGTTATTCAATAATTTTACTAATTTAATAAATAAAAAAGAACATAGTTTTGAACTTTTAAAGAGTGCACTTTCTAATCTAAGCCCGCAAGGTGTTTTAAGACGCGGTTATGCAATAATTAGGCGTGTAAGTGATGGGCAAATCGTTAAACAATCTATCAGCGGAGAGCATTTAAAAGTGCAAACTGAACTTTCAAATTTTGAGGTAAAAACAGTATGAAAAAGGAAAAATCTTTTGAAGATAAATTAAACCGCTTGGAGGAAATTGTTTCTTCCTTAGAAAACCCCTCTTTAAATTTAGACGAAGCCGCAAAACTTTTTGAAGAAGGATCTTCTTTAACACAAGAACTTTCTGCTAAATTAAAAGAAGTTAAATTTAAAGTAGAAGAATTAAAAAATAAAGCCGGTAATTTAGTACTTGAACCTTTTGAAGAAACAAAAGAAGATGAAACAAAATAAAACGCGTCTTGATAATTCTTTGGTAACACTCGGTCTTGCGCAAAGCCGTAATAAAGCGCAAGCTTTAATTATGGCAGGGGTGGTGCTTGTTAACGGCGAAATAGATACACGTGCGGATAGAACTGTAAAAGATGAGGACATTATAACTTTAAAACAAAATCCTTGCCCTTATGTTTCAAGAGGGGGGTTAAAATTAAAACAGGCTTTAACAGATTTCGGAATTGATGTAAAAGATAAAATTTGTATTGATATAGGTGTTGCAACGGGTGGGTTTTCACATTGTTTTTTGCTCGAGGGGGCCAAGCAGGTTTTTGGAGTAGATGTCGGTAAAGGGCAACTGGCGAGTGAGGTTTTGGCTTTTAAAAATTATACTTTTTGCCCCAATACAAATGCTAGGTTTATGGAAGCTGAAATGTTTCCTTGCAAATTTGATATTGCGGCGGTTGATGTGTCATTTATTTCCTTGACAAAAATTATGGAACCACTTTTTAGATGTATGGCACAAAATTCAAAGGTAATTTTTTTAATCAAACCGCAATTTGAACTTAGCCCTAAAGAAGTGCCGCACGGTATAGTTCAAACGGAAGAAAACCGTCAAAAAGCTGTTAAAAAAGTGCAAGATTTTTTTGAAACTATTGCCCGGAAATATAATGCAAAAAGTCAGGGTTTAGTACAATCCAAAACTGTTGGTATGCATGGCAATATTGAATTTTTATGGAGTGTTGATGTAAATGCAGACTAATTATAAAAAATCTAATTTCGGTGCGGCATTTTTCTTTTTGAGTAAAGAACAAAAAGAGGCTCTCGGTGTCATTTACGCTTTTTGCCGTTTGGCAGATGATATCGTTGACGATACACCTCAAACTGCACCTGCGCAATTAGCAAATTTGACTGCGGAATTAGAACAAGTTTTTGCCGGAGAACCTAAAACGGAACTTGGTCAAGATTTACAGAAAGTTATTAAAAAATTCCCAATACCCAAACAGTATTTTTACGATTTAATAGAAGGTGTTAAAAGTGATTTGAATACTCCGGTACGTTATCAAACGCAAGAAAAGTTAAATTGGTATATGTACAGGGTTGCGAGTGTTGTCGGGCTTATGTGTATTGAGATTTTCGGTTATAAAAACCCTATATCTAAAAAATATGCCGAGATTTTGGGCTATGCCGTGCAACTTACCAATATTTTAAGGGATATTTATGAAGACGCTAAAATAAACCGTATTTACTTACCTTTGGAAGATTTGCAAAAATTTAAAGTTCAGGAATCTGACTTCCTATCTTTAAAGTCCACTAAAGAATTAAGAAATTTGTTTATTTTCGAACTTGATAAGGCACAAAAACTATATGATAAAGCCCGTGAAATTTTGCCAAAAGAAGATTTTAAAACTTTACTTACCGCACGTGCTATGGGCGCAATATATGAGGAAATTTTACTGAATTTGAAAGAAGGATCTTGCTTGCCTTGTAAAAAAAAGATAAAGTTAAGTAAATTTAAAAAACTATTTATTTTATTTAAGACTTGGAGGAAAACTAAATGAAAAAAGTATTAGTTTTTGTACTATTTATAATTGCCGTAACATCTTTACTAAGTGCCCAGGCTTGCTTGGAAACAAGCCGTAAATTCTTTAATTCCAAAGATTATATTTCCGCCGAGCACGCCTTGGAAAAGTGTTCCAAGTCAGATATGCAGAAACCGGATATTCAAATAAGTATGGGTGGGATCAAATTGTTACTTGGCAAATATGATGAAGCCAATAATTATTTTAATGCTGCTTTAAAAACTATGCCTAAGAATTCTCCTTATTTTGCTTATGTTTACTCAAGTTTGGGTGATATAGCAATACAAAAAAGACAAATAAATAAGGCTAATGATTATTATGGCAAATCTTTAAAATTTCAGCCGGAAGATGTTAATGCTTTAATTGGTTATGGTTTTACTTTAGAAAAAACCGGCCGAAAAGATTCTGCCATAAATTATTATAAAAAAGCACTAAACATAGATTTTGCAAATTTAGCAGCCAGGAAAAATTTAATTCGTTTGGAGCCGGATTCTCTTACAGACAAGGAAAAACTGGAAGCTTTAAAAGATAGAAATATAATATCCCCAGAAGCCGAAACTTTTGCAGATGAAGATATAGCAACCCTTAGGAAAATTTTGAAAGCAGAAAGAGGCAGTGCTATAGATTATTTATCGTTAAAATTTGGGGTTTCCTTGCCGGAAGGTAGTGTTTTTGAACGTAATCCTAATACTTTTTATGCGAGAAAAATGTTAACCTTAAACGGATATAATTTACTTATCGGGGAATTATCAAGTGAAGCTAAAAAATTTTTTATGTCAAAAGATATAACTCCTTCCGATTTGTTTTTGTTGACAGATTTTGACGGTAAACCTATTTTTAATGAAAGCGGACTTTTGAGTGAAGAAGGACTTATGGCATATAACAAGAGTTTAAAAGGTAAAAAAGCCTATTTGTTACCTGGTGAAAAAGCTCCACGAAATAGACAAAAGGAAGATGAACTGGTTAAAAAGTATATAGAGCAGGGATATTACGAAGTTACTCGGTTGGAGTTTCAGTATGTAGAAAAACAAACTTTATGCTCAGAAGAAACTTTAGTTAATAAATTAAAATGTCGTACTTTGGGTGATGGGTATGATAAGCGTTATTTCGTGTTAAATAGGGAAGACACATCAATACCTTTTAGTATCCCGTATATGACTGTTATGGAATATAGAGAGTTATACGGTAAGCATAATGAAAATAATGCACCGATATATAGAGATACTTTTGGGGAAAAGCAAAGAGGAAATTTAACATTGTGCAATGAGAAAGGAGAGTTAGCAGGTATATAATGATTACTTTTATAGATTCCCATGCCCATTTAAATGATGAGGCTTTTAATGAAGACAGAGATCAAGTTATAAATTCTTGTTTTGAAGCAGGTGTAAAACAAATTGTTGAAATTGCTTGCGAAGTCGATGAATGGAAGCCGGCTGTAGAGCTTTGTGAAAAGTATAAAGGCCAAATTTACGGCGCTGCCGCCATTCATCCGATAAATGCCGAACAGTTTACCGAAGAAAGTTTTGAAGAATTAAAACAATATCTTGCCATGGATGTTTTTAGGGCAGTAGGGGAAATAGGGCTTGATTATTTTTATGAAGATTCTTCCCCGCGTGCTTTACAGCAAGATGTTTTTGAAAAGCAATTAGATTTAGCCCAAAATATCAAAAAACCAATCATTTTACATTGTAGGAAAGGCAAGGATCCGCAAGATTATTCCGCCTATGAAGATATGTTTTTTGCACTTAAAAAATATAATTTAAGCGGCGGTGTTTTGCATTGCTTCAGCGGCCGTAAAGAAGATGCATACCGGGCGCTTGATATGGGGTTTTACCTAGGCGTAAACGGGATAATAGGTTATAAGAAAAATGATGAAGTCCGGCAAATTATAAAGCAAGTGGGCCTAAAATATTTAATGCTTGAAACTGATTGCCCTTATCTTCCGCCACAAAGTAAGCGCGGGCAAAGGAATTCGCCCATAAATATTCCTGAAATCGCACAAAATTTAGCAGATATTTTAGGCAAAAGTATTAACGAAATTGCTGATATTACCACCCAAAACGCTAAGACTTTTTACAATATATAAAAACTTCTTAAAATTTGATAAGATAAAAGTATGAAGAAAATTATTATTTTTGTTTCGTTGTTATGTGTGGCTTTGGCTATACAAGCAGGGGAAGTAAAAGTTTTTCACACTTCTGATGTTCATGGGTTTTACTTTCCTACAACCGTTAAAGGGCAAACTCTTGGTGGTTTTGCAACTTTTGCCGGCTATTTGGAAAATCAAAAAAAGCCTTATTTACTTTTAGATTCCGGTGACTATACTTCCGGCACTTATGAGGCCAAAAAAAGTAAAGGGGCATATTCGGTAGATTTTATAAATAAACTCGGCTATAATGCCGTTACTTTGGGTAATCACGAAAATGATTTTAAAGATGAGGCCCTTTTGAGAAATAATGCCGCTTTGAAGGCAGATTTGTTGGTTTTAAATGCCGAAGACAGGCAAACAAAAAAATATCCGAATAATGTTAAACCTTATGCTTTTTACGACGTAAACGGTTATAAAATTGCAGTTATAGGGGTTGGTAAAGAATTTTCTTCCACTTCAAAATATATCAAAATAAATAAGCCCCGCAAATTACTTAAAAAAGCAGTAGCAGAAGTTAAAGCACAAAACCCAGATGCAATAATTTTGCTTATTCACGACAGTGCACAAGATGATAAACATGAAACTTCCTACACTACCGTTAAATTAACACAAGGTTTGGGTATAGATTTGGTTTTAGGTGGGCATGCTCACAAGATTATTCAAAATAAAAAGGCCGGTAACACTGTTTTTGCAGAATCAGGTACTGCATTAAGGGGTATTACCGAAGCAACTTTAATATTTGATGATAAAACCAAAAAATTAACTGATGTTAAAACGGAATATGTGCTGATGGATAATGCGAAAATTAAACCTTCCAAAGATATGCTTGCTTTTGCCGAAGAGAGACTTGATAAAAAGATGGAAACAATTATCGGTAAAGCACAGGAAGATATTTCAAATAAACCGGGTACTGTAAACAACGGTGTAGATAGTTATTTGGGAGATTTGTTTTGTGATATCGTAAAAACTAATACCGGCGCGGAAATTGCCGTTATAAACAGTGGGGCAATCAGAACAGGTATACAGGCAGGCGACATTACAAACAGAATTGTTGAGGAAATTTTGCCATTTCAAAATAAAATTATGAAAGTTAAAGTAGATGGTAAATTCCTTGAAAAACTTGTAAGGAAAAGTTTAAAAGAAAATTCAAGTTTGTTTCAATATTCCGGTTTAAAAGTAAAATATTCTTTTAAAAATAATAGGGCAAAAATTATTGAAATTACGGTAAACGGTAAACCATTAAATCATTCGCAAATTTATACTTTAGCCGTACCGGATTTTATTGCCGCCGGCAACAGCGAAGGATACTTGTTTAAAAAAGTAGAAGATAAAACAATTTATTCCGATATTTACCTGGCAGATTATTTTGTTGATTATGTGAAGAAACATAAGGATGGTATAAAAACACCTCTTAATACGGGGCGTATAGTTAAAGTTACGAAATGAAATTCCGTTTTTTAGTACTTTTATGTATATTTTTTTGCGCTTGCAGTGATAATAAAACAACGTTGGAAATTTATCACACAGGCGCAATTTCGGGTTATTTTTATGCGCAAACTTTCGGTGAAGAACATAAAAGTTTCGGTGGGTTACCTGCCCTTAAAAAACTTTTCGTAAATAAACAAGAACCTTTTTTGCTTTTTGATAGCGGCAATTCGTTTTCCGTTACCAGGGAAGGCCAAATTGCTAAATTAAAAGGAACTTTAAAATTGTTATCTGATTTGCCTTATACCGCAATAACACTAAGTGCTGAAGATTTTAAATTCGGTGCAGAAGATATTAATGCCGCTTTAAAAGATAATAAAATACCTGTAATCATTTCTAATTTAAAAACTAAAGACGGCAGTATCCCTAAAGGTATCAAGGATAGTATGGTTGTTGATTTTGAGGGTATAAAAATAGGTGTTTTGGGTGTACTTTCAAAAAATGATTTTGATAATTTAGTTCGTTCAAGCGGTTTTAAGGCTTATGATGAAATTGAATCTTTAAAACCCTTGATAGAAGACCTTAAAAGAGAAGAAGTTAATTTAGTAATTCTACTTAGTTCCCTAGGTTTTGAGAGGCAAGATAAAGCCACAAGTGATAAGGCCTTGCTTGATGAACTTACCGATATTGACATGCTTTTAGGAGTAGGAACTAAAGAAAATGTTGAAAACTCAAAAGTGATTATAAATCAAGCACAAGCCAATTTACAGCAAGTTTCTATGATAGATTTGACTTTAAATAAACATAAACAAGTATCATCATATAACACGAAAGATATTTTGCTTGATATTTCCACTTTGGGGGAAGAAGATAATTTACTCGCACAAGTCAATGTTTTAAAGCAACAAGTTGCTAAAACCAGAACTAAACACGTAGCTAAAATTGATAATTATTTGGAAAGTGAGGGGCAAGATTCTGCCTTAGGTTTGTATACCGCTGCTTGCATTAGAAAATGGGGGAAAACCTCTATCGGACTAATGAATCTTGAAGCGTTGGGTGAGGGTTTGCCTCAAGGTGATATTACGGAAGAAGATTTATATAAAGCATTTCCTTTTGATGATAAGGTTATGTTCCTAAAAATGTATGGGGCTGATTTATTTAAAGCATTGGAAAATAATTTGATATCCGGGCATCAGGCTGCTTTAAGCGGTATAAAAATTTCCTATGATAAAGAAAATAAAATTAAAAAAGTCGTCATTAACGGACAGGAACTTCAAAAAAGGCAACTATATGATATTGCTATGCCCGACCATCTTATAAGTAATGCCCCGGGATATGAGGAATTTTTAAATATGTACGAATTTAAAAATACCGACAGAACCGTGCGCGATATTGTTACCTGGTGCCTAAGCCGCAAAAATACGGATTTTAATAATAAAAGTGCTTGGCAGCAAATTTAAAATGAGTTTACTAAGTCCCCTTAAAATCGGCAAATTAACTTGCAAAAATAATTTAGTGCTTGCCCCTATGGCAGGCATTACCGATACACCATTTAGATTGCTTTGTTTGGAAGGCGGTGCAGGGCTTGTTTGTGCGGAAATGGTGTCCTCATCTGCATTAAAATACGGTAATGAAAGAAGCCAAAATATGCTTAAAATAACTGCCAAAGAACATCCGCTTTCCATGCAAATTTTCGGTGGGGATGCTGATGCTTTAGTTATTGCTGCCAAACTCGCCCAAGATGCCGGGGCAGATATCGTTGATATAAATGCAGGTTGCCCCGTTAAAAAAGTGAATAAAGCCGGGGCCGGTTGCGTGCTTTTAAAAGATTTAAATAAACTTGAAAATATGGTTTCTTCCGTAGTAAAAGCAGTAAAAATCCCTGTTACTTTAAAGACGCGTATCGGCTTAACTGAAAATAATTTTTTAACTAAAGATATTGTAAATTTAGCAATAAATTCCGGCGCATCCTCTTTGGTTTTACACGGGCGAGTGGCCTCAAAAATGCACAACGGTCCTGTTAATTTGGATGAACTTAATAAAGCGGCGCAATTTGCAAAAGGAAAAATTAACTTAATTGTTAACGGCGGTATAACAAAACCGGAAGAAGCAAAAACCATGCTTGAAACCGGCGCAGACGGTATAATGATAGGCCGCGGCGCAATAGGTAACCCATTTATTTTTAAACAAATTGTAGATTATTTAAACACAGGCACTTATACTGAACCCACGCCGCAAGAACGTATAAAAAAATATAAATTTTTAGTACAGCAAAATATTGATTTTTATGGGGAACGTATTGGCTTAAACCGCAGTAAAAAAACATCAGGTTTTTGGATAAATAATTTTGCGGGTGCTGCAAAAATCAGGGCGGCTTTTGTATTGTGCCAAGATGCCTCAAAAGCCCTTTCGCTACTAAATCTAAAATAATATAATAAATATATGGCACTATTTAAGGAATATTCTTATAAACAAGGGGCGGCAATTTCAGTAGGTTCAACTTTTATTTGGAAATTGCTTTCCTTTGCAAATAGTATTTTAATTGCCTTTTATTTCGGCACACAAGCTAGGGCCGATATCTATTTTTATGTTATTACAATAGGCGGTTTGGTAGCTGCCTTTTTTACTTCCTTAAACGGTAATGTTTTAATACCGCAAGCTATGTTTTTAAGACGTCAGAATGAAGCGAACTCCAGAAGTTTTATAAATTTCTTTTTGCTGGTATACGGGGTTTTAATTGTTATAATTTTAGCACTTGGGTTTTTATTTCCCGTAAATATTTTTAGTTTATTTTCAAAATTTTCGTATGAAATTCTAACCAAAGATATTTTAATTTTGCAACTTGCCTTTTTGTATTTTTGCTCATACATTTTCTGTTATTTCCTACTTGATATAATGTATATGTATCGCATATTTTCGGTTAATCTGCTTTTACCTTTAAATGCGATCGTGCCGATGGTAGTTTTGATTTTATTCCATAATAATTTAGGGCTTAAAGCAATGTTATGCGGGTTTATCTGTTCTTATATTTTACAGGCCTTAATCTATTTAATTTTGATGAAGAAAAAGTTAAATTGGGCTTTTACAAATTTTAAAACTACTTTTGAAAACCGTCTAAAAAGTAATATTGTAACAAATCAAATTTTGATACTTGCAAATTTTTGTATAGGTATGCTGCCTATGTATTTAATGAGCAGTTTTGCCGGCGGTGTAATAAGTGCATATTCCTACGCCAAACAGTTAACTGATGCACCCAATGAAATTTTAACTTCCAAAATAACAAGTGTTTTTCATATACAGTTAAATGAAAATGCCTCTGCCCAAAATTTTGAAGATTTAAACCGCAACTATTTAAAAGCAAATTATTTGATTTTATTTATTATGGTGCCTTTAGCAATTTTTACCTGTTATTTTGCGCCGGATATCGTCAATTTGTTTTTTAAAAGGGGGGAGTTTAATTTAGAATCTTCCACCAATGTCGTTAGGTTTTTGCGCCCTATGATGATACTTTTAATTACAACAGTTTTAACCCCTTTTGCCGGCAGTATTATTGCAAGCACGCGCAAAATTAAAGAAAGTTTTAAGTATATGATTTTTAGGGATATTATTATAATCGGTGCTATGTACTTTTTTATCTCGCACTTTGGACCTTTTGCTTACCCGTATACGCAACTTGGGTGTTCAATTTTCGGTTATTTTATTGTGGCTTTGTTTTTTAAAAATTATATACCGCAAATTAAATTCTGGCAACCTCTTAAAGATGCAGGACTTTTGATAATTTTAAATTTGCTTGCTTTAATACCTTCCGCCTTTTTAGCACAAGTGTTAACGGAACAAACCGTATTTTTTAGAATATTATTTTGCGGTTTAACATTTTTATTTGTTTTAACTTTGCTTTATTTACCTACCGGTCAAATGAAGAAGATTTTAAGTTTTATTTTGGGTTTACGCTATCAAAATTTTACTAACAAAATACCCACACCGATAAAAAAGTTTTTTATTTAAATAGTCTTTTCTTAAATTTAACTAGGCAGGTATAATTTTTGCCCAGTATTTTGCGCAAGATATCTTTTACGCGATTGTATGTTTTTTCATGCCACGGTAACCAAGATGCAGCAAACCAATGTACACTGTATGCATCTTCCGTTTTAGCAGGTAAATTATCATTATTCTTAGGGCAAAAATAAGAACTTGGAAAAACCTCTATACCGTCTAAACTTTGGCGTGTATTGTTTTGTTTTAAACCGCATTTATTTACCAACCGGTGGGTTTGCACAAATGGAGATAAGGCAAGCCCTCTGTTACACCAATCTTTAATATCTATCTTTGTATAAAGAGTTCCTAATTTTATGATATTATCGTCTAAATTAAAATTCATATTCTCATAAGGTTCCATTAATTGTTTAATAACTTTATTACCCTTTTCCGCCCCAAAGCCATGCCCGAAATTGATAAAATGTTCAGATTCAAAACCGCAAAAAGCAGGATATTTTAAAAATTCATCAAAAGGTTTTAGGGCCTCAACATCCGTATCAAAATAAATACCGCCGTAATTATAAATAATATCAAGCCTGGCATAATCAGGCACAAAACCCCACTTTTTTTGTTTATAGGCATTAACCATGAATTTATTTTTTTGGAAATCATAATTACTTTCATCCCAACGTTTTATTTGGTAATCGGGCATGACACGCTGCCAACTCTCAATACATTTTTTGGCAAGGGGTGTTAATGGCTTACCGCCAATCCAACAATAATGAATAATTTTCGGTATCATAATTATTTGAATAACTTTTTTTTCAGAACGTATAAATAATTGTAATTTTTTCCTAATAGTTTTTGTAATATTTTTTTAGTTTTTGAATATGTACGATAATACCAAGGGAGCCAGGATGCTTCATACCAATGAACGCTATAAGCACCATCTGTTTTTATCGGCACATTGGCTTTATTTTTAGGTGCGAAATATGAACTTGGAAAAATTTCCATACCATCTAAACTTTGGTGGGTATCGTTTTGTTTAAGCCCATAATTTTCCGTCAAAAATTGTGTCTGTAATAAAGGGGAGGGTACAAGGCAGTCTTTCTGCCATTTACCTGCTTGTATTTTGGAATAAAGTGAGGCTTGCTTTAAGATTTTATCATTTATTTTAAAGTCCATATTTTCATATTGTTGCATTAGATCTTTTATAACTTTATTTCCTTTTTCTGCACCGAATCCAAGACCTAGTGCGACAAAATGCTCAGATTCAAAACCGCAAAAAGCAGGATATTTTAAAAATTCGTCAAAAGGTTTTAGGGCCTCAACATCCGTATCAAAATAAATACCGCCGTAATTATAAATAATATCAAGCCTGGCATAATCAGGCACAAATCCCCATTTTTTTTGTTTATAGGCATTAACCATGAATTTATTTTTTTGGAAATCATAATTACTTTCATCCCAACGTTTTATTTGGTAATCGGGCATGACACGCTGC
>JAEEIL010000037.1 GCA_016281355.1 Elusimicrobiaceae bacterium | reverse complement strand
TCTTGCCCGCGCATTTTTCTGTAAACTTCATATTGGGCTTCACCTTTTGTCCTGGGTTCATCTTTTTTATTTGCTTCCAAGGTAACTAAAATACCGGGGTTATCTTGGCGTGGATTTCCGCTTAAAACTTTGATTGTTTTGATTTTGTTTTCTATTAAGATACCGAAAGTTTTATCATCAATAGGTGTTGCGGCTTTTTCATCTAAGTTCCAAAGAACTTCGCCTTGATCGTTAACAATATCTTCTGCTGCATAACGGCCGACGACATTATCAATATCATTTAATTTTACTTGAACGGTTTCCGTAGGGTAGAAAGCCTGTAAAATTTGTGCATTTGTTTCAAGGCCGCAAGCACGTAAGAAAGTGGTTGCTAAGAATTTTTTCTTTTTATCGATACGCACCCACAAAACGTTGGCGATATCAAATTGGAATTCAATCCATGCGCCTCTGTAAGGAATAATGCGGGCAACATATAATCTTTTACCGAGTGTACTTTGTTGTTTTTCTTCGTCTTCTTCAAAGATGATACCAGGGGATCTGTGAAGTTGGCTTACTACAACGCGTTCATCACCGTTGTAAACGAAACAACCTGCTTCTGTCATTACGGGTAAATCGCAAAGAAGAATATCTTCTTCCTCTGCTTTAATAAAATCTCTGGTTCCTTTATCTTTTTTTACTTTATAAAAACTTAAACGTAAAGTTGCTTTTAAAGGAACGCTGTATGTGCCGTCCCTGTTAATTGCTTCCATAGGTGAGGCATATTTTTCTTCACCGATGGTATATTTTACGAAATCTAATCTCATGCTCCCATCTGGGGCTTCTATCGGGAAAATATCTTCAAATACGCCTTGAAGACCACGTGTTTCCCTCTTTTTAGGGTCTGTATATCTTTGCAAAAAGTTATTATATGATTGGTGTTGCATGGCAAGCAAATGTGTCATTGCAACTTTTGTTTTAATTTTGCCGAAATTTAATTGTTCCATTTTATTTGGTCCCTACTTACTTCGGTGCATCCCTGTTAATGCACAAAGACCTAAACCTCCGAAGAGGTTTAGGTCTTGATATTTTTTAGTTGAGTTCAACGACGCCGCCGGCTTCAGTAATTTTCTTTTTCATTTCTTCTGCTTCAGCTTTGGCAACGCCTTCTTTCACGGCTTTAGGAGCGCCTTCGACTAAGTCTTTGGCTTCTTTCAAACCTAAACCGGTGATTTCGCGAACGATTTTGATTACTGCGATTTTCTTTGCAGCATCAACTGATTTGAGAACGACGTTAAATTCGTCCTTTTCTTCTGCGGCGGCAGCAGCACCGGCTGCAGGGGCTGCAGCAACTGCTACAGCGGCGGCTTGTGCTTTTACGCCGAATTTTTCTTCAACTGCTTTAACGAGTTCAGATAACTCGAGTACTGTCATTTCTGCAATAGCATTAAGAATTTCATCTTTTGTTAATTTTGCCATTTTAATTTTTCCTTTCATTTTTGAGTAGCTGCCTTCTGTTTAAGCCGAGCTTAAACCCGTGCATTTATCCTTTCGGACTACTACCGCTCTAAGGCGGGTTTGATCTTGCTTATTTTTTGCTGTTTTGAACAGCGTTCAGTACGTAAGCAAAATCTCTAATCGGGGCTTGAAGCACTTGTGCAGAACTTGCAACAACGCTGTATAAAGCGTTGGCGAGTTTACCGATATTTTCTTCTTTACTACCAAGGGTAGCAAGAATTTTTATCTGCGCTTCATCATACCAAGTACCGTCGGTAAAGCCAGCCCTGATTTTAAAGGCTGCATTAGTTTTTGCAAACTCTGTTAACCCTTTAGCGGACAAGGCAACATCGCCGTCTTTTTTCAAGATGGCAACAGCTGTCGGCCCTTTTAAAAGGGAAGCATCAACACCTTCGATACCGGCTTGTTTCAAGGCATGCTCTAAGATAGAATTGCGTTCAACTCTAAATTTACATTTAGCGTCTGCAAGTTTACCTCTGAGGCCTGCAAGTTCGGTGAACTTACAACCTTGATAAGCGGTAAAGAAAATGCCAGCGGCTTCTTTAATGTCGCTTGCTAAACTGCTGGACCTTTCTTTCTTTTGTTCTTTTGTTAAGTTCATACTTTTAACAATTTACTGCTTTTACTACTTTCGCCTTTACTTCCTGCGCTTTAATAAACGCAAAAAATGCGGGCAAAAACCCTTTAACATACAGTTTTAACTGCTGTTTCAAATTTACCGTCGTAAAATACCCTTTTGGGCTTTACATTTTTAAGCGGAAAATGGGCCACTTAAAGCACCTTTCCAAATACAAATTGCTTTAAGTTCCCTATACTTCTTTAAAATATTATATCAAATTAAGCTGCCATTTGCAACATGCAAAGATTATCCGCAGGCTACTAGTAATATTATAGCATATTTTGATTAGACCGTGTAATTATTTTCGTAACATTTTGTTTAAAGGCCGTTTCTTGCGGTTTCAAGTCTGAAACATTTAAATACAGCACAGTTGCAAAGCAAGGTAAAAAGGTTGCAAAAATAATTGGCAAAATAATTTCCGTTAAACTGCTCACTATGCTAATTCCCAGTATTTCAAATACAAATCCCAAAAATGTCACAGCTATTATAAATAGCGCCATTACTAATTGAAGTAGAATTTCGTTAACAGTTATTTTTAACCAATTATGATATGCTAAAGAGATGTTTTGCCCTATTATTTTCCAAAACTTACCGCTTTGAAAGAGAACACCGTATAAGATGGTAAAATACATAGGCCCGGTAAAAAGAAGAAAAAGAAGAAAAATTATTGAAGACCCTTTTTTAAACAAAAGACCTGTAATAATTAGTGCGGCGAAGTTGACAAACATTAAAATTAAATTAGTAAATATTATTCTCCATATTTTTTTGCAAAATTCGATGAAAGCATCTATTATCAAACTTTTTCCTAATAAAATTCTATTTCTTATAACAAGTATAGCCCAAAAACAAGTTAAATAGAAAGTACTTAAGATAAACAACCCCCATAAAAATATCGATGAAGATTGTTCTTGAGTAACATTTAAAGCAGCCGGGTTTTTAACAGCGGCAAACAATACCGCAAGAACTTCTTTCCCCCCCATTAATGAGGCTATACTTCCCAAAATGATGACAAAAAATACCCATCCCAAATATATCCATAACAATGTTAATAAAGATTTGCATGAAACGGAAATGCTTTCTAAAAAAATAGATTTAAAACCCATCTCTATATCCTCTTATTCTTGCGATATTTGAGTAGAATTAGTTAAGTTTTCAGTTTGTTTTGATTTAATTCCTGCCAGATCTAAATAAAACACTGTATAGAAACAAAACAAGAATAAACCAAAAATTGCTTGAACAAGATAGTAACCTATCATAGCTACTATTTTTAACTTTAGTGCCATAAACAAACTTAAAATGACACCTGCGGAAAGACCCATCACAACACCACAGATTAATAGTATTAAGAACAAGTATCCCACAATTTTGAACCATTTTTTGAAACCTAATATAATGGAATCCCAAAAAATACTCCAAAATTTTCCATTACGGCATAAAATGCCGCCAAAAATAGTAAAACTTGGGGGTATTACTAAAATCATAAATGCAAATACGGATAAGGAATAGAACATAACCCCTATAAAAGCATGTTTTTGTGAGAAAAGAAAGATAAGAGCAAAAATGCTTATAAGAAGCATTATCATATATGCTGCCCACATTAAAAATCCTGCCAAGATAATTCTCCAAAATTTTCTGATTGATTCAAAAAATGCCTCTTTTAAAAAACTTTTATCTACCAAAATATTGTTTCTGATAACAAGTGATAGCCAAGAAGAAGAAATATAGGTCAAAATAAAATAGAAAAATGAAAGTAACAATATAAAAACAGCATATTTAGGTTGTGAATTGAAATAATTTTGAACATAGGTCGAATCTTGTATGTTAATAATAAAGTCTTTTCCCATAACTGAGTACATGACAAAAAGACCTAGCAGTCCTCCCCCTAAAAACACTCCGAGAATTTTAAGTAAATCGACATAAGATTTCTTAATTGCTAAAAAAGAATCTGATAAAATATCTCCAAAAGATTTTTCCATAATTAACCTCTATATTAAACTAACTACAAAAAAATTATATTAAAAACTCTTTCTTATGTCAATAAAATGAATTTTTGCTACTTGCTTTTTTGCTTTTAATCAGTTATACTATGTTTGGGGAAAGCAAAAAACTATGCGCAAAAATCCACATATCTTGGAAATTAATGCCCAAGTTTGGCTAAATAAATTTTCACGTGAGTTAAATAAAAAAATAACTCTCGCTGATATTCCGCAAAGTTATTTAGAAGAAATTAAATCTTTGGGTTTTGATGCTTTATGGCTCATGGGTGTTTGGCAACAAAGCCCTAAAAGTGCCGAGATTGCAAGGAATCACCCCGATATTTTAAATTATCTTGCAAAAGTAAAACCGGATTTTGACCCTAAAGATATCGGCCCTTCACTTTATGCTATTTATGATTATAAAGTAAACCCGAATTTCGGTGGGGAAGTAGCGTTATTGTCACTCAAAAAACGCCTTAATGATTTGGGTGTTAAACTCATTTTAGATTTTGCCGGCAATCATATGTCTTGCGATACCCCTTATTTGACTACTAACCCCGAATATTTTATCAGCAAAGACGGTATCAGACCGGAAGAAGAAGGCCTTTTTTTCAAAGGCCCAAACGGTAAATATTTTGCACACGGCAGAGATCCACATTTTTATTCGTGGAGTGATACTGCACAATTAAATTTGTTCAATCCAAAAACACGCGAATTTTTATTAAACATTTTAAAATATCTTTCCACTTTGTGCGACGGGTTACGTTGCGATATGGTTATGTTAATGCTCAACAAAATTTTTGCCGAAACGTGGAAAATGTATTTAGATAATGAAACACCTTTAGATGAATTTTGGCCGAAAGCGATAAGGGAAATCAAAGAAAAAAATAATTATTTTACTTTCCTTGCCGAAGTTTATTGGGGTTTGGAATGGGAAGTTCAGGAAAGCGGTTTTGATTTCACTTATGACAAAATTTTATATGACCGCCTTTTACTTTCAACACCGCAGGATATTCAAGGACATTTAAATGCAGAACATTTATATCAAAAAAGGTCCCTGCGCTTTATAGCAAACCATGATGAAGAACCCCCGATAAAAGCTTTTGGTGTTCAAAAATCTGCAGCAGCGGCTGCTGCTTGTTATACCATTGAAGGAGCACGTTTGTTTACTTTAAATCAAATTTACGGTGCAGCGGTAAGATATCCTATTCAATATATTCCTAAAGAAGAAAAAAATTCTAAAGTTGTTGCTTTCTACGAAACTTTTTTAAAGGTTATAAATCATCCGTGTTTCCACGGTGGGCAATGGTCTTTAAAACCGATCAACGCTATCGATAAAGATGATAGCAGCTATAAAAATATTTTAGCTTGGCTTTGGTTGCAAAGCACTTGCTGTAAAATGGTGTTTATCAATTATAGCGGTAATCCTTCTCTTTTTAAAATCAATGCTGATAGATTCCCAAAAACAAACAAGGAAACAATTAAGTTTACCGAGGAACTTTCAGGTAATGTTAACGAGTTACCGATATCGGTTTTTAAACAAAACGGCGGTTTTCCTATTTCTTTAAAACCGTTTGAAATAAGAATTTATTCTTTTGATTTCTAATTCTAATTAACTTTAAAAAAGGCCTTCCGTTTGGAAGGCCTTTATAATTTTTATTTTCTTAATTTTCCGGATTGAATTGGTCTTTACCGACCCCACAAACCGGGCAAACCCAATCTTCTTTAACATCTTTCCAAGCAGTACCTGCAGGGATACCGTGTTCGGGATCACCCACTGATTCATCATAAACATAACCGCAAACATTACATACGTATTTCATTTTTTTTCTCCTTTCTATTTTTGATAAGTTACTGCACCTTTCGGTGTTTTACCCTTTAATTCCTGATGATAAAAATTATAAGTCATCGTCGGAACAGATGCATCCAAAATATCTGCATCTTCTAAAGAACAAATAAACATTGTGTGTGTTTCTAAATCTAGACTGTTAATTACTCTTAAGATTAAATAAGCTGCCGTATTTTCGGTAACAACAGGCAAACCCTCTTTATTTAATTTATGGGAAATTCTTGCAAATTTATCGAAATTTCGGCCTGTTCTAAAACCGAAATTCCCAATAAAAATCATATTTGCTTTTTCCGTCAAAGGTTGAACACAAATTAAACCTGATTGCTTTATATATTCATGTGTTAAACTTTCTTTATTTAAAGTAACGGCAAGCCTTACCGGTTCAGCAGTAACTTGTTCAACGGAGTTTGCAATCATTCCGTTAACCTTACCGTCTTTACTGACGGAAGAAACTATATAAAGCCCATAATTTAAAGTAAAAAGAGTCTTCAAATTAAGCATTATTTTTTATTACTCCAAAGCCCATGTAAATTGCAATACTCCCTTACTTCAATAATATTACCGTCGGTTTTTGGAAACCACGCTTCCGGTTTAATGCCCGGCCTTAAATTTGCACGCATAATTTTGTTATTGTCATAAATAACTTCAATAAATTCTATAAAGTGGACATCTAACATCGGGTGTTCTACACTTCCGACTTTAATTAAATATCCGCCATCTTTTTCTTCTACGACGGGTATATGTTTTTCCGTTGCTGCTTCTTTGGTATTTGCAATTTGTTTAACCATTTCTTTACCGCAACAAGATAATACACCGTTTGCGGTGTGTGCAACTTCCACAACATTACCGCAAATTTCGCATTTATATATTTCGTTTATTTCCATATTTCCCCCTTTTTTATAAAAACGCGCCTTAACGGGTAAGGCGCGTTAAATTATTTTTGCCTTTGATAAATATTACTAATTTTCATTTAAAACTTCAAAATAGCTTTGTTCGTGGGCACAAGCGGGGCATTTTTGGGGTGCTTCTTTGCCCTCATAAACAAAACCGCAGTTTATGCATCTCCATTTAACTGTTTGTTCTTTTTTGAAAACTTTACCTTTTGATATGTTTTCATGAAATGCTTTATAGCGTCTGGAATGTTCTTTTTCCGCAATGGCAATATTTTCCATAACAATTGCGATTTCGTCAAAACCTTCTTCGCGTGCGGTTTTTGCAAAGGAAGGATACATATGCTGCCATTCTTCGTCTTCACCCGCAGCAGATGCGGCTAAATTTGTTAAAGTGTCCCCGATAATGCCGGCAGGGAAAGCTGCTGTAACTTCAACAGCACCGCCTTCTAAAAATTTAAATAAGCGTTTTGCGTGTTCTTTTTCTTGGTTTGCGGTTTCTTCAAAAAATTTGCTGATTTGGACATAACCTTCTTTTTTTGCTTTGCTTGCAAAGAAAGTGTAGCGGTTTCTCGCCTGGGATTCACCTGCAAAAGCGGTTAAAATATTTTTTTCTGTTTGTGTTCCTTTTAAAGATTTCATTTTAATTTCTCCTGATTTTTTAAAGTCAAATAACCCATTAAGCGGTATATAAGTTTTGAAGCGTTAAATTCGCTAATGGGGTTATCTTTCATCGGTGCTGTTTCCACAACATCTACGGCAACAATCTTTTTGTGTTTGACTACTTCCCTAAATAAATTCAAAGCATCATACCACATAAAACCACCGGGTTGAGGTGTACCTGTCCCGGGGATGACAGACGGGTCAAAACCATCGACATCAATCGTCATATAAACAGTATCGGTCAAGTTAGCCAAAACATCTTTGATTAATTTTTTCTGGTCCAAATTTTCGTGCATCAAAAATGTTTTTACATTGCCGGAATTAACATTGTCTTTTTCTTCTAACCCGATAGAGCGAATGCCAACTTGCACAACACGTACTTTACGTGAAGCAGGATATAAAGCACAAGCGTGTGAACGTTCATCTCCGTAATATTCTTTCCTTAAATCGGCATGTGCATCAAAGTGTAAGACGGAAAGTTCTTTGCCGTACTTTTCAATATAGGGGTTAATTAATGCTTGGGAAATAGAATGTTCCCCCCCTAAATAAAAAGGAAATTGTTTGTATGTTTTAATATATTCTTTGACGAAATTTTCAATGCGTACAAAAACTTCTTCTTCACTACCTTCACAATTTATTGCTTCAAAAGTTGCAATGCCTTCGCGGAAAGTTTCTGTTTTTGTTTCTTCGTCAAAAAATTCTACTTGGCTGGAAGCCTCTAAAATAGCAGAGGGGCCTTGTTTTGTTCCCCCAAAGTAGGACACTGTTCTTTCATACGGAACAGGAATAACGGCGAATTTAGCGGTTTTAATATCGCAAAATTCGCCGTCTAATGCTAAAAAGTTGTTACTGCTTGGTTTCAACATAAAAACTAAAAACTACCTCACAAAAACAGCGGCTGCAACAACTGTCGTCCACAAACCGTCAACACAAATTGCAGATTGTGTGATATTGGTTGTTTTAACAATTTTACCGCTCATTTTCCAAATTTCTTCTTTTTGGTTCCAGGTAGTATCGTTATCAAATTCCATACCTAATGTGGTTGATAACATCATTGCGGCCAAATCTTCGGCGTAATCGCCGGCTTTTTGGTCGGCTTCACCAAAGCTATGGTGTTCTGAAATATAACCGTGTGTATTTCTGTCTTTAGGAATTGCAAGGCCGACAGATGCAGAAATTAAACGTCTGTTTTCATTGCTTGTATTGCGGCTAATAACGCAGTGTAAAATTTGTCCGGCTGATAAGTGTTGCAATCCTTTGGAGATGGACACAACTTTACATCTCGGCGGGAAAATACTTGAAACAGGTACCAAGTTAAACTTTGCGATTTTTGCATCACGCAAGGCTTCCTCAAAGCTTGCTAATTTTTCTTTATGTCTACCTACACCTTTTGTTAAGAATATCTCTTTCGGGATAAACGGTTCGTACATTTTCTTTTCCTCTTTTTAATTAAAATAGCCACAAGGGGCAATTATTTTATAAAATAATTATAACAAATATGTTAAACAAATGGACAATTATTTTTTCAATACTTTTTTTATGCCCCCTTGCTTTGCGGGGTACGGAGGTCTCTATGTACGACGATAACGGCTATTTACATTTTAATTACAAGGCAAGCGAACTTGCCCCTAAAGAAAAGGCTGCACGCGTGGCTTTGGAGGCCTCTTTAAACAAAATTGCAAATATTCCGGCAGCTGAAAGAACTTTTGAAAACACCTTGCTCGCATACGAAGAAGCCCTTGATACTTACGGCGATGCTTTGGGCCAAGCAGGTTTTTTAGCATATGTTTCTACCGACGAGAAATTAAGAAATGCAGCGCTTGAACAAGCACAAATTATAAGTGCATATATGGTGGAGGTTGCAACAAGGCGCGACATTTATAAAGCATTTAAAGAACTTGAGAATTTAAAACCTAATCTTCCTAAAATTGAAGCGAAAATGCTTAAAGATACGATGATAGGTTTTAAAAAATCAGGCCTTGCTTTAGACGATGAAAAGTTAGAACAGTTTAAAGAAATCGCAAAACAAAAATCAATAAATTCAATAAACTTTTCAAAAAATATTCGTGATTATAAAGATTATTTAGATGTTACCGAAGAAGAAATGGAAGGACTCCCTGAAGATTTTAAAAATAAACTTGAGAAAGTTGACGGCAAATATCGTGTAACTTTAGATTACCCCGACTACGGCCCCTTTATGTTAAACGCAGTTAAAGACGAACCGCGCAAAATTTTGGAATATAAATATTCACGCCGCGGCGGTAAAGAAAATGTAAAAATTTTTGAAGATAATTTAATGTTGCGTTACAAAAGCGCGCGCCTACTTGGTTACAAAAATCACGCCGAGAACAGGCTTGATGTACGCATGGCAAAAAATGTAAAAACCGTAAATAATTTTTTGAAAGATTTGGAAAAGAAATTAAAACCGCTTGCTAAAAAAGAACAAAAAGAATTTTTGAAATTAAAAGAAGAACGCACCGGTGTAAAATCAAAAGTTTTGCAACCTTGGGAAAGCGGTTATTGGATAAATTTACACAAAAAATTAAATTATAATATTGACCCGGAAATTATAAAAGAATATTTCCAAACAGATATTGTAATAAAAAATATGTTTGAAATTTTCGGTAATTTATTCGGCGTAGAATTTAAAGAAGTTAAAATCCCCGTTTGGCACGAAAGCGTAAAAAGTTATGCAGTTACCGATGAGGAAACAAAAAAAGTTCTCGGTTATATTTATATGGATTTGTTTCCGCGCGACGGCAAATACAAACACGCCGCGTGTTTTGATTTGGTTGAAGGTAAACTTTTAAAAGACGGAACTTATCAAAAACCGTTTACGGCTATTGTCGCAAATTTAAACCCACCGTCTAAAAATACACCTTCGCTTTTAAAACACGGCGAAGTGGAAACTTTGTTCCATGAGTTCGGGCATGTGTTGCATAATGTTTTAACGGAAGCAAAATATTCATCAATTTCAGGCACCGCAGTTAGCCAAGATTTTGTGGAAGTACCTTCTCAAATTTTGGAAAATTGGGCATGGGAACCGACAGTTTTAAAACGCATTTCAAAGCATTACAAAACAGGCAAAAGTTTAGACGATGAAACCATTAATAAAATGCTTGCCGCAAAAAACCATGCCGCCGCAAATTTTTATATCAGGCAAAACTTTTTGGCGCAAATTGATATGAAATACCACACCTTAACAAAACCAGCAGATACGACGGCAATGTGGGAAAAATATGCCGCGAAAATTAAACTTACACCGATGACAAAAGATACATATCCTCAAGCAAGTTTTGACCACCTTATGGGAGGTTATGACGCCGGTTATTACGGTTATTTGTGGGCGGAAGTTATTGCGCAAGATTTCTTCTCGGAATTTCAAAAACACGGTTTGTTTAATAAAGAGATCGGCAAAAAATTCCGCAAAGAAATTTTGGCAGTGGGCGGATCTTATGATGAAGAAGAACTTGTTCAAAATTTCTTGGGCCGCAAAATTTCAAATGAACCATTCTTAAAACACATAGGTTTAGCAACTAATCAAAAATAGTTAGTGAATTTTTTGTGTGATTTTTTTAAAGTTTCCCCCCTCTTTTTTGAATTTTCAAATTTGAGGGGTTGTTTTTTGCCGGTTTTTGCGTAAAAACAGCCTTTTTGCGCCAATTTTGGCCTAAATTTTGATTTTTGTTTAAATTTAAATAAGTTCTCTGTTTTTTAAAAACAAATTAAAATTTGGGCTATTTTTATTTGATTTTGATTTTTCCCGACGAAGATTTAAAAAAAACAAAATTTTAAATAAAAAAGAAAAGACCCCACCGCGTCTATTCGACACTTTGCAGGGTACTACTGATAGTATACTCTATAAAACGTAAAATGTCAAGGAGAAATAAAAAACCCCGGCTTTTCCGGGGTTTTTTTGTGTTTATAAAACTATTTGCTAAACCAAAGTTTTTAACTTATCACCCAATACATTTAACTCTTCATAAGTGTTAAAGTGTAAGGTTAAAGTGCCTTTACCTTTGCCGTTTTCCTTAACTTCAACTTTGGTGCCAAGTGCCTCTTGTAAGGACTGTTCAAAAGCAACGGTATTGGGGTCTTTGCTTTGTTTGGGGGC
Organism: Elusimicrobiaceae bacterium; assembly: GCA_016281355.1. Classification (GTDB taxonomy): domain Bacteria; phylum Elusimicrobiota; class Elusimicrobia; order Elusimicrobiales; family Elusimicrobiaceae; genus Proelusimicrobium. The sequence goes on along the minus strand of JAEEIL010000037.1, from coordinate 10,355 downwards.
AACAGTCTTGCCTTCCAAAATAGTTCTTGCGGCATTTTCGGCTTGGCGGACAGACATTTTGGAACCGATTATTTTTTTGAATAAAACGGCCCTTTTACCCTCGTCACCTACCATTAAAAGTGCACGGCCGTGGCCCTCTGTAATAGTGCCGTCTTGCAAGGCATTTTGTATTTCTTGGGAAAGGTTAAGCAACCTTAAAGAATTTGATACCGCCGCTTTTGATTTACCGCAATATTCCGCAAGTTCCACTTGGGAAACCAAAAACTTTTGCATCAAATTTTTGTAACCGAGGGCGGTTTCAATAGGGTTTAAATCTTCCCTTTGAATATTTTCAATTAAGGCAAGGGCGCAAAGTTGTTTATCGTCAAGTTTACTATGTACAATACAATCAATTTCCTTAAATCCGGCCATTTCGCTTGCTCTGAAACGTCTTTCCCCCACTACAAGTTCATATTTATCAAGCCCGGCATCATAAACTACCACTACCGGTTGGGTTAAACCGTGCTGTTTAATTGACTGTGCCAAATCTTTTAAACTGTCTTCATTAAAAGTCTTTCTGGGTTGGTACCTGTTGGGGATGATTTTATCAATAGAAATCTTTTGAATATTCCTTTTCCCTTCCCCCCCATTATTAAGTTCCTGCTCCATTTCAAAAGAGGAGCCAAGCAAAGCATCTAAACCTTTTCCTAAAGCGTTTCTCATAAATTAACCTCCGAAATCAAAATCTGTATTCTTATTGGCAGAAGCTTTAAAAGCCTCAAAATCTTCTGCTTTCGCACCGCGGCGGACTAAAAATTCTATTGCCAAATCAAGATAGGCCCTGGCACCGCGGCAAGTGGGTTCATATTCAAATATGCTTTGCCCGAAACTCGGTGCTTCCGCTAATCTGATATTGCGCGGTATAGGGTTCTGATATACTTTAGAACCAAAGAATTTACTGACATCTTCCTTAACTTGTTTGGAAAGATTCATACGGGTATCAAACATAGTTAAAATACCGCCGTCCACCTTTAAATTTGGGCTTAAAAATTGTTTGACTTTGCCCGTTGTATTGATAAAGTTGGCCAAACCTTCCATAGCATAATATTCACATTGTATAGGAGTTATAACACTGTCTGCCGCAACTAGAGCATTAATTGTAAGCAAACTGAGAGAGGGGGGGCAATCAATAATAATAAAGTTATACATTCTTTTAATAGGATCAAGGGCTTGCTTTAAAAATTTCTCCCTTTGCGGGGTATTGACAAGTTCTACTTCCGCACCTGCCAAATTTTTATTTGCCGGTAAAATATCTAATAATTCATTAGATGTTTGATGTACAACTTCTTTAAATGTAGCGGTTTTGGTTAGGAAATTATAGACAGATTTTTCATCTTCTTTTAAATTAACCCCAAGCCCGGAACTTGCATTACTCTGAGGGTCAAAGTCCACTAAAAGGACTTCTTGCCCTAAATAAGCCAAGGCATAAGCCAAATTTACGGAGGTAGTAGTTTTCCCCACACCGCCTTTTTGGTTTGCTACACAGACGATCTCACTCATATTATCTCCTTATACTACTTATTATAATTGTATAAAAAAATTACAAAAGTGTCAAATTATTAAACTATATTAAGAGTTTTCACATGAAAACTTTTTAATTTGTTGAAAATTTGATTTCACGTGAAAACTTATTTAATAATTCTAAATCTATTTAAAGGCCAATGTAAAAGCCAGGCTTTACCTTTAATATTTTCCTTAGGCACAGGGCCCCAAAAACGGGAATCACAAGAGAAATCTCTATTGTCGCCCATAGCGAAATATTGACCTTCCGGCACAATTACCGGGCCAAAACTATCTCTTAAAGAAATGCCGAAATATTTTTCTAATTTGCGATCTTCCCATAGTTTTTGGTATTCTTCTTGGCTTAAAGGGTTTTCTATATCAATAATGTCATGTTCGCTGAAAATAGCATAATCTTGGGGGGGGAGTTCTTTACCGTTTATATATATGGTTTTGTTTTTTACTTCCACGGTTTCGCCTGGCAAAGCAATAACTCTTTTAACAAAATCTCTGCCATACTGCGGCTCACCGCAATTTGATTGTTCCCTATCTTTTGCCGGGAATCTGAAAATAATAATATCACCGCGGTTTACGTCGTGGAAATTGACAAAATTTTCTTTAACAAAAGGTAAGCGCATACCGTAATATGCTTTATTGACAAAAAGGTTATCACCTTCCAACAAAGTGTTTCTCATAGATGCGGAAGGTATTCTAAATGCTTGTAAAAAGAAAAACATTGCTATTGAAGCAAAAAATGCGGCAAAATAAACTGTTTGTGCCCAGTCTAAATTAAAGGCAATTATTCGTTCTTTTTCCTTTTTATCTGCTTTTTTTGCTTTAAAATATTTTAAGCAAATATAACCTAAAGTAATTAGTAAAATTAAAGAAAACGTTTTTTTTGACAGCCCGAAAGTCGCACCGTTTGATGCCATAAAATTTAATATATAAAACACCAAAACACCGGCGATCAAAGCAAATAATGCATTCCAAAAAGCGAAAATATTATTTTTTTGAAAATAATTTTTTTTGATACAATATTTTGATATTCTATCAAAAGCAAATGCGACGACGGCAGTTATAAACAAATGCTGTTCCATACAAATATTATAACATTTATTACAGTATTTATGCACAATTTTTATATTTTGGATAATTTTATAAAAAACTGTACTTTTTGCTAAAAAACTGCTAAAATTAACTGTAGTTAAATTTTTATATCAAAACCATATCAAAGGTATAAAACGTGGAAAACAACGATATAAACGAAATTTGGGCAAATTCAATAAAAAAGTTAGAAATAACTTTGGGTAAAGATATTTGTGACATGTGGTTAAAACCCATGAAAATTTTGGAATTCAGTGAAGGTCTTTTTAAAATAGAAGTTCCAAATGAATCATGGCTTAAAACTATTAAAGACAGATATGAAACACCCCTTTTACATGCTTTAACGGAAACAACAAATTTCCCTTGTACCGTCGATTATATTATACAAAAACAGCAAGATGTTCCTTCTTTGCAAGTACCGCCTATAGTTCGTGTACAAAGCCATATTAAACAAACTTCGAGGGAAGAAACAAAACTTGATCCCCATTATACTTTTGAAGGTTTTATTGAAGGCCCTTCAAACCGTTTTGCTTATAAAGCGTCTGAGGCCGTCGTCAAAAAAATCGGTAATCGTGCAAATAACCCTTTTGTAATTTTCAGTGCACCGGGGCTTGGTAAAACACATCTTTTACACGCTATAGGAAATGAACTTTTAAAAAATAATCCTTATGCAAAAGTTTTATATATGTCCGGGGAAGATTTTTTTACACAGTGTATAGAACACATGGCAAATAAATCAACTACACCTTTCCATAAACAATATGAAAACATTGATTGTTTGCTTATTGACGACATACAATTTTTAGTTGGTAAAAATCGTTCTGAAGAAGAATTTTTCTATACTTTTAATTCTTTATTTAATAATCAAAAACAAATTGTTTTAACTTGCGATAAAACACCTAATCAACTTGAGTTTAGTGAGCGTTTATCTTCACGTCTACTCAGTGGTATTTCCGCTGAAATTAAAAGACCTGATTTAGAAACAAGAATTGCAATTTTACGTCATAAAAGAGATGTGAATAATTTTGACATTTCAGATGATGTTTTATCTTTTATTGCACAAGGTGTACAAGCAAATATTAGGGAACTTGAAGGTTGTTTATATCGTTTAACAAGTTATGCAAGTATTCATGGGGTAAATGCCACCGTAAGTATTGCCAAGGAAGTTTTGGCCGATATTATAAATACAGATCAACAAAAATACAGTATAAGTATTAATAAAATAAAAGAAGCGGTGTGTAAACATTATAAAGTAAACTTGGAAGATTTAAATTCTAAAAAGAAAAATAATTCTATTGCATGGCCTAGGCAAATTGCAATGTATTTGGCAACGGAATTAACATCTTTATCTTTACCGGAAATCGGGAGGGAATTTAACAGGGACCACACAACGGTTATTCACGCTAAAGAAAAGGTAAAAGAAGAAATAAAAAATAATACCTTTTTTATACCTGTTATTAACTTGATAACAGAAGAAATAAAAGCTGGGGATAATTAGTTGTTTTTATGTGTATAAGATTTTTACCTGTGTATAATGTGGATAAATTTTAAAAACTATCAACAATTTATAAAAATATTTTGTATTGGTAATTAACATTTTTCCACTAAATTAACAGGATAATATAATAATAAGGATAATAATATGAAAATTAATATTACTAAAGAAAAACTTTCAGAAGGAATACAAATTATACAATCTTCAGTTGGGGGGAGAACAACTTTACCTATTCTCTTTAATTTTCTTATAGAAGCTAAAGACGGAACTATTAAATTAACACGTACCGATATGGAAATGGCTATTATTCATACATTTAAAGCGGAAGTGGTTGATAATGGCTCAATAACAGTTCCTTTAAAAGATTTTTCCGATATATTAAAAAATTTACCTTCAGGTAAAGAGATTATTTTAGAAAGTGATGAAGATAATAAATTACATATTAAAAGTGGGCGTTCAAAATTTTGGCTTATCGGAACACCTAAATCAGAATATCCTATTATCCCTGAAATAGAAAGAAATGAAAGTTTTAGTATAAAAGCGATATTATTAAAAGAAATGATAGAAAAAACTATCTTTTCCGCCTCTACACAAGAAACACGTTATGTTTTAAACGGTTTACTTTGGAATAACACTAAAGATAAATTTGAAGTTGTTTCAACAGACGGCCGCCGTTTGGCTTTGTGTATAAACCCTGTTTTAGAGGGTGTTAAAGAATTTAAAATTATTGTTCCGAGCAAAATTTTAAATGAAGTTTTAAAACTTATAGGGTTAAATAAATTTAAAGAAGATGAAGTTATAGATATTACAACATCATCTAACCAAATAAGTTTTAAAATTAAAGAAACAATTTTAATTTCCCGTTTAATAGAAGGTAATTTCCCTAACTATGAACAAGTTATTCCAGGTAAAAAGAATATTACTTTCTTAGCGGAAACTTCCAATATTTTATCTTCCACAAAAAGTGCTTCGATTTGCGCAAGTGATTTAGGCGGAACGGTAAAATATCAATTAACGGAAAATAATATTTTAATAACTGCAAATTCATCAAAGATGTCTTTTTCCGATGAAGTTAAAATAAATTACGCCGGTGAAGATTTTGAAACATCTTTTAACCCACAATATTTAATAGATGTTTTAAAAAATATTGACACAGATAAAGTTAATTTTTCTTTTGTAAATGCAACACAACCTGTATTAATAGAGCCGGAAGGTAATACAAAATACAAATATATTATCATGCCTGTTAGGGTTTAAATGAAAATACAAAAAGAAATTAATTGGCATAATTCTTCGGAATTAACTAAGAAATTTTGTCATTTAAATTTAAAATTAAATAATTTAATTTTGCTTGATAATTTATGGGCAGTTGTTTTAAAAAACAGGGCTAAGTTTTGGGAGTTGGATTCAGTAAAAGGGGGAACAATTTTTGTAAAAGTAAAATCTTCCCCGGCAAGGCATGAACTTTTATTAAAGGAAAAAGAAATAATAAAAGAGTTAAATAAAAATTTTAACAAGCCTTGGATAAAAAAGATTTTAATTAAATAAGGAGTATATATGACTAAATCAGAAAAAGAATTAGAACAAGATTATGATTCTTCTAAAATACAAGTTTTAGAAGGTCTTGAAGCAGTAAGAAAGCGCCCGGCAATGTATATCGGTTCTACAGGGGCTCCGGGTTTACACCATTTAATTTATGAAGTTGTAGATAACTCAGTAGACGAAATTTTAGCAGGTAATGCAAGCCATATTAATGTTGTTATAAAAGAAGATAATGTTTGTATGATTCAAGATGACGGCCGCGGTATTCCCGTTGACCCGATGAAAAATGTTAAAGATCCTAAACTTAAAGGTAAAAGTGCTCTTGAAGTTGTTATGACAGTTTTACATGCCGGCGGTAAATTTGATACCGGCGCTTATAAAGTTTCCGGCGGTTTACACGGTGTCGGTGTATCCTGCGTAAACGCTTTATCAGAATGGTTAGCAGTAGAGGTTAGACGTGACGGTAAAGTACATTTTCAAAAATATACTCGCGGTAAACCGGAAGGTAAAGTTGAAGTTATCGGGGAAACAAAAGAACACGGTACAAAAGTTACCTTTAAAGCAGATAGGGAAATTTTCGGTGATAATATTTTCTCTTATGATACTATTGCAAACCGTCTCCGTGAACTCGCATTTTTAAATGCCGGGGTAAGAATTACTTTAACCGATGAAAGAGTTGAAAATAAAAGCCAAGTATTTTTATATGAAGGCGGTATTTCTCAATTTGTTAAATATTTAAACTCAAACAAAAAAATCATTAACGAAGAACCTATTTATATTACAAAAGAAATTGATAATAATTATATTTCTTTTGCTATACAATATAATGACAGTTATTCAGAAAACGTTTACTCCTTTGTTAACAACATTAACACTATTGAAGGCGGTACACATTTAAGCGGTTTCAGATCTTCGTTAACCCGTATTGTTAACGATTATATTAAAAACAACGGTCTTCTTAAAAATAAAGATTTAAATATTCAGGGTGATGACTTAAGAGAAGGTTTAACTGCAGTTTTGTCAGTTAAAATTCCGCACCCGCAATTTGAAGGGCAGACAAAAACCAAACTTGGTAACTCCGAAATAGAAGGTATAGTCCGCTCAATTGTTGGGGAAACATTAGCAACTTTCTTTGAAGAAAACCCCAAAACAGCCCGTGCTATTTGTGAAAAAACAATAGGTGCCGCTGTTGCTCGCGAGGCTGCAAGAAAAGCAAAAGATTTAACCCGCAGAAAAGGTGCTTTGGAAAGTGGTGGTTTACCGGGTAAACTTGCAGATTGCCAAGAAAAAAATCCTGAAAGATGCGAACTTTTCATCGTAGAAGGTGAATCCGCCGGTGGTTCTGCCAAACAAGGCAGGGACAGAATTTTCCAAGCAATTTTACCATTACGCGGTAAAATTTTAAACGTAGAAAAAGCACAACTTGTTAAAATTTTATCAAACGAAGAAATCCGCACTTTGATTTCAGCGGTCGGTACAGGTGTCGGTGAAGGTGAAGGCGGTTTTGATATTAGCAAACTTCGCTACAATAAAATTGTTTTGATGGCTGATGCTGATGTTGACGGTCAACATATTACAACTTTGCTTTTAACTTTCTTCTATCGTCAGTTAAAACCACTTATCGAACAAGGCCACGTATATATCGCCCAACCGCCTTTATACAAAATCAAAAAAGGCAAAATGGAAGACTATATGCAAACCGAAGAGCAAATGCAAACTTGGTTATTTAAAGAAGCCCTTCAAGCCGTTAATGCAAAAAATGCAAAAGGCGAAGATTTAACTAAAGACCAAATTAAAACTTTACTCCAAATCTTAAAAGAACTTGAAGACTTAAATTTAAGAATAGAACTCAAAGGATTAACTTTGAAAGATTACAATAAGTTCAAAGAAGGCGGTCAAATCCCCGTATTTAGGGTAACTTTGGAAAATAACAGCTTCAAATATTTCTATTCAGATCAAGAGTTTAGAGATTATCAAACAGCTGTAAGAAATGAGAAAAGGGAAGAACTTCTTTCCAAAGGTATACCGGAAATGGAAATTGATAATGATGCATTAGAACCTGATTATCAATCTCTTAAAGAACTTACCAAAATTTTAGTAAACGAAAATAAACTTAAAGCACTTGGTTATACTTTGGATCAATTTGCTTTTGTTACCGAAGATAAACGCAAAGGCACACCTTTATTTACCATTAACGACGGTAAAAAAGACATTTTAATTTTCTCTTTACAAGAATTTTTAAAAGTTGCAAAAGAAGTCGGCACACAAGGTGCAACGATACAACGTTACAAAGGTCTCGGTGAAATGAACCCCGAACAGCTTTGGGAAACCACCATGGACCCATCAAAACGCAAACTTGTTCGCGTTGCTATTGAAGATGCTGCCGATACGGAAAAAGTATTTGCAATGCTTATGGGTGACAAAGTCGAACCCCGCAGGGCCTTTATTGAAAAACACGCCCTTGAAGTTATCAATTTAGATATTTAGGAGTTTTTATGACAGATAATACTAATAACCAAACAAATTCCACAGAATTATTTGACCAAATACATCAACGCGATATCGGCGAGGAAATGCGTAATTCCTATATCGATTACGCAATGAGTGTTATTATCGGCCGTGCATTACCTGATGCTAGGGACGGTTTAAAACCTGTTCACCGCCGTATCTTATATGCCATGCAGGAAATGGGTTTAAAATACAATAAACCGTTCAAGAAATCAGCGCGTGTAGTCGGTGATGTTTTGGGTAAATACCATCCGCACGGTGACAGTTCAGTTTATGATGCTTTAGTTCGTATGGCACAAAACTTTTCAATAAGAAACACTTTAGTTAACGGTCAGGGTAACTTTGGTTCTATCGACGGTGACAGCCCGGCTGCCATGCGTTACACAGAAGTCCGCTTAAATCATATTGCCGACGAACTTTTGGAAGATTTAGATAAAGATACAGTTAAATTTGTTCCTAACTACGACGGTTCTTTAATGGAACCGGCAGTTTTACCTGCAAAGATGCCGCAACTTTTAGTTAACGGTTCAAACGGTATCGCAGTAGGTATGGCAACAAATATTCCTACACATAATTTGGGGGAAATTTGCGACGGTATTATTGCCTTAATCAAAAACCCGGCAATTTCCACTAAAGAAATGATGCAAATCGTTAAAGGGCCTGATTTCCCTACCGGCGGTATTTTACGCGGTACAAAAGGTGTTTACGATTACTTTGAATCCGGCCGCGGCTCTTTAAAAATTCAAGCCCGTGCAGAAATTGAAGAAATGAAAGGCGGAAGGGAAGCCATTATCGTAACGGAAATTCCTTATCAAGTTAACAAAACTGTTTTAATTGAAACTATTGCCGGACTTGTTAAAGATAAAAAGATTACCGAAATTTCCGATATTCGCGATGAATCTGACCGCCGCGGTATGCGCCTTGTTATTGAACTTAAACGTGAAGCAACCGGCCAAGTCGTTTTAAACCAATTATTTAAACATACACAACTTCAAGCATCATTTGGCGTAAATATGCTTGCTATCGTTGACGGTAAACCTCGTGTTTTAAGCATGAAAGAAGCCATGCGCCAATATATTAGGCACCGCCAAGAAGTTATTACAAACAGAACGCGCTTTGACTTAAATAAAGCTTTAAAACGTTCACATATTTTAGACGGTTTGCTTTTGGCAATTGCAAATTTAGACGAAGTTGTTGCAATCATCCGCAAATCTAAAGATGCAGCAGAAGCCCGCACTAATTTAATGGCACGCTTTAAATTTACGGAACCTCAAGCCCAAGCAATTTTGGAAATGCGCTTGCATCAACTTACACAACTTTCCTCTATTGCTATTGAACAAGAACAGAAAGATTTAAAAGCATTAATTGCCGAACTCCAAGATATTTTAGGTAACCCGCAAAAGATTTTAGACATCATTGTTAATGAACTTACCAAAATGAAAAAGGATTACGGTGATGAACGCCGTACAGAAATTTCTACTGATGTTACAGATTTTTCTGTAGAAGACTTTATTGAAGAAGAAGAAGTCGTTATTACACTTTCACACGGTGGTTATGCAAAACGTATTCCTCTTGATACATATCGTTCACAAAACCGTGGCGGTAAAGGTATAATCGGCGGTAAAACAAAAGAAGAAGACTTCATTGAACATCTCTTTGTAACTTCAAGCCATGCGACCATTTTAATGTTTACAAACCGCGGCAGAGTATTTGCTTTAAGGGCTTATGAAATACCTGAAGGCAACCGCCAAGGCAAAGGAAAAGCTATTGTTAACATGCTCCAAATTTCAGGGGAAGAAAAAGTTACCTCAGCCGTCGCGTTTAAGGATTTTGATCCTAAAAACAGCGGTGAAACTTACCTTACAATGTGCACACGTTTCGGTACAATGAAACGCGTTAGTTTGGAAAACTTCGCAAACATCCGCCGCAGCGGTATTATTGCAATCGGGTTAGATGAAGGCGATGTGTTGGTTTCAGTACAAGAAACACATGGTAAATCAGATATTATTATCGCAACCAAAAACGGCAAATCAATCCGCTTTGATGAAAATCAAGTTCGCGCCATGGGCCGCACGGCACACGGTGTAAGAGCCATCAAACTCGCGGAAGGAGATGTCGTAATCGGTATGGAACAAGGACAAAGGGAAGGCGAACAACCGGATGTCTT
>JAEEIL010000036.1 GCA_016281355.1 Elusimicrobiaceae bacterium | reverse complement strand
CCGCCTTGCCGTTTAATATTTTCCTGTATGTTCTGTGCTATACGCCCGCCCGCATTATTACTCTCAATACGGGCAGATTGCACATTATTTTGTAATAGCAATCTCACAATATGCGGCTCTATAACCTCCGGCAATGAGTTATTGCAGATAACATCCTCAATAAACAGGTTATCGCCGTAAACATAGGCAATAATCAAAACGCAATAGTCCGACCCTTTGTCTTTTGTATCGCATACGGCAATTACGGCGTCCGGCTCTTCAACAGGTAATTCAAAATACCGTCTCAATTCACCTTCGGGGTATAACAAGCCCTCTCTCTCTATCGGCTCATTCATATAAAGCGCACGGTAGTTTACGTCCTCCATTGTAGAGCGTAAATCGGCATAGTATTTATCATCAAAACCGCAGCCGTATTTATACTCAAAATTGCTTTTGCCGTTTTCATCAGTTGCGGGGAATGAATAACACTTGACACGGGGATTGCCGGTGTAATGTGCCGCTATGCGTCCTATCGGGTCATGAACGCTCCACCGTGTAGCAAGGTGCAGTTCTTTACAGCGGTTTCCCTCTTTTCTCTGCCGCAAGTCTGTTGTATAAGTCTGCCATAACTTTTCAAGGCGGACGGGGGAAACGGCTTCCTCCAAATTTTGCACTAAATCATCGCAACATAACAGCCGGTTGCATTTAACCATACCCGTTATGCTCTGGTCTATACCTTTACAGGTAAGCGTAGAAAAGCGGCGGTGTTTATTTAAGTCAATAGTTCCCTTTTTGACGTTTGTATAAAATTCAGATACAGGAAATACATCACGCCATAAATAAGTTTCGGTGTCTGTGATTATATCGACAACGCCCTTGTATATACTGTCCGCCATCGGACCTGAATAACTCGCAACAAACGAGCAATCATCAGGATAAGCGCCCATTATCATAGTAAGCAAAAACACTTCAAGCGTTGTTTTCCCTACACGGGGCGGTAAACTTATAGTCAATATATCGAGTTTATCGTCAATTAAATCTTGTATCAGATTACATACAGGCAGTAATTTGTCTCTCCGGGGCAACCAAAACCTTTTTTCAGGCGCACGGTTTAACTCTATATACTGCATATAACTGTCAAAACGAAGCCCTTGCGCCTCCATTAAAAGCAACTGCTTTATCATTTCAAGCAAATTGCCGCTGCACTCTATATCCATTTTAGAATTACGGGCGCATATTTCCTTTAACCGAGCCGTTAATTCCCACTTAAAACCGCTGTCCTCAACCGGCTCTTGCTGACATAAATAAAATAACGCCTCATAATATCGGTAATTTCCCGGATCTGCCTCTATCTTTTTCTCAATATCTTTGAATACTTTGTCAGATTGTAACATTTTACACCTCTGTAAAGGTCTCCACCTTTACTTTGAAAATACAACATCATTTTCAGTTTGTCAATACCCTTTTTGTTTTTTCGAAATTTTTTGTATTACAGAAAACCTTTTACCCCTACAAAAAAGTTCCTTTTTCCCCCTTGAAAAGAAAAAAAGAAAAGAAAAGAAGCAAAAGAAAAGAATAAAAGAAAAGTTTTTGTATTATATATAATATTATATAACCCCCAAAATCTTTAAAAAGTTCACCCCAGCCCTTGTTTCACGGCGGGCATATCGAGGTTGACACCCCCCTCGCGTTTCCTTTCAGTAAACGCTGCCCCCCTCAAAGGGGGATATAGTTTGTTTTTTGAAATCGCCTTTTTGTTTTTTAAGAGTTTGAGAGAGTATTCCCGCCCCTCAAAACTATACAATATCCCCCGCCCCTGTATAACTTTACGCGTGTATTATACAAAATAAATATTTTGTATAACTTTTAACCTTCGGAGCGTCCGCCCTTATTTTAACCGGCTTTTTATTTCAGAACGGCGCGCGGGGGTTAATTTTTTCAATCTTTTTTCAATCCTTTTCAATCTTTTCAATCCCTTATTATGTAAAGTCAACCTACTTTACACCCTCTATTTTGCCGTGTAGCGCCCTTATTTTAACACTTTATATATTTAATATAAATATATACCCGTGATATTAAACTATCATTTTACGCGGTCTGGGGGCTTTTTTACATTATTCCGCTATTAATTAAAAATAATACTTTACAAGCCCGGCGGAGCGTGTTAAAATACCAAATAAAAAAGCGCCCCGTATTTCAGGCGCTGCAATTAAAAAGCCCCGCTCCGGCGGGGCGGGGTTGAATTCTTATTTTGCAAGGTTATAAACCGTGATTTTATCTTCGGAGTAGAATAAATCAAAATTTAAATATAAATCACGGCTGCCGGCGTTGCAAGTGAATATATTAATAATACCGTGGATAAACTCCGGTTATATATCTGACAGCCAGCCATTATTATGGCAGCGTACGCCATCCTCCAAATAATAACGGCGTCCTTTATAATTAAAATAAATATTGACGGTTAAAATAAACCTTGTAACTTCCTACTTTTTTAAACTCCATTTTATAAACCTCCTGTTTAGTAAATAATTGATATGAATGGCGAGGGGTAAACCCCTGTAATTATTGTATTACTGAAATTATTATTAAATATATTAATCATTTTATCCGGCGCGGGCT
>JAEEIL010000035.1 GCA_016281355.1 Elusimicrobiaceae bacterium | reverse complement strand
TATTCATCCATAGAAACGTCGTCCGTAAACTCTCCGTCCTTATAGCAGTATTTACAGTAATCGTGATTCACGCTTCCGTCCTTATTCGTGCCCAAAAGGTCGTCCGAATCAAGCGGCATAGCGCAACTCTGACATATTTTCTTTTCCATCGTTATCCGCCTCGATTGTTCTTTTTACTTGTCTTTTCCGCAACAGTTTTTATATTTTTTACCCGAACCGCACGGACTTATAACCAAGTTCTTCATCGTCATTTCCTATCACTTATTATATCCTACAAAGGCAAAAATCATTAGAGATTTAGGTAAACAAAACATTTTTAGACACTATGTTTCATTTATAGAAATCGCCTATGATTTGCTCGGCGTGGACAAACGGTGGACATTGTCCACCAAACGGTAATATTTTACCATAATTAAAAATTTAAGTCAATAATAAACAATATTATACAGGAGTTTTAATGAAAAATAAGAATCAAGACACTTTGTGTTGGAGTTGCCAAAGGGCTTGCGGAGGAATGGGTTGCTCTTGGGCACACGGTTTCACACCAGTCGATGGCTGGGACGCAGAAAAAAATGGAGATAGTTATTTTATTAAAAGCTGTCCTCAATACATAAAAGAAAGAAGATTTATGACCACCTTAAAAGAAGTTGCATTTTTAATGGGAGTGGCTGAAAGAACAATTTATAGTATTCTTAAAGAAAAAGAAAGACCTATTAGATATATAAATAAAAAATATCTAAAAGATAAAGGATATCTATTACAAAGATTCAAAGGCGAAGACGACGAAAAACATTCTTATTGTTTATGTAAAATATAAAATAATTTTTTTAATATGACAGGCATCTGTCAAAATTGTTATATATAATATATGTAGCAATTGCAGTTAAACTTGATTTTTTTGGTCGAATAAGATATAATATAAGCAATTAGCGAAAAGGAAAACTAAATATGACATTAGCGTTAATCGTCGCGATTGTTTTTGTTTTTGTCTTGTTAATACAAAAATCAAACAACGCGCAATTGAAAGAGCAAAACAGGAAAAATACAGAAACGAATGTTTCTCTCCAAAAAGAGATAATGTTAAAGTGGGACGATACAATCTCAAAAGAGATTGATGAAATGCCCCCTATTGAAGATTATTATTCTTTTTTTAAAACATTATATAATAAGTATCAAATGCCATTTTTCCAATACGGACTTACCAAAATAGAAGAAGATAAAGAAAATGTTAAAATCAAATCACTTTTAACAAAAGCTGGTGATTTTATAAGAGTAATTGAGAACGAAAGTAAAATCACATTATCTAATTCACAAAAGATGAAACTTATATTGCACAATGATTGCGATTTTTTGGTAAGTCTTGAACACTGCGATGAGTTTGGTTCTGAATACAATTTGCTTCCATATAGAAAAATACCAAGTAATCCAGAGTTTTTTAAAGATATAATTGATATGTATTATTCTAATATGACATCAAACAAAAACTTATCTTTGGAAGAACAAAATAAATATCCAAGACGATATTTTTTTCAATCGGATATCATCTCAAGATATTATTTTAATTTTATTATATTATTAACACGTAAAGAACTCTCTACAAAAGGATATTATAATATATCTTGGAATAATAAAGATTCATTTATACAAGAATTTAAGAAGAACCAAGATCGTAACGACGAATACAAAAAGAAATATCCTTGGATGTTCAAATAACATAATTATTTTGTAATCTTGTTCAAAGTCTTGCAGTTATGCTTGACGTTGTGTTTATAAGTATTAATTCTTCTTACGGTTTCAATGAGTATTTACTTGAATTTTTAAAAACGTCGTAAAATCGACGTTTTTTCATTTGTTACACATCTAAAATTGACACCCCCTTTTACTATTTAAATGAACAAGCAAAACACCTGACGCCAAACAGTGCAAGGTTGCCCCCCTTTACTATTTAGGTGAACGGACAACAAACCAAACGGCAACCGCCGAACGAAAACGGCTTGTAAACCCCCTTTTACTCTTTAAGTGAAAGGACAGCAAGCCGAACGGCAACCGCCGAACGAAAACGGCTTGTCTACCCCCCTTTTACTATTTAAATGAACAAGCAAGACACAAGATTGCTTAGACATATGTATTTAGCAAGCTATGTTAAACCAGATGAGACCACCATGCTTAAATCACATCTGGTTTACTTTGTTGTTTTTAATCATTTAAAAATATTTAATTAAAGGAGTCGTTTTATGAACACAATTAAAAAACTTTTACACCTTTACACCTCTTTAATGCCCAAAACGGTTTATCTTATGAAAAACAAGGATAAATACCCTGTAATCGAACAGGCTGTCAGGGAAATATCTGATATGGCATTATCAATCGACAACGAGGCTAAAATAAAAATTACGCCAGACGAATTAACCGGCACGACATTATGTCTAAGTATAACAACGAATTTATTCGTCGTAGATATGATTGACAAGTTTTGCGACCTGTTAAAGGAAGCAAGCACCTTTGAGGCGTGCCCGCTTACAAACGGAATGTTATCTGTTTCAATAACTTTCCAAGATGCTTGGGTTCCTGCCCCGTCAAAACAAGAAAAAAGATAAAAGCACCGTGCACGGTGCCTTTATAGCTAAAACAACTTGTTAAAATTTTAAATAAAAATTAACTTTTCGAATTTATTCTTACTGAAATTTCGTTTATTCCTTCTTGTTTAAATGCTTCAATCACACCGATAATTGTCGAAACGTCGTTAACGGAAATTTTTTGGATAATTACTCGTTTTCCGCCGTCTTTTTTGCTAACAAATTTTACAGTCGAACATCCTGTTTTTTTAACGTTTTTATCTTTAACAATCTTTTTAACGTTTTCTTTCGATTTAAGAGTTATTTTGCTCTTATTAACCGTATAATAGCGATTGTTTTTATCTATATCGCTTTGGTAGTTAATCATTTCTGCGGGTAAAAATCTATGTGACGTGGCAACTCTGATTTTTATGTAAAAATTGCCGTCTTTGTTTGATTTTGCAACATAAACTCTTAATTTTTCATTTTGTTTTGCAAACCCTATTAAATTTTCTCTGAAAAAAATCTCTATATTCTCAACAGACGTACATTGATATTCGTATAATTGAATAAAACATTCGCTGAGAATTTGATTATTATCGAAAAAATCTGATATCCGCTTTTTTTCTTCATCTGTAATACGCAATTTAGTCACCACCTTATACTTTACTTGTCTTTTCCGCAACAGTTTTTATATTTTTTACCCGAACCGCACGGACAAGGGTCGTTTCTGCCGATACTCTGCTTTGCCTTTCTCATAAAGTTGGTGGTGCTGCCTTCTTTGTTGGAGATAAGGTCTTTTTTCTCTTCTTTCGCCATCTGCGGCACTTTGCGGAGTTCCGCTTTAAGTAAAAGCGTTACGGTGTCGTCCTGTATCGCGGCGGTCAGGTCT
>JAEEIL010000034.1 GCA_016281355.1 Elusimicrobiaceae bacterium | reverse complement strand
TGCCTCTCTCGCTCTTCCTCGTTCCTTCGAATCGCTTCTTGGATTTCCCTTTGTGTATTGTAGTAGTAGGTGTGGTCTTGTACCATCGGTTCTATCACAGGTACTTCTATCCCACCTAAAGTACCTCCCCTAACCGACTGCGCAAAGACATCCGCAGGCATCGTGTTTATTAACAATGCCATTATCAATATCATGCTTATCGCTTTTTTGAAAATATTAAATATATCTTTCCTCTTCATAATAATTTCCCCAAATCATTATTACACAAAGTGCGGCCTATACCTTTATTCTAACTGAAGTTTTCCAATTTGACAAGGTCATTAGGACCTAATAGTAAATAGGTCTAAAGTCCCAGTATGCTATTTTACATTTGTAATGTGATAAATAATATGATAAAATATTTTTAGCATACAGTGTGCTAAAATTATTGTAGCTTAGGAGTTAATATGAAAAATTTTAAAAATTTATTTTCGGCAAAAAATATGAGTTTTGTGCTTGCTGCCCTTGTTGCATTATTCGCTTGTTTTCTGCCATTTGGGGTCAGTTTTACAGATATTTTGCTATCATATATAGCTTTGTTATTAGTATTGCTGGTAGTTCTTATTATAATTTGTCCGGAAAGAGTTGTTCGTTCTTTTATATATACATACTTAAACCTATTTTACAATATCGAAATTAAGGGCAAACAAAATATTATTAAGACCAAAGGTTCAGCAGTGATTTTGGCAAATAATAATTCTTTTATAGACCCTCTAATTTTGGCAACTTATTTACCCAGGGAAGTTATTTTCTTAACAGACAGTAATATCGCAAACCGCTTTTGGATGAAGATTATTTTAAGATATGCCCATCATTTACCGGTTGACCCGACGAACCCAATGGCAATCAGAACTGTTTTAAATGAACTTGAGAAAGGTAAAAAAATTGTAATTTTCCCGGAGGGACGTATGAGTACCACCGGCGGTATTATGAAGATTTACAAAGGGCCTTCTATGATTGTACAAAAGGCAAATGCCCCCATTATACCTATATACATACAAAATACTCAATATTCAAGATTTTCTTATTATGGGCGTAAACTTCGCCACAGACCACATAAAGCAATTATTGTTAACATTATGCCGGCCCGCACTTGGGATTTACCTAAAACCGATAAAACCCAAGAACGCAAATATACTTTTGCCGAAGACAAAATTTATGATTTGATGAATAAAATGCGCCTTGACAGTTTTAATACGGATCAAACTATTTTTGAAGCATTGCTTGAAGGGATATCCTTTTCCAGTATGAAAAGTCGTGCTTTAGAAGATATAACACGTGAAACAGTAACTTTTAGACGTTTAATTATTTCCTCTTTTGCATTAGGTGCTAAATTGGCAAAACTTACAAAAGAGGGCAGTTATGTCGGTTTGATGATGCCAAATCTTAATGCTACGATGTTTGCCTTCTTCGGTCTTTCAATTTATGGGCGTATACCGGCAATGATTAACTTTACTGCCGGAAAAAAGAATATTTTATCTGCAATTAAAGCAACACAAATTAAAGAAGTTGTAACAGCCCACGCTTTTGTTGAAAAGGCAGAACTTGGCCCAATAGTTGAAGCTTTAGAAGAAGCTAAAGTAAAAATTATTTACCTTGAAGATGTCAGTAAATCGATTGGTGCTTTTGATAAAATTGCGGCACTTTTGAAAGGTTTTGCCCCTCGTTTGGCATATAAATTTGTAACAAAAAATGATAATCCGGATGGTCCTGCCGTTGTATTATATACCAGCGGTTCAGAAGGCACCCCTAAAGGTGTTGTGTTAAGCCACCGTAACATAATTATAAATAAAGCACAAATTTGTACTGCTTTGGAAATTGACTTTAGAGATAAATTTTTTAATGCTCTGCCTCTTTTCCATAGTTTTGGTTTGGCCGTCGGTGCTATAACACCTTTGATTGCAGGCGGAAGTAGTTTCTTATATCCTTCCCCCCTCCATTTCAAAATTATTCCTGAATTAGTTTATGATAGGAATGCAACAGTGTTTTTCGGAACGGATACTTTCTTTAATGCTTATTGTAAAAACGCACATCCGTATGATTTTCATAACGTCCGTTATGCGGCCGTCGGTGCTGAAAAGTTAAAAGCGGAAACGTTTAACTTATGCTGCGAAAAGATGGGTAAACGTTTGCTCGACGGTTACGGTGCAACAGAATGTTCCCCCCTTATTTCCGTCGGTTCAGATATATATTACAAACGCGGAAGCGTTGGTCGTTTAGTGCCCGGTATGGAATACCGCTTAGATCCTGTTGAAGGTATTAAAGAAGGTGGTGAACTCGTCTTAAAAGGTGGTAATATCATGCTTGGTTATTTGCGTGAAAGTAACCCCGGCGTAATTGAAGCACCTAAAGACGGTTGGTATCATACAGGTGATATTGTTACCGTTGATGAAAGAGGTTTTATTGAAATAAAGGGCCGTGCAAAACGCTTTGCAAAAATTGCCGGGGAAATGGTTTCCCTCACCGCAATTGAAGAAGCCTTAAAGAATCTATGGCCTGAATATATGCATGCTGCTTTGCGTGTTCCGGATCCGAAACGTGGCGAACAATTGTTTGTCTTCACTACAAAACCGAACCCGAGTTTAGATGATATTAAACAGAGTTTTAAAACACAAGGTTTAAGTGAACTTTGGGTACCGAAGAATGTTAAACATCTTGACGAAATTATTTTAACCGGTAGCGGTAAATTTGATTATGTGAAGATGGAAGAAATGGCTAAAACAAACTTGTAAGTCAGATAGAATTTCTTAACTATAAAGCCCCGGGCAAATCTACCCGGGGTTTTATAACGTAATAAAAAATATCCACGCTTTAATAAGCGTGGATATAAAACAGAATTAGTAAAAACTATTTTGTTTATTTCTTTTCTTCTACAGCATTAAGTTTGACGGTGATTTTTGCATATACCGTCGGTTTAAAATAAATTGAAACTTCTGTGTCACCAATCTTTTTAATCGGATTGAAAATTTCAATATTATTTTTGGAAACTTTATGGCCAAGGTCAGCCAAACTTTTTTGAACGTCTGCTTTGGTTACTGAACCAAATACAACACCTTCAATATTTACGGTTCTTTCATAAGTTAACACAATACCGTTAAGTTTTTTGGCTTCTTCTTTAGCGGCGGCAAGATCAGCTTCAATTTTTTTCTTGCGTTGTTCGGCACCGAGTTCCCAATTCTTGAGGGCTGCAGGTGTTGCGATTTCCGCTAAATTTTGCGGAAGTAAATAATTGCGTGCATAACCGGGTTTAACTTCGGCTACATCGCCAACCGTGCCTAAATTTTTAACATCTTTTCTAAGAATAACTTTCATTTTAAAACTCCTGTTCCAAATTTATTTTTTCGGTAAGCAATAGGCTAAAAAGGCCAAGTTGCGGTCCCTTTTAACTGCCTTTGTTATTTGGCGTTGATGTTTGGCACAAGTGCCGGTAATGCGCCTTGATAAAATTTTACCGCTTTCCATGGTAAAACTTTTGATAAGTTGAATATTTTTATAGTCAACATTTTCAATTTTTTCTGCACAAAATTTGCAGACTTTGCGCCTTGCTTCAAAACGTTTCTTTGCAAAAGGGCGTGCAGCTCTTTCAGTAGCGGCACCTTCTTGCGGTTTTGCTGTTTCAGCAGCAGGGGCAGCGGTTACTTCTTTATTTTCAATCTTTTCTTCTGACATTTTTCTTCCTCTAATTAATTAAAATGGTACATCATCTTCGGCGACTTCAGTAGCCTCTGAGGCTTCAGCTGAAGTGCTACCTTCTTGTGCAGCGCCTGTGGGCACAATTTGAACGCGGCTTGCATTGATACGAAGATCGCGCCTTTGTTGGCCGGATTTATCGGTATACTCACTCATTACCAAGCGGCCTTCAACTATTACCGGTGTGCCTTTTCTGATTTTTTCTTTCAAGCGGTCTGCTAAGGGGCCAAACGCTGTAGCGGACATATAAGAAACTTCTTCTTTCCACTCATTTGTGCTTGGGTCCCTATAAGATCTGTTATTGGCAAAACCAAAAGAGCAAACGGTACTGCCCTTTTGAGTCATCCTTATATCCGGGTCGCGCGTAAGGCGGCCGGAAACTATAATAAGATTTAATTCCGGAACTCTTGCCATATTATGCTGCTACTTCTGCTTTAGTTTTGTTAGCAGGTTTATTTTTAGGTTCTTCGTAAGAGATAACGACATTCCTTAAAATGGAATTGTTGAGTTTTAAGGTATCATTAAATTTCTTGACGAAATTAGTTTCGGCTTTGAACCTAAAATATAAGTAAAAACCTTCGCGGTTTTTCTTAATTTCATGGGATAAGCGCCTGCGGCCGAGTTTTTCTTCAGAAAGAACTTCGCCTTTTGCGGCGGTTATCAAACCTTTGATTTTTTCAACCAAGGTGGCAACTTCATTATCATTGAGTTGCGGTTTAAGTATTGTTACTGTTTCGTAAGTTTTCATAATCCTGTTTTCATATAAAAAAAGCACCGCGGGGTATTGCTACCTCGTTAATGCCTAGATATTTTAGGAAATCACCATTAGTCCAAGGAATATCTTTTCCTGTAAATATTATAACAAAATTACAAGAAGTTTGCAAGATAAATCTTATAAATAAAACTAGGTTTCCTTAAATGGATAATATAGGTTTCCTAGTAGTTCCCCCCGTATTAACAGTTTTCTTTGTAGGTCCGGATAAACCGATTACAGAAGGATTTGTTTTTTGTGGTACTACGGGACGTGCTTTTTTAAATCCTTTGAGTTCACCTAACATACCATCACTAACTTGTTGAACATATTTTGCCGTACCTTTATCTATGTATAAAACTTTACCAGGTACAACTTCTGCTTGATTTGTGGCAATGATAAACCCAGGGGAAGAAGGTGCAACAGAACCGGGAAATAATCTAGTATATTCTCTTGCAGCTCTTGAAAATTCATTAGGATCCTTTGTGTCAAGCAAAGTTTTATAGACATCTAATTTTCTAACGAGATCAGTATTGCCTTCTGCCCTTGCCTGTGCAATTGCAGTTTCAAGAGGATAATAATGTTGACCGTTAATGACAGCCCTTGAGCCGATATTGCCACGTTCTATAGAATATGACAAATTATCTATTGCTGCTCCTAAAGAGCTGCTACTATTTTGACTTCGAAGCATTACCGCATTTTTCTGATTACGTCCAGCTTCAGTGAACATATTAAGTTTTTTAGTTTTGTTTGTAGGTAAAGCTAGAAAATCATCCATTGCAGCACCGCCATGGCAGTTCCTGAAGTATAAATTATATTCTTGCCCGTCGTTAAATATATCAACTATTTCTGCTACGGTATTATCTCCGCCGTTTCCAAATGTTCCGTGCCAAGATGGAGTACCTTTTTTAGGATTACCATATAAATAGCCATGTGCTGTAAAATCTACTAAAGGTGCTTCTTTAAAGCCATTAGGGCCTGATAATTTATCTATTTCCCCTTTTAGAGATTTTAAACTTATTGAAGGATCTGTATCTTTTATAGCTCCAAAATGCTGTTGCCTTAAGCCGGATTTCATATGTGCAAACATTTCCCTTTCGCCTAATCCAGCACCACCGAACTTAATATGATAAACACTTGTATTTATACCGTCTAAAGAGCTGCGTAAATTTAATATCTTTTGCCTATAAGCTAATCCTTCGGGTCCTGTTGATATTGCATCTGTGAATCTAAGCCCGGACAATTCATCAAAAGATTTTAAAAATTCAGCTCTTTGGGCAGGATGTAAAGCATCAACATTAACAGATAAATATGCATTATAAAGGTTTACATATTCATCTTGAGCTCTAGTCATTGCAGGTCCACCTGTAGGAGCTTTGCTTAAATATTCTTCTACTTCTGCTTTTCTAGTCAATATCACATTATCATATATGGGTGAATGTGTATCAAGGGTTTTGCCACTGATACTGTTAAAAAATTTATCTTTTTGTCCTTTTAGTTTTTCAATTTCTCTATCTAATGCTGCTTTCTTTTCTCTGCTTGAGAATAAACCCATTTTTTTGCGTTCTGCCTCTAATTTTGCGATCTGATCATCAAAGGCATCTAATGTTTCTTGTACAGTTGTTTCAGGTGGAACCCAATCATTTCTTTGTTTAATGGGTGCCCTAGGTTCATTTTGATGTACATTTGGTGTGTTTGATGTTCCGGAATTTGTTCCCGTGGCGGAGTTCCTTATATCATAAGGATTTCTCGCATTTGGACCATCCGGAACTCTTTGCCCGGGAGTAGCATTTGTTACATTTTGGACTCCGGGCCCATTAGGATCTCTAATTCCTGCACTTTCAGGGATATAGTTACCTTCATTACCAAAGCCGATTTGTCTTCTCATTCCTTCCGGCGCACCCGTAGTAGTATTTGAAGGAGAGATATTATTTTGAGGTTTAAAACCAATACCACGTCTTTCCGGAACTGGAGATGTTTTCCCGGATTTTGCAGGGGTAGAATTAGCTTGTTCTTGTACACTTTTTCTGAATCTTTCTAATTCTTCTTCCACCATTTTTTTAAATTCTATATCTTTAGCCTGACGTTCTTGTTCAGCAATTTTTCTAGCTTGTTCTGCTTCTCTTTTAGCCTTTTCTGCAGCTTCAATTTCAGCTTTTGCTAATTGTTCTTCTTCTTTTCTAATCTTTTTTATAGTTCTTTTAGAAACAGGTTTATCCGTAATTAAATCATATTTGCTTAATCCTTGTTTCCATCTTTCTACTATTTTAGCATCAGCTGCCCCTGCTTCAGGTTCGAAATCTAATAAAGTAACTTTAAGTTTTCTAGTTTTTGGGTCACGTTTCAAAAACATATTGTGTTCTAAATCATTATGGTGGAATCCCGCATCATTCAAATCTCTAATCAAGGATTCAACTTCCTCCATTTCAGCTTTTGAGACAGGCTGATAATCTAATTGTTTTAAGAGGTAACTTCTTGTCTTTTTTCCTACTACAGATTGGTCTTGTTCTAATCCCATCCATTGACGTTGTTGTGTTCGTAAATCCCCGATATTAACACCGCTAGCATCAACAGGCGAGGTTACAAAACCTTGTTGTAAACGTGTTCCTGCATTTCTAAAATTTTTTGACGATTCCAATTCCCTTAAATCAGTATTTATTACTTGTTGGCTTGATTGAGGTAATTGATCAAAGTTTTCCGACATAATCCTTGGATATTCTACTTCAATACCTTTATATCGTTGTCGTATGCCCCCTTTGGTCACTTTATCTCCATCCAAAATATCTTCTACCAATTTTGTACGTGATACTTCATCAGCACTTCCAACTTTAGCAAAACCAACAGTGTTACCGGAGGCATCTTCTAATTTCCAAACTGCTCTTAAACGGTGATCTTTACTAGAAAGATGAGTAGCTGTTGTAGCATCTGTAATAGGTCTACCTGTTGCTGTGAGAAGATCATCAAATTCACCGGTCAATTTGGGTGTTAATTCAGTTGGAGACAAAGCCGTAGTAGCACTAGGAGATTGTGTAGGTGTAGTTTTTGCCACATCTGTTGCCACATCTGTTGCTGCATCTGTTGCCCTAATAGTCTCATTAGCTAATTTTGTAGCATCATTAGCCTTGTCGGTTAACCTGCCAGTTCCGGCGAGATCTTCTACGAAATCAGCAGCCCCTTTTGCTTGTTGATACAATTTTCTTGTTTCTTCAAGAGTTTCGGCATTTTTTGTTGCATTGGCTGCATTCCTAGCTGTATGTGCAGCATCATCAGCCAATTTTGAAACATCTCCAACTTTATCTGCAGTTTTAACTACTTTAGCAGCGGTTTCAGCTTTATCTGCTACTTTAGTTGCTTTGCTTGCTAATCTTAAACCTTGTACTGTTTCACCTATTGGTCCCAGCAACATTGTTGGGTCCATTACAAAATCTGCCGCGATAAGTAAAATTTCTACTTCAGTCTTAGCATTACTTTCAAAACGGACTTCCTGCAAACTTTTTGCAAATGTTTTATCTTGATATCCTCTTCTACCGGACCTAGTTATAGCATTTTGTGCTAATTTGGCTATCGGCATATCTTTATAAAAATCATTAGTACCTATTGCATGCCAACCTTCGGCAAATTTATCACTCTTGCCGCTGAAACCTTCCACATCATAATAAAACACTTGCCCGTACGTTATATAATTAGATGCAATTTGAGTAAGTATTTTGTTTAAAGAATTAGACAGTAAATCACTTATTTGGGCTTCACGGTATATTTCGCTATTTGACATATCTTCCATTTGATCTTCCATGCCCATTTTAAAATCTTCTATGGCGTTAGCCCTATTAAAGTAATAACTGAAACTTATATAATCTAAAGTTCCTAAAAGCTTTTGACCGAAACCGACATTATCTATTATTTCTTCTGCTTCTGTCCTGGTTAAAACATGGTCTAAAATCAGATCTTTGGCTTCTTCATAATCTACGCCGCAGGCAGACCAGGGTAAATTGCTGTGTTCATCTAAATATTCGTCTATTTCCTGTAAGGCAATTTTTCTGGCTTGTAAAGGTGCCAAAACTTTAACAATACAGTTATTTATCATTGGTGCAATAGTTGAAATATGCTTAATGACATTTTGGTTTGCCTCTTTAAATAAGTTATAATTATACTGCCCCAAAATGCCGGCATCGATACAATCTCTATCTTTTTTACTTTGCGGTGAACTGCAATCAGAGGAATGTAATGTAAGATTAGCCTCGCGCACAGCTTCCGTAAATGCAAGGTTCTGTGCATAAAAACTTGCTAAATAAGAAGCATCATTAATTGGACTTCTTTTATTATCAAGATAAATTTCCTTTAAAACATTTTCATCTTTGCTTTCTTGCAAGAACATACGGCGCATTTCGTTCTCTGCATGATTTCTGAAGTCTTCATAACCTAAAGGCGTTTTTGTTTCTAAAGCAGCATTGCGGGCTGCTATTGCATATCTGTAAAGATCCCCTTCCTTTTTAAAATTTGTACTGTTAGGATATTTTTCCTTAATACTTATTGGCGGTAAAAAAGCTCTGTTCCTGTAAGTTTGTTTATCACGGTATGTTTTGACTGTATTAGGGTCATATTGTTTACTTTTTTCTTTCAAAATATCCCTAAATTCTTTATATGCGGCTTCAGGATTTTTTATGACATAATTATTAAATTCTTTTGACAGTATTCCGTCAACTTCATTAAAATTTTTCACCACTTCTTCGCGTGAAATAGTAATTTCTTGCGCATATATTGGCAAGATATTAATAGTTAAAATTAAAGTTACAATTATGCTAAATAATTTTTTCATAAATTATCACTTTCCAACTCAAAAGGTTTTTCAAAAGAAAATAAATAGTGTAAAAGTACAACTATTATTATTACATAAATTGCCAAAGCGAATCCCGTTAAACATAAATTTGAGAAGAAAGTATTACTTGCAAAAACAGGTAATAAATAAACCAAAGCTTTTGCCAAATTAAAAGATAAAAGGAATAAAAGCAAAGTAAAAATAATCCAAGTAATTTTATATTCGCTAATTAAAAGTAAGGCGTAATCTAAACTTGCTTTTAAAGTTACTTTTAAAGCCAATGCCATTTGTATTATAATTAAGGAAATTAACCAAAGGGAGAATATCGCAACCCTTATAATTTCTGTGGAAAATGGCGTTAAAATTAAAACAGTTTTTGTTATTCCCATAAGAGACAAAATAATGCAAATGAAAGCGCCAATGGGTAATTGTAAAGCAAGCACTTTTATACCATTCACCATTGCAATTTTTACAAAGATGAGGGTATTTTCTTGATGAATCATTTCATTGTTAATGCACAAGTAAACCACGAAGGTAAAAATTACGTTCATGACGTAGATAAGGGGTATAAAGTAAAATAACCAAATAATACCTCTATAAAGATTTGCAAAAAATGTGTGGGAAGATAAGAAGACCGCTAAATTGAATTTTTGCACAGGTATAACCATAATATGCCCCAAAGCCGGTGCAAGTAAATAAAACATTATGAGCAAAAAAAGCGTAATGATAAACCAAGCAATAATTAATTGCTTTGTAAAAGAAATATTAAACAAAGAATATATTTTCTCTCTCATAGTTCACCCTATGTATACATTATAATGAAAAAGAGAGTATTTGACAAGTGCCTTGTTTATAAATCTTCGACTGTGGGATTATATGCTTGTGTGCCGGAAACAATTTCAAGTAATCTGGCATCGGACGGATAATCGATTTTTTCTTTTGCTTTGTTTATTGAAACCCAATCAACAGCAAGAACTTCGGATTCATCCGGTTTACCGATGCGGACTAATTTCGTCATTAAATACCACTGTACTGCTTTTTTAATGAAGTTTCCTTTTAATGTGAAAGAATAGCGTACCTTTAAGAGAGGGCGGATAATTTTTGCGCGATATCCTGTTTCTTCTAAAACTTCGCGGAGTGCGGCTTGGCGTGGTGTTTCCCCCTCCTCAATATGACCTTTGGGGAAAGTCCAAATCTTGCGGCCTTTCATAGTCTTAACTTTTATAAGTAAGACTTTGTTACCGTCTAAAACTACTCCGCCGCAGGAAAATTCGGGTAAAATCATTATTTCCCCTCCACTAATGCGGCTGTTTTATAAAGCAAATCTTCATCAAAATAGTTTGCGTAAATTTGCAAACCGAGAGGCATATTATTTTTGTCTTTGCCAAAAGGAATGCTTAAAGCCGGAACACCTGCCATATTTGCCGGGCAAGTAAATAAATCAGCCAAGTACAAAGTTAAAATATCTTCTACTTCGCCAATTTTGAAGGCACCGTTTGGTGTAGTTGGCATAATAATAGTTTCAACTTCCTTTAGAGCTTTTTGGAAATCTTGCTTTATAAGTTCGCGCACTTTTTGGGCTTGCAAATAAAAGTCCCCGGCGTGTGCACTACTTAAAGAAAATGTACCAAGTATAATGCGGCGCTTAACTTCCGGGCCGAAGGCTGTGCGGTTTTTCAGGTAAGTGTCCTCTAAATCTTTAGTGTTTTGTGCTGTATAACCATAACGTAAACCGTCAAAGCGTGCTAGGTTTGAACTTGCTTCACTTGAAGTCAAAATATGGTAACAAGGTGCTGCATATTTTGCATGAGGCAAAGAAACTTCTTTTATTTGTATGCCTTTTGATTTCAAAAGTTCTACCGCTTGTTTAAAAGCAAGGGCGGTTTCATTTTCAAGATTTGCGACGAAATCAGTAGGTATACCGACAGTTAAATTTTGTTTTGTTTGTTTTTTTGTCGGGCAGGTTTTTGATGTGGAATCTTTTTTGTCATACCCTGAAATTATTGATAAGACAAGTTCATTATCTTCAATATTGTTTGTGATAGGTCCGATTTGGTCTGCACTGCTTGCAAAAGCAGTTAAACCGTAGCGAGAAACACTACCGTAGGTAGGTTTAATACCTATAACACCGCAAAATGCAGCAGGCTGGCGTATGCTTCCGCCTGTATCTGAACCAAGTGCAACAGGGACCATGCCGCTTGCAACCGCAGCTGCACTTCCGCCGGAAGAACCACCCGGAACGCGTGTTAAATCAAGCGGATTTTTAACAGGGCCAAATGCAGAATTTTCATTTGAAGAACCCATAGCAAATTCGTCCATATTTGTTCTGCCTACGATTACTGCACCTTCTTTTAAAAGTTTTTTAACAACTGTTGCTGTATACGGTGCTTTGTAGTTAGCAAGCATTTTTGAAGCACATGAACAAATATGCCCTTCGTATAAAATATTATCTTTTATGGCAACGGGTACACCGGCAAGGCGGCCTTTTTTACCTTGTGGGAGTGCATCGATTTCTTTAGCGCGTTTAAGGGCATCTTCTTCAAAAATTTCCAAAAATGCATTTAAAGAAGGGTTTTTTCCTTTAATGGTATTTAAAGTTTGTTTAATAATTTCCTGCGCGGTAACTTCGCCGGAATTGACTTTTGTTGCTATATCTATTGCTCTCATAAAACCTTCTTTACTTTCAGGAAATTATCTTGTTTGTCATTGAAAGCCGCAACCAATTTGGCGGTATTTTCAAACTGAACGGGGTTGTCTTCGCGTTTTTGAACGAAGTCAACATGCTCACAGGTTAAAGAGGAAGTATCAACTTGTTGGATTTCTTCCACCCAATTTACGACGGAAGCAATTTGTTTAATAAGTTTTTCTTCCTCTTGTGCCGAAAGTTCTATTTTAGCGAGTTTTGCTACTTGTTTTAATTCTTGTAAATTTGTTTCCATATTTATATTTTACCAAATATAATACGGAAACGGTTTTAATTTAATATAAATATACTTAGATTCAAATAAGTTGCAAACAAAAGCCAAGCGAAATAAGGTATTATAATAAAGGCGCAAATTTTGTTTATTTTAAAACTAACACGAATAAGGCGGAATACCAAAAAATCTAAAATAAACAATAGGATTAACCCCCCAACAATACTGTGCATGCCAAAAAAGATAGGTGTCCACATAAAATTTAAGACAAGTTGTAAAATAAAAAGTTGATTTGCTTTGCGTGTAAGTGGTGTGTATGGCTGCCTGTCAATCATCCAAAGGAAGACTGCAAGTGAAACATATAAAATAGTCCACACCGGCATGAACACAAAATTAGGTGGGTTCAAAAACGGTTTATCTAATGAAGAGAACCATCCGTTAAGCGAACTGTTAACTGATGCGCCCATCATTCCCCCTACTGCCAAAAAAATTATTGCTAAAATCATAATTTTCATAATTATCCCCTTACTTAAAAATGGTAAAATTTACTTGTGCGCCCGTAGTTCAATGGATAGAGCATTGGCCTCCGAAGCTGAAGATATGGGTTCAACTCCCGTCGGGCGCGCTTAGATTTTGCGCTTTTGGGCTTTTTGTTCCCAAAAGCGCGTGTTTTAAATAATGTTTTTTAAGGTGTTCTCGATCATGTCTTTTGTGCGTGGGCCGACGATTTTTTTAACCCCTTTCCCGTCTTTATAAAAAAACAGTGTCGGTGTTGCTTTAACGGCCATTACATCTGAAAAATGCGGTGCTTCATCAACATCAACCATAACAAATTTTACTTTATCCCCGTATTTTTTATGCAAGTCATTTATGATAGGCTCAAGGTCCTTACAATGTTTACACCAAGTGGCAAGAAATTCCACCAGCATAGGCTTTGTTTCTTTCAAAACTTCATCCTTAAAATTAAGGTCATCAACGATAATTTTATTCATACTACCCCCTTGAAAGCGGAGTGCTTTCAAGGGATATTATAACTATTTTAGATTAGTTTTGCAATAATTTTAGATTAGATATTTTTTGTAAATTCCGGGGCTCGGTTTGCAAGGTTATAAAGTGTTTGGAAATTTTCGACCGCTTTGCCGGCTTTTGAAATATCAAAAGGTGTTAACAAAGATATATTGACAGGAAAATAATTGTGTTCACCTTCATCATAACTTCTTAATACAAAAACTATATATTCATTATAGAAAACCGCTTTAGTATATTCAACTTTAAATTGTTTTCTTAGTTTATTAAGTGTTTCCTTAAGTTCAGGTGTTAATAATTGTTTTGAGATATCAGCATTGTTAGTATAGACGTCAATATTTCCGCCTAAATCTATTTTAGGTAATTTTATATCAAATTCCCCTTTTATGAATGCAAAATGTGTTTGAAAATAAGTGATACTATTTAAATTTTTATTAGTTTTTATGGTTAGCAGTAATGCAGAAAATTCTCTTTCGGGGTTACCGAAATGGAAATCTTTAAAAACAGTCAAATCACATAAATTAATTTCTTGTTGCAAATTATTTAAACCATTAAACATTGTTCTCAATTCAATATTATAAATATCAAATCTTGGTAAGATTGTTGAAAATAATATCTTTTCCGGTGGAACAGGTAATTTAGACCAATCAATTTCCGAAGGCAAATAGGAATCATATTCACGATTTTCTTGGTTAGAAAACGGTATTTGTTTAAACTTTGTAATCTTATCTGCAAAAGCATATACTGATGACATGGAAATATCTTTTTTTACAGAATTCGTATAAAAAATTTGAATTGCTATTGGAAACGGTAATAAAAAAACTAATTCTATAATAATAGAAAACAACGGATGTTCTATGAACATTTGCTTAAATTCAAATAGTGCAAGAAGTACAGATGCAATAAACATAATTGCAATCAAGTAAAACATAACTTTTAAAAATTTTTTACGTTTTATTTCTATTCCTTTTATTATGTTTTCGTTCATTTTATTTCTCCTCTAATTTTGCTATCATCTTTTCGGCGGCTTGCAACGGATCCGGTAAAGTTAAATTATTGTAACTTGCGCGCATTTTTTGTAAATGTTCGGGCTCTGATAAAAGTTTTTTGACTGCATTATAAATATCTTGCTCTAAATTATCACTTTCTTCTATTAAGAAGCTTAAACCTGCATCCTTAAATAATTTCGCATTATAATATTGATGATTATCTGCAGCATAAGGGAAAGGTATTAAAACAGATGGCTTTTTTAAAGCACAAATTTCCGCAAGAGAACTTGCACCGCTGCGTGCAATTATTATATGCACTGCTTTCATTAAAGAGTAGATATCTTCTACATAAGGTAGAACTGCAATGCGAGATATATTTACATACATCTTTTTAATTTCTTCGAAGTCGCGCGTACCTGTTATGTGGAAAACATTTAAGCGCCCTTTGGACTGCGGTAATAATTTTTTGAAGGCTTCAGCTGCGGCATAATTTAATTTTTTCGCGCCTTGGCTACCGCCGAAAATCAAAATATTTATACCGAAATTAGTTTCCATTTCCCAGTAAATTTTTTCTTCTTCAGTTAATTTCTTACGAAATTCTTCCCTAATCGGTGTGCCGACTAAAATAGCATTTTCAGGGGCGTCATTTATCGGTAAACCTAAAAATACTATGTCTGCAAATTTTGCACAGGCTTTGTTTGCAAGCCCCATACGGGAGTTGGAATCGTGTATTGCAGTTTTATAGCGCATAAAATGTGCTACGAAAATTAATGGAAAAGAAATATAGCCCCCCATGCCTATACACCATTTCGGTTCCGTCAATTTAATAAGTTGGCGCATTTGTTTTAGAGTTTTAAAGAATTTCTTAATAAAATTAAGCCAGGCTTTAATATTTTTGCTACGTGGCATCGGGACAAAATCAATTTCCTGAAAGGATAATTCATTATCATCCAAATATTTGATATTCGGGCTACCTTGTTTGATTATGAAAATAACGCTTTCACCCTTTTCAATAAGTGCTTTGCCTAAAGCAATACCAGGGTAAAAATGCCCGCCTGTACCACCCGCAGCAATTAAATAAACATTTTCCATTAACTATTATCCTCCACAGCAAATAAATTCATTAAAATACCTATCATGGCAAGTGTAACAATTACTGATGACCCACCATAAGAGAAAAACGGTAAGGGCAAACCTTTTGTAGGTGCCATGCCGGTAGCGACGCACATATTGATCATCGCCTGAAAAAACATACACAGTGTAAGCCCCGATATCAAATACGTATGATACACATTTTTTGCCCGCCTTGCCCTTGTTATACCTACGATTAAAAGCCAAGTAAATGCAACTATTATACAAAGTGCGATTAGAAGGCCGCCTTCCTCACAAATAATTGCGAAAATAAAATCTGTGTGTGCGGCAGGTAGATATTCAAGTTTCATATCTGAAGCACCAAAACCTTTACCGAACCAACCACCGGAACCTATGGCATAGAAAGAATGTTGCAGTTGATAAGATTCTTCTCCGAATAAAAACCCAAACATTCTTTTTAATCTGTAAGCCTTATGAAATATCGCAAGTGCTAAGCAAGGTAAACTTGCAAGTATGAGCAAGCCAATCCATCTAAAAGGCATTTCTATTACGACAAGCATTGAAAATAGTACGGCAGCAAGCAAAATAGGTATACCCAAATCACGCCCGGCATAAATTAATGCAATGGTTACTATAGAGTAAAAAATAGGTATTGCGTAAGTGGAAAAAGTTCTTATTTTTAATGGCCTTTTTGAGAAGAAAGATGCCAAGTAAATTATTAAAGCGACTTTTGCAAATTCCGATGGTTGTAGGTTGAAAAAGCCAAGGTTTATCCAGCGGTGTGTATGGGCAGCTTCCGGGCTAAATAATGCCCAAATAAGCAAGAGCCAACAAAACCATAAAATATAAAGCGGGTTAAATATCTTTAAAGTATGAAGTTTGGTAAAAAATTTAGCCAAAAACAACATAAAGGAAAAACCTATAATATCAAAGAATAATTGCCTCTTAAAATAATGCATAGAATCAAACGCACTTGAAGAATAAGTAAACACAAGCCCAAACACAACCATAATAACGGCAAAAGCAAAAAGTGGCTTATTTAAAGGTAAATTTTCATGCCTTTTTGCTCTTTTGTTTTTGTTTTTTAAAGCTATCGAAAAACGCGTTTTTTCAAGTAAAATTTTACTCATTTTCTACCTTATTTTTAAAGTTGATAAAGCAAGCAACATCAAAATTATGCCGACTATCCAAAACCTGACAATGACTTTTGGCTCTGCTATTCCTTTTAGCTCAAAGTGATGGTGCAAAGGGGCCATTTTAAATATGCGTTTGCCTTTCGTCAACTTGAAATATCCCATTTGTAAAATTACGGACAGGGCTTCCATTACAAATAAACCGCCGGCAATCACAAGTACAAGTTCTTGTTTGATGCAAATTGCGGAAGTTGCAATAACGCCCCCTAGAAATAAAGAACTTGTATCCCCCATAAATACTTGTGCGGGATATGCGTTATACCACAAAAATCCAAGGCAAGCACCAACTAAAGCGGAAAGGAAAACTGCTATTTCCCCCGCACCGGGAACAGGTACAATTTTTAAATAATCCGCAAAACCCATATTACCTGCCATATAAGCAAAAATTATATAAGCACCGGCACAAAATATAACGCTGCCGGAGGCAAGCCCATCAAGGCCGTCCGTTAAATTTGTTGCGTTAGAGGAACCAATTATTACAAGCATTGCAAAAGCCGCATAAAACACACCTAAATTAAGCATAACTTTACTACTGAAATAGGGGATAGTTAAAGATGTAGCATATTCGGCATTTGGAGGATTCGCACCTAGATAACCTACCACAATTATTGCTGCAAGTATTTGCGCAGCAAATTTAAGCCAAGAAGGCGCACCGGCGGTATTTTTTTTGATAAGTTTCGTATAATCATCCACAAAACCGGCAAGAGCCAAAATTACTGTAACAATCAGTAGCAACCAAATAAAATTATTATCAAGGCGTGCCCACAGTAAGACGGAAGAGAGTAAACTGATTAAAATAATTATTCCACCCATCGTTGGTGTTCCGCTTTTTTTGAGGTGTGATTTAGGGCCGTCATCTCTTTCAATTTGGCCGATTTTGTGAGCCCTGAGTTTTGCAATAATTTTAGGTGAAATCAGCAAAGCAATTAAAAGCCCGCAAAGCAAAGCAGCGCCAGCCCTAAACGTAATATAGCTGAAAATATTTAATACGGAAAAGTCCCCGGATAAATTTGATAAATAGTACAACATTTATTTGCCCTCCTTTAATTTAAAAAATAATTCTTCAAAATTTAAAGATCTTGATGCTTTAAATAAGATAGTTCCGCTTTTGTTTTCTATGATTTGCTTTAAGTCTTCAAAGAAATCTAATTTATTTAAACTGTATTTTACTTCTTTAAAATTTAATTTAAGAAGTTCTTTATAAGTTGTTTCCATCTCCGGTCCTGCTAAAAATGCTTTATTAACGTTTGCATCAATAATTTTTTGAGCAAGTTCTTTATGATACATTTGTGAGAAAGTGCCAAGTTCACGCATATCACCCAAAACTGCAATACGGGGATCATCGCAAGTAGATAAAATATTTAAAGCATTTTCCATAGATACAGGGTTAGCATTATAGCAATCAAGCAAAATTTCTGTTTTATTTAATTTATGTTTTTCAAGACGCATTGGCATAGGTTTATATGTTTTAAGGCCCTTTTCAATATCTTCCTTAAACATACCAAGTGCCAAGGCAGCCCCGCAAGCGGCGGCGGCGTTTAATTTATCATGACGCTCTAAAATAACCCCTGTATTAAACAGAGCTCCCTTGTATTTAAAGGAAAATGTCGGGCTATTTTGAATGAGAATGTCATTACCGGAATCAAAACCGAAACTTAGCATTTTGCCTTTATAATCTGTTTTTAAATTTTTAAGGAATTTATCATCCCCGTTAAATACGACAGTTGCACTCATATTTAAATGCTGTAAAATTTCTGTTTTAGTTTTATAAATATTTTCCATACTGCCGAAAAATTCCAAATGTGACGGCGAAATATTTGTAAGTACCGCTACATCAGGTAAAACTAAACGTGCAATTTCTGCTATATCACCGATATGTGAAGCACCTAATTCAAAAACACCGAATTTGTCCGTATTAGATATTTCAAGCAAAGATATTGGTACGCCTACCTGATTATTAAAATTGCCTTCGGTAGAGCAAGTTTTACCGAATTTTCTAAGTAAAGCACTAAGCATTTGTTTTGTGGTACTTTTTCCGTTAGAACCGGTAATTGCCGCAATTTTTATATCTTTGCTTAGACGATGGAATTTAGCAATTTCTTGTAAAGCAAGTAAAGTATTTTCTACTGTTAAAAATGGAATATTTTTTAAAATTTCATTATATTTGGGGGCTTCCTTCCTTTCCAAAATAACAAAATTCGCACCGGCCTCCAAAGCCTGTTTTATAAAAGTATGACCGTCAAATTTGGCCCCCTTTAAGGCAATATATGCTTGCCCCTTTTGTAAGGTTCTTGTATCGTAAGATATGCTTTTTAATATATCTTTTAAATTTGCTTGACACAAAATACCGTTTGTAATTTTCGCTAATGTTTGATAACTAATTTTTAATTGCATAAGACTCTTCATTTACCTCTGGATATAAAGTTAAAAACTTTGCGGCAATTTCCGAAAATATTTTTGCCGACATTGAACCGAAAAGTGATTTTTCAGGTTCGTCTAAAACTACTAAAATTGTCAAACGCGGTTTACCAGCCGGAACAAAACCGCAAAAAGAGGCAATATGTGCGCGTTTTTCGTATTTACCGCTTGCCATAAGTTTTTCGGTAGTACCTGTCTTGCCGGCAACTTTATAAGCAGGCATTTTTGCTGATTTGGCAGTTCCGTTTTCCACAACACTTATTAACATCTTTTTGAGATTTTTTATGGTATCAGGTTTTAAAACTTGCCTTATACGCATAGGTGTTGCCAAAACATCTTCTTTACCGCTCGGATACTTTATTTTACTAATTAAGTGGGCTTGCATTAAAGCCCCCCCATTTGCTATTGCCGAATATGCACTTACAATTTGTATGCCGGAAGCAGAAACCGTATATCCGTACCCAGCTTTTGCTGTATCAATCGGTTTCCAAGTGGGATGATCGCGTAAAATACCGGGTGATTCACTTAAAAAGTTTACATTACTTTTTACACCAAAACCGAATTTTTTGAAATAAGTATATAGATTTTTTGCTCCTACCTGTAAGGCAATTTTTGCAGCACCTATATTTGAAGAAACTTCCAAAATTTCCGTCACATTTAAAGACGGTTTATCTTGATGGTCCTTAATAATTATACCGCTTACGTTAAATTTGTTGTTTTCCATTGAAAAAGTATCATTTGGCTTTATTGTATTAGTATCAAGTGCGGCAGCAACAGCAATGGTTTTAAAGGTAGATCCCGGCTCATAAGTAAATTGAAAAGGTAAACTCCTTCCGTCGCGGTATGGGTAAGATGCTGCGGCCAAGACCTCCCCGGTATATGAATCCTGCACTATGGCAAAAGCATTTTTTACTTTAAATTTTTCGGCATAATATTTTAAAGTTTCTTCGGTAAAATATTGACCTAAAGCATCAATAGTTAAATATACATCTGCCGCTTCATTTACATCTTCCTGTCCGGCTTCATAGATAATACCGCCGTCTCTTGCTTTTTTAACAAGTTTTCCTTCTTTTTTATCCGCCAAAATATCATTGTACATCAGTTCAATTCCTGAAAACCCTATATTTTCCGAATTTGTAGAACCGATAATATCCTGTGCCACTCCGTAAGGGTAAATGCGGCTATATCTGGGTTCAATTTCTATACCACTTAATTTGTTACTGCGTATCTCGGCAAGCAATTTTTCATATTCTATCGGCGTTGCATCTTTTTTAACATAAAAAAAGTTCTTTTTCTCACGCCATTGCTTTTTTAAAAAAGATAAATCTACATGTAAAACTTTTGCCAAAATATTTAGGGTTAGAGTTTGATCTTTCACATTATTTTTTGTTACTGCTATAGCATAACTTCGTAAAGATTCAGCAAGAATATTACCGTTTCTGTCTAAGATACGGCCTCTAAAAACGTTTTCTTTTGTTTTTTTATAAACCCTTTCTTGGCTACGTGTAGTAAATTCTTCGTGGCGCAAAGTTTGCAAATTGATAAGTTGCAACACTACCGCTATCGGTATAAAAAAACATAAAATCCCAATTAATTTAAGACGGGTTACTGTATTCACTTTTTAACTCCAAAGCATACACATTTTGCGGGGCAATTACTTTTAAATCTTTTTTATTTGCTTCTTCCATAATTTTTGCCGGGGATTTATATAATTTAATTTCATAACGAAGATATTGGTTCCGTGCTTCTTTAAAGGCAATTTCTTCTAGCAACTCTCCGACTTTATGGCCTGTGCGTTCTTTTTGGACCCTCTCCATTGCAATTAAAAGTAGAAAGAACCCTGTCGCAAGTATTATAACAACCACTTTTTTAATATTCATTATAATACCCTCTCTATAACCCGAAGGCCTGCACTTCTTGAACGGGAATTATTTTTAATTTCTTCTTCTGAGGGCATAATAAGTTTTTTATTTACAAGGCGCCAATCCCCTGATTTTTCCATTTCTTTAAATGCCTGTTTGATTATTCTGTCTTCTAGGGAATGGAAAGTTAAAAATGCTGCACGCCCGCCGGGTTTAATAATTTCTTTAAGCATTTTGGGTGCTTTTTCTACTGTTTGAAGTTCTTCATTTACGGCAATACGTAAAGCCTGAAAAATCCTCGTTGCCGGGTGTGTTTTACCAAAACGCGGAATATGTTTTTCTACTAAATTAGCGAGATCAGTAGTAGTTTTCAAAGGGGTTTCCCTTCTTGCTTGGCAAATTATTAAAGCAATCTTTTTTGATTGATGTTCTTCACCATAGGTTTTAAATATATATTCAAGTTTATCTGCGGGCAAAGTGTTTAAAAGGTCTGCAGCCGTGGAGCCTTTTGTATTATCAAACCGCATATCAAGCGGACCTGATTTTAAAAAGCTAAAACCGCGTGAAGGATCATCTAATTGATATGAACTTAACCCCAAATCAAATAAAGCCCCGTCAAGTAAAGGCCAATTTAATTCTTTTAATATTTCAGGTGCCTGTAAATAACTTGCCTGCCTTGTAATAAGGCGAGAATCTGCTACTTTTTCTTCAGCAAATTTTATCGCTTGACTATCCTTATCTAAACCTAAAATTTTTGCATTATTATCAAGGCGGGTTAAAAATAATTTAGTATGCCCGCCAAGGCCGAGTGTGCCATCTAAATAATGACCACCCTTATTTTGTAAGAGCAAAGTGGCGATTTCTTCGGCTAATATCGGTATATGTTGCCAAATATTAGCCATAGTAATTCCCTCTTTTTACTTCTTTCTGTATTTGGGCCTGCCAGGCATATTCAAGAGCTTTTAGGGTATTAAAAGGCATACCGTATGCCCTGTAAAGAGCTTTACCGATAGGCATATTTGCTTTTAAATTCTTGGATAGTTGATAGAAATTATCTTTGTCTTTTTCTATAAGATATTTGACGACACTATACGCTTGGGTATACCAAAGTTCTACTTCTTCCTGAGAATAAGAAGTAAGATCTGTTACGGAGTTAAATTCTTCGAAATTGATATAATTTCTTTCACTTAAGGTTATAATGTTCTTTTGTATCCAACCGTTTTCTTCCTCACTTTGAACTTTCACTTGATTGTAAACGGCGTAACCCTCACTTAACCAAAGAGGAGGTTCATCAGGTTGGAAAAATCCATCAAAATATATATGGGTAAGTTCATGTACAAGAACAGGTTTAAAAGAACTTCCTTCCATCAAATAAATTGAGCCGGATTTGACATCTGTTGCCGCTTGGGACCATTCCGGTCGTAAAGTGTATTTGCTGAAATTTTGTCTCGTTCTAAATAACATTAAAAATAAGCGCTTAAAGTCCGAATTTAAAGAAAACGGAATGATATCTAAAACAAAATTACCGTGAATATTGTCAATGAAATCGGTAAGGTCTTGCGTTACGTCATATTTTTCCCTAAAAATGACATAATTATTTGTTAGTTTTGCAAAAAAACCTTTCGGTGCTTGCGGAATTTGCAAAGATTCTTCCTTCATAAAAGTTCTGGCAGTGGGAATAGTTTCTTGTTCGCCTTTGGTGGATGGTAAAATAAATTTTGAAGTATCCGGTGATTCATCTTCCAAAGGCATCAATACATCAGTTACTTCTAAATTAGAAGCTTGTGCACGGGCTTTTTTCAAAATATTTGAAATTGTTGTGTCTTTATTTTCTTCTTGTAAATTAAAACTCTCACGTACTGCTACAAAACAAATAGCAATTACGAGCAATATCACAACGGAATATAATCTTTTACCTATGTCCATAAAAAATTGATATTTTCCTTCCTAAAACTTCTTTATCTCCGGGCAAGGAATAAAAACATTCTTTTTCCGGCTTAATTTTACTTTGAGTATTTTTACTGAGCATTGCCCCCAAAAAACCACCGGTATTTAGGTTGTCAAGGCACAAGGGTAAAATATCATCGATTTCCCCCATAGCCCTTTCCAAAATAAAATCAAATTTATTAGAAAATTGTTCCTGCCCCACTTTCACAGTTATGACCTCAACATTTTTTAGGCATAACTTGTATACTATCCATTGTAAAAATTTTGTACGCTTTTGTAAACTGTCAACTAAATAAATTTTATTTTCCGGCAAAGCTATAGCTACAGTTATGCCTATAAAGCCTGCCCCGCTACCGAAATCTGCCCCTATTTTGGTGCATACGCCCTCTTGTTTAAGTAATGCGGCAGCCTGTAAACCATCGCAAATATGGCGGTCAAAAATTTCTTGTAAAGTTTTTGCAGCGGTTAAATTAAATTCTTTATTTTTATTCAAAACGAGTTCGGAGTAGGTTTGCAAAGTTTTGATTTGCAAATCATTTAAATTTAAATCTAGTTTTGAAATAAAATCTTTATTTAGCATGTTCGCGCCTAAATTTCTCAATATGAATTAAAATTAACTGTAAATCCGAAGGTGTTAACCCCGGTATTCTGCTTGCTTGCCCTAAGGTCTTAGGTTTAATTTTTGCAAGTTTTTGTTTGCTTTCAATTAAAATACCTTTTACAGCGGAAGGATCAAAACCTTCCGGAATAATAATTTTATCGGCATTTTCAAGGGCTTTTGCTTCTTTAATATTTCGTTCTAAGTAGCCTTTATATTTGTTTTGTATTTTGGCACTGTTTTTTGCTGCCGCTAAAGACCAAGGGCCTAAAGATTCTTCATCAATTTTTGCATTTTCGTCTGTTTCAAGCAAAGTTACTGCCTCTTTATAAGCCTCAAAATTTTTAGCATATTCTTTTGGTAGTAAACCGTATTTAAAAGCATAGTCGGTTAAACGGAGATCAGCATTATCTGTTCTAAGCATTATACGGTACTCTGCACGTGATGTAAACATCCTGTAAGGCTCATTAACGCCTTTTGTTACTAGATCATCAATCAGAACCCCGATATAAGATTCATCACGCCTTAAAATCAAAGGTTCAATACCTTGCACTTTTAATGCTGCATTTAAACCAGCAATAAGGCCTTGCCCGCCGGCTTCTTCATAACCTGTTGTGCCGTTTATTTGCCCGGCAAAAAATAAGCCTAAAACAGTTTTTACTTCTAAACTAGGGTAAAGGCAAGTGGGATCCACATAATCATATTCTACTGCGTACCCCGGACGAACTATTTGGGCGTTTTCTAATCCTTCAACGGAACGTAAAAGCAAATATTGCACATATTCCGGCATTGAAGTGGAAAAACCTTGAATATAATACTCCTCGGTATGTAATCCTTCAGGTTCTAAAAACAAGGGATGATGGCGGTTTTGCGGGAATTTTACAGCCTTATCTTCAATAGACGGGCAATAGCGCGGCCCAATAGAATTGATATTACCGCTATATAAAGCAGATTCCTTGGCATGTTCTGCCAAAACTTCGGCAGTTTTATCTGTGGTGCGGCCTATA
Organism: Elusimicrobiaceae bacterium; assembly: GCA_016281355.1. Classification (GTDB taxonomy): domain Bacteria; phylum Elusimicrobiota; class Elusimicrobia; order Elusimicrobiales; family Elusimicrobiaceae; genus Proelusimicrobium. Next base: position 35,623 of record JAEEIL010000034.1, on the reverse strand, counting down.
AAACATTGCAAAAAATCTTTTTTAACAGGGCGATTAAAAACGGACATAGGCGTATAAGGGTTATCGGACGGTTGAGGAGTAAATTTTGAGAAATCTACCGTTTTGCCGTTTATACGCATTGGCGTACCTGTTTTTAGGCGACCGATTTTAAGCCCCAAGTCTTTTAAAGAATTGCTTAAAAAATTGGCGGCATTATCATTATATCTGCCACCGCCAAGCATAAGTTTTCCGACGTGTATCGTGCCTTTTAAAAAAGTACCCGAACACAAAACAACCGCTTTTGTTTTATATTTTGTTTGCCGCAGAGTTATTACGGCATCCACCGCACCGTTTTTGGTTAAAATTTGTGTGGCTTCGTCTTGCAAAATATGCAAATTTTCCTGTTTTTCCAAAAAGTTTTTATAGGCAAATTGATATATTTTTTTATCGCATTGAACGCGCGGGGACCATACCGCCTCCCCCTTCCCTGTGTTGAGCATATGGTAATGTACGGCGGCAATATCGGTAATTTTACCCATTGCACCGCCTAAGGCATCAATTTCGCGTACGATTTGCCCTTTTGCAATACCGCCGATAGACGGGTTGCATGACATTTGCGCGATAGTATCCAAACTTTGTGTAATTAAAAGCGTTTTGGCACCGCGTTTTGCGGATATTAATGCAGCCTCGCACCCTGCGTGGCCGCCACCTATAACGATTACATCAAAAGTTTTATCAAAGTCAAACATTTTATTTTCCTACACAAAATTTTGAGAAGATTGTATCTAAAATATCTTCGCTTGTTACTTCACCTATAAGTTCTTTTAATTCCTTTAAAGCCGTTCTTAAATGCTCGGCGCAAAGTTCAAGGTCCGCTAATTTTTCTGATGCCTTTTCAAGTTCCAAAGCAGCCACTAAAAGAGTTTTATAATGTGCGGCGGAAGTTATAATAATTTCCTGCCCGCTTATATCGCCAAGGTTTAAGGTTTTTATGATTTCCTTTTCAAGTAAATCTAACCCTTCCCCCGTTTTGGCGGAAATTATAATACCGTCTTTAACACGGTAATCGGTTTTATCTGCTTTATTAAAAACGGTTATTAAATTTTTAGCATTTTGTTTTACTTCGTCAAAAAGTTTGTTTTCTTCGGTTTTATCTTGCAAAGTTAAATCGCGAACAAAAATTGTGATATCGGCTTGATCAATTGCCTGGCGGGAGCGATTTATACCCTCTATTTCTATGTCGTCATTTGTTGTTTGGCGAATGCCTGCCGTATCAACCAAAACCAAATCAAAACCAAGTAATGAAAGAGGTGCCTCAACGGTATCCCTGGTAGTCCCAGCTTTATTTGAAACGATGGCACGGTTATACCCAAGCATTTTATTTAATAAACTACTTTTGCCGGCATTTGTCAGGCCGCAAAGTGCAACTTTTATGCCTTCCTTAACTAGGCGGCCGCTTGAAAAGGTATCAGCTAAATTTTGTGCTTCTTTTGCCACTTTAAGTAAGGCATTTTTTGTTTCTTCTTGTGGAAGAGCTTTCATTTCGCCTTCGGTATCATCAATACGGACTTCGACTTGCGCTAAAATATCGGTTAAATTTTGCCTAATTTGTTTAAAGCGATTAGAGAGGCGCCCTTCCAAACTGTTTACCGCAGCTTTATGGGCCGCTTTGTTTTTTGCGGAAATTATATCAAGCACACCTTGCGCTTCCACAAGGTCCATTTTACCGTTTAAAAATGCCCTTTGGGAAAATTCCCCCGGCCCTGCAAGACGCGCGCCAGAAGTTAGGCATAATTCTAAAATACGGCTTTTAATATATGGGCCTGCGTGAAGTGATATTTCCGCCAGATCTTCCCCTGTATAACTTTTGGGGGTTTTGAAAATTGTTACAAGGGCTTTGTCTAAAATATCATTGCCGTCGTAAACTGTAACTAAAGTGGCTTGGCGCGGTGTAAAGTTATTTTTATGGGTTAATTCGGTTAAAATTTGTAAGGTTTTGCTTCCGCTAATACGCAAAACAGCAACTGCCCCCCCTATATTTGAGGTAGCAAAAGCTGCGATAGTATCTTGCATATTATACATATATACATTTTACATTTTTTCGCGCGCGTTTGGGAAAGGAAGTTTAAGCCTAATATAAAAAGCCAAATAGCTTTATAATAAATTTAGATATTTTTCTATTTTTGCATTTTGTGTATTAGATTCAAAATTAAATAGTTTAAATAAAGATTTTCTGCGTAATTTCTCTTTGGTTCCGTCGCCTGTGCCGGATAAAAAATTTACTAAAGGTATAGATAGTTCCTCGAAAATGAAAGTTGAGAAATTACTGTCTAAATAAGTAAGTATCGGCACGTCTTCCATGCTGAAATATTCTTTTGTAATCACTTGTTTGGGTTCCAACTTAAAGCCTTTCTTTTCATATAAAACAGAAGTCCAAAGCCCGATAGGTGTTCTGATGTATAAAATATTATCTTCTTCAGTAATTAATTCAAATGCTACCCCATGGATTTTTACTTGAGAATGCCTTAATGTTTTTAAATCATTTACGTCAAAACCCATATCCTGTATCAAGTTAAGTCCTTCTTCGTTTAGTATGAAATTTTTTAAAGTCATATCTAGAATATAAGCATTTTTGAATTCGGTATCATATGAAATTACAATATCTGCATCAAAATGTTCATAATTCTCTTCTAAATTATAAGTTTCAACTCCAGGTATAACTGCTTGGCCGTTTTTTATAAAAAGGCCATCTGAGCAAAGGCTGTAAAATTCCCTTTCTTTGCCTAAAGTCCTGTCTACGCTTGTGATAAAACCGTCAACATCATCACATGTAACTTTTTTGTTATTATTCATTACGGAAGGACGTTTGACTTTGGAGTTATATATAAAGCTTCCATCGTACATTGCACCGGGATATTGGTCCGCTAAACCAAAAGCATGGCCGATTTCGTGGGTTACATATTTTTTGTAGTTTTTAATGCTAGTGTTATTAACAGTTGAAACAATAAGTGCACTTGGGAGGACTAAAAAGCAAGCTACAGCATCACCGCAGTACTCAGAAGCATCTAATTTGTACACTATGGTTAAGTCCGCATCTAAACTAATTTCCCCATCATCTGAATAAGAACAGGGAACTTGTTTTATATTTTTTTTGTTGTCTAGAATTTGCAAAATATCTTTAAATTCTTCTTCTCTGTTTTCTTCGGAAATATAATATCTTGTTGTATTTAACCAATTATCCAAGGAATCTAAGAATATTTCTTTTGCGGTTTCTTCTTTAAGATGTTTGCCGTTAGTGTATTCTTCTATACAAATTGTATAAGTTGTTTCTTGCCCGGAAACAAATTTATCAAGGAAATATTTTTCTACGTCGTCATAAATTAATATATGAGCATAGTCTAAAGGTGTAGCATGGCTAAGCTGTACACTAAAAATAAAAAGTAAACTTATGATATATCTTTTCATTATTTTACACGTCCTACATAAAGTATATAAACTTTTTTTGTGTAGGACATGAGCCAAAAGACCTATAGGAGATATAGAACTATTCGTCTCTTACGTCTTTAATGTTCACATTAGTATAGTAATGGGTGAGTATTTCCTTAAAACCTTGCCCGCTTTCTGCGCGGCCGCCGGCACCGGTTTGGCAAAGACCTACGCCGTGCCCCCAACCGCCACCGTAGAATATAAATGCTTTCGTAACTCCGTTTTCCAGAACGGGTTCAATAGTAAAATAAGTGCTTCTAAGTAAGCCAAGTGCAAGGTATTTTTTAATTTGGTTTTCTTTTGTCAAAATCAAATTTCCATGTGTGCCTACAATTTTAACTTTATTTACATAACCTGAGCGCCCACGCCCAAGAATTATAATTTCTTTGATTTTGCCGATATCTTGTTTGCGTGCTACCACTTGCCTTAAGATAGGTTCTTCCACGTATCTTACCCAACGGAAATTTGATTTGCTTACATTATTGAAATATCTGCTATATGCTTCTTGCGGATATTGTAAAAGTAAAGAAAAAGTATAAGGTTCAAAATTTTCAGGTTCCAAATTTATATAATCTGAAACAGGTTTTAGGTAAGGTGTATCAAACCAGCCGGCCTCTTTTGAACTTTGTGTAAACCCTCCACAGTTTGAAGAGAATACTGCTTCAATCGGTTTATTATTATATTCCAAAATTAAACCCTGTGTCGATTCGGCAGCGGCATTAGTTCGTTCCCTTTCTGATTTTACACCGCCGTAAACTTGGCAATGTTGTGTATCGCAAACATCATAACCCCAGGCCTTATGTTTTCCCATTGATTTTTCTGCATAAGTACGTGCGATAACTGCCTGTGCTTTAAGTGCTTCAATAGGAAATTTACTTGGCATTTCAGATGCTATGACACCGTATAAATATTCTTCCATATTAACATGGTTTACTAGATAAATACCGCCTGCTTTTTGAGAATAAATGAATTCCATGTCACCGCGGTACTCTTTGTCTTCACGGGAAATCCAAGTCGTTCCATGCCCCACAAGCATATTCTTTACTATTATGGTGTTGGCATTTTCTTCCGTCGATTCTTGTGTTATTTTTATAGATTTTTTAAAGGGAGTTTTTTTACCTTTTGGAGAAATTAAATAGGGTACGCCTTTTATAACTTTAACAGTCCAGAAAATTTTATTCTCACCGTCTTTTATAAGTGTTTTACCGCCGGAAACGGCATTAAATTTATGGGAGGTGGAAAATTTAATTTCGGTCACACCTTTAGGTGCACCGTTTATTTTTGCACCAAGCCCGACCCTGATTTCCGGGAAGGGTTTGCCCGTATAATTTTGTGGTTTTCTTACATAGGTATGATCTCTTGTCGTTTCCGGTATGGCAAGTATATTTACCGGCGGTTTGTATAAAGCACTTAATTCCTTTAAAGCTTTTGTAACTTCTTTGTATTGTGCATCTGCTGCCTGTACATTTTTATAACTCTGCCATGCCTCTTTGTACTGCTTTAAATTCATTAAAGAATCACCTAGTTTTTTATGTGCTTCCAAAAACTGGCTGTCCATACTAAGTGCAAGTTTATAATGTTTGACTGCAAAGAAATAATTCTTTTCTTTAAAATAAAGTTCACCGAGTAGGAAATTGGCTAAAACCGCGTTTGAACCTTTTGTAGCTTGGAGTAAATTTTTTTCCGCGAGTTTATATTCCTTCATGCCCATTTGTGCGCGCGCCATACCGACATGGTAAAAATTATCTTGTGCAGGGTCTGCGCTGTTTAAGAGCGAAAATAAATTTTCCGCATGCAGATTATGACCGTTTGCCAAATAAGCACGGGCGGCAAATTCAAGTACTGTTGTGTCGGTGGGAAATAATTTTATAGCCTCAGCTGATGTATCAACTGCAAGGCGCGGTTTTGCAAGTTCAAGCGCAATGAAAATAGCATTTAAAAATGCGGTTTTGTCTTTATCTCTTTTAGAAATTTCGATGTACTGGTTTAAAGCCTCATCCGGCCTAGAAGCAAAATAAAGTTCTTTTGCGCTGTCAAGTGTTGCAGGTGCGGTCGTTTTTTTAACCGCGCCAAAAGCGCAAAAAGAAAATAACATTAAAAAAGTTAGTGCAAAGGCCTTCCGCATTTACTATAATTATACTATTATAGGAGCAGTTTATGTTGGAAATTCCGGTTTGGCTTAAAGAAATGGTGGGTAAAAGTAAGGCCGCCTATCATACTGAACTTGCCGCAAAAACACAAAAATTTTTAGACGGTAATTTGATGCCTACAGTTTGCCAAAATGCGCGTTGCCCAAACCGCGGTAAATGCTTTTGCCAAGGCGAGGCAACTATTATGATACTTGGCAGCATTTGCACGCGTTTTTGCCGTTTTTGTGCGGTGGAAAAGGGTTGCCAAAACCCATTACCCCCCGCAGCCGACGAACCGCAAAGGGCGGCAAATTTGGCCAAAGTTTTAAATTTAAAATACCTTGTTTTAACAATGCCCACGCGTGATGATTTGCAAGACGGCGGTGCGGAACATATCGCCAAAGTTTGCGAAGAAATTATTAAACAAAATCCAAATATTAAAGTTGAAGCATTAATTTCCGATTTAGGTGGGAAATTTGAGTATTTGCCCGTAATTTTAAAGAGCGGTATTTCCGTTTTAGGGCATAATATGGAAACTGTACCGTCATTATATCATCAAGTTAGGCCCGTAGCAAAATATGAGCGTTCTTTGGAATTATTAAAAAAATCTAAAGAATTTGCACCTGAGATTTTAACAAAGAGCGGTTTAATGCTCGGCCTTGGCGAAACGGAAGAAGAAATTAAAGCCGTTTTACGCGATTTACGCAAAGTAAATTGCGATTTGCTTACACTTGGGCAATATCTTGCCCCCTCTAAACTCCATTACCCGGTTAAAAGTTACCCGACGCAAGATTATTATGATGATTTGAAGGCTTATGCTTTGGGTATTGGGTTTAAGGGAGTGATGGCAGGCCCTTTAGTCCGCAGTTCCTATCAAGCAAGAGAACTTTACGAAAAGGCGAAGTAATTTTACGTGTTAACAATCCGCATTACGTTCACAAACGTGCGAAACGCACTTGCATATTTAAGCGCTTTTTAATTTTTATTCTCCTAAAGTACCGATATGTCGCTTCGCTCCAAGTTCTTCTGGGTACTCGTCGTCGAATAAAAATTAAAAATCATCTTAAATTTGCTGCGCGGCGCGATAGTATTCTCGCGCGCTATGGCTTTAAACTCTTGGGCGTCGCGGAAAAAATCAAAATTTCCTCAAAAATACTTGCCAGATGTATACATACAATTTTCTCTATTGATTAACAACAATAGCAACCATGATCATCGCCAGTCTCGGTTACATCAGGTATTCCTAAAATTTTTGAATAATCTTTTGAAACTCCTGTTTTAGCATTACAGTCAACTTCTTCGTGTTGTGTTAAAATAAAATTATAATCTTTTGTGATGCAGATACAAACATTTTCTTTTAAATATTGTGCAGTTGCTAAAATTTTATCAGGATCAGGAGCACCATCACTACCTAATGTTATATAAAACTTTTTATTATCCCAGTCGAAATCATTGCACCCACTCTGCTGATTAATACCACTACAACCGTTAATTTCAGTATGAAGTTGTTCATAATATGAAGAATCTTTTCGGCCATAACAATATCTTCCATCACCTTGTAACCTACACATTTCTTCAATTTGTGCGGCGGCTTTTAACTTAATATAAACTTCGGCAAAATCTGCTTTTATTTTCGCCTTTTGATATTGCGGTAAAGCAATAGATGCAAGTATACCGATGATCAGCACAACAACTAAAAGTTCAAGCAAAGTAAAACCTGATTTGAAATTTGTTTTTTGTTTATTCATAATTTCTCCTATATTCGTTTTTATAGCGTTTTTTATTTAATTATAGGTATATTATAGTAGAAAAAAAAAAAAAAACAAGTTACGCCCCGCTTTGCTACGGAAAAATATACGCTATAAATTTCGCCTTATGTGAATATTTTTATAAATTTACCCCACACCTTATAAAATAAAGTGTGGGGCAGAAACGGAATAATTTCTGTAACTTTTTATTTTGTAAACAACTCTTTAAGTTTTGCGTCAAGTTCGGCGAAAGTTAAAATTTGGGCATCTTTTTGGCCGCGAATCTTAAATTCCACTTTACCTTCCGGCAGCAACTTGCGTCCTATAACAACGCGGTAAGGGACGCCGATTAAGTCGGCATCCTTAAATTTAACGCCGGGGCGTTCATCTCTGTCATCATACAAGATATCAAGCCCGCGTGCGGTTAATTGTTCATAAATTTCGTCGGCTTTTTGCTTTACTTCCCCCTCACTGTCAAGGGCAATAAGTTCAAGGTCAAAAGGCGAAATCGGGCTTGGCCAAATAATACCGAAATCATCATGGCTTTGCTCAATTGCGGCGGCAAGTACGCGGCTTACGCCGATACCGTAACAACCCATAATGATAGGTTTTGTTTTTTGGTTTTCGTCTAAAAAGTTTGCACCCATTGAAGCGGAATATTTCGTGCCGAGTTTGAAAATATGCCCGACTTCAATACCGCGCATAAAATTAAACGGTTTACCGCATTTGGGGCAAAGGTCGCCTGTGGCGGCAAGTTTAAAATCAGCGTAAGCATCAGGTGTAAAATCGCGCCCCGGTGTAACATTAATTAAATGTGTATCCGCTTTGCATGCACCGCAAACGCCGTTAAAAATTGTTTTAACATAATTATCGGCAAGCAGTTTGGTGTTTGCAAATTTTTGTTTAAAACCAACCGGCCCTGCAAAGCCTACGGGGCTTTGTGTTTGGGCTTCATAAAATTCAGGTGTGGCCTTTTCCAAAACATTAGCGTTTAGATATTTTTTTAGTTTGATTTCATTTAATTCATCAGTACCGCGCATTAAGACGATTACAGGCTTTTCATCAGCCTTATAAACCATCATTTTAATGCACTTTTCGGCAGGTACTTTTAAAAATTTTGCCAAATCTTCCACCGTGTGCATATTGGGGGTGTTGACTTCTTGTACGGGTTTTAAATCTGCATCCGTATAAACGGCTTGATCAGGGGCTTTGATTTCGGTTTTTTCGGTGTTAGAGGTATAACCGCAATCGCAGGTTGCAATTTCGTCTTCCCCGGCTTGGGCAAGCACCATAAATTCATGGGAGAAATTCCCCCCAATTGCGCCCGTGTCCGCTTCAACAGGGCGGAAGGCAAAACCGCAGCGTTTAAAAATTCTCATATATGCTTCATACATTTTTTGGTACCACTCATTTGCGCTTTCGTCGGTAGCGGAAAAGGAATAGGCATCTGCCATATAAAATTCACGTGCGCGCATTACACCGAAACGCGGGCGGATTTCATCACGGAATTTTGTACCGAACTGGTATAAACAAACAGGTAATTGTTTGTAAGATGAAACATCTTTTTTAACAAGGTCTGTTATAACTTCCTCAGCGGTAGGGGCAATGCAAAAGTCCGCGCCCTTGCGGTCTTTAATGCGGAGTAATTCTTTACCGTAATAATCCCAACGCGTGCTCTGTTGCCACAAATCAGCCGGCTGAATAACAGGCAGCCAAACTTCAAGGCATCCTGCTTTATTAAATTCTTCGCGGATAATATTTTCAATTTTCTTTAAAATCTTCATACCAAGCGGCAACCACTCATAAATACCGCTTGCTGTTTTGCGGATTAAACCTGCGCGTATCATAAGTTTTGCGGAAATAATATCTGCATCTTTCGGTGCTTCTTTTAATGTCGGTAAATAATAATTTGTAAGTTTCATAATTTATCCTTTAATAATTTTATCTGTAAATTTTTTGAGCCATTTATTTTGCGGTATTTTGCCGATTATTTGGCCCTTTTCAAACCAAAGCCCTTCGCCGCGGCCGCCTGCTATGCCAAAGTCGGCATCGCGTGCTTCACCGGGGCCGTTAACAATGCAGCCCATAACGGCAATTTTTTTGCCTGTTGATTTTTTAAGTAAAACAGGGTCGGAATAAATTGCCTCTTCAAGTTTTGCAACTTCTTTTGCAAGTTCCACTTGTGTGCGGCCGCATGTCGGGCAAGAAATTATATTTGGGCCGAATTCACGCAAACCGAGTGCTTTTAAAATTTCATATGCACAACGCACTTGCTTTCTTGGGTCTTCTGTTAAAGATACGCGTATTGTTGCGCCAATGCCTTCGCCGAGCAAACGGCTCAAAGCAATTGCACTTTTAACGGTACCTGCCATAAAAGTTCCGGCCTCTGTTAAGCCGATATGCTGGGGTGCGGCGCAAACTTTGGCAAATTCCTCACAAGCCAAAATAGTGCGTTTTAAATTGTCTGATTTTAAAGAAACCAAAAAGTTTTTAAAATTTAAGCGTTCCAAAATATTAACGTGTTCTAAAGCTTCGCGTACCATGATTTGAGCCCATTTTTTATCGCTCCAATTCGGTGTACCGCTGAATTTTTTAAGTTCCTTTAGTGAACCTGCATTTACGCCGATTCTTATTGCAAGCCCTTTATCTTTGCAGGCTTTTACGACTTCTTTTGTTCTTTCTTCGTCGCCGATATTTCCGGGGTTTATACGTATTTTGCTGACGCCTTGTTTAATGGCCTCAAGTGCAAGTTTATAATCAAAATGAATATCCGCAACAAGCGGTGTATGTATTTTTTTGACAATTTTACCAAGTGCCAAGGCCGCGTCCATATCAGGTACAGCCACGCGGTTAATTTCGCAACCTGCATTTTCAAGCATAATAATTTGTTTGACGGTTGCTGCAACATTGCGTGTATCGGTATTGCACATTGCCTGCACACGTACAGGGTTTTTGCCGCCTAAAATGTATGGGCCTACTTTGACGGTGCGTGTTCTTTTAAAGTTAGTCATTTTGTACCTCTTGCGTATTTTCTTGAACTTGCGTTTCTGCTGCAACAGCTTTATTTGTGCTGTGTTTTTTAAGGCGGCCGATATCCTGATAAGTTGCAAACAAAACAAGCCCTATTAAAATAAAAGCACCTACGCCACAGGCATTATTTAAGGTCTTTTCAGTCGGGCGTTTACCTGTTATACCCTCAATTATGAAAAACACAATATGCCCACCGTCTAATATTGGGATAGGGAACAAATTAAACATACCTATAGCAACTGAAATTAATGCAATTAAGAAGAAATAATCTTCCGCACCGTTATGCACGCCTTTGCCTACGAGTTCAAAAATACCTATCGGGCCAGCCATTTCAGGTGCTTGTTTGTGGTAAATCTTTTCAGCAATAGTTACGAGGGAAAGTTTAGTCCAATAATAACATTGGTATGCAGCCATTTCTATGCTTTTAAAGAAGCCAACCTTTTCATAAGTAGGTTCTACAACAATGCCGAGCTTTCTTGTTTCGTCAAATGTTATAGGGACTGTTGTTTCAACGCCTTCCCTTTCATAAGTTACGGTAACTTCTTGTAAATTTTCTTTATTTGCTTTGTCTAAAGTTAAAAGTAAATCTTTCCAATTATTTGTTTCCGCACCGTTGATAAATGTAATTTTATCCCCTGCCATCAAGCCGACCTTTTCAGCCGGATAACCGGTTTTAACTTCCCCTAAAACTGACGGTACTTTTGCCGGGTTAGTTACCGGCATACCCATAAAAATTATTATGAAGAAGAAAATTATCAAAGCAAGAACATAGTTCATTCCGGCACCTGCAAAAACCATAATTGAGCGTGCCCACCAAGGTTTAGCGGCAAATTCGTCATCTGATTTTATTTCAACTTCCCTAAAATATGCCTCGCCGGCAGGTTTAACGTATCCGCCCAAAGGAATTGCACGGAGTGAAAATACTGTTTCCTTTTTTCCCTTCCATTGTTTTAAAAGTTTACCAAAACCGATGGAAAATTCTTCCACCCTAATACCGAGCAAGCGGCAAGCGATAAAATGCCCCCATTCATGCACGATGACGACAAGCCCCAAAGCAAACACTATGCCGAAAATTGACACCAACGTGTGCCAACTGAAAAGCCATAAAATTTTAGCCCAAATCAGATTTAAAAAAGCCATAAACACTCCTTTTTACATATAAATATATTATACCAATTATGGAGGATGAGTATAAAAGCTGTTTCTTTTTTGTAAGATATTATTTAAATTTTGTAAAATATAGACATATTCTAATGGAGTTTTTATGGGACATTTATTTTCCGAATGGTTTACACACACTTTTCCAAATATGGAATGGCTTTTAGATCTTGTTTTGGGTATAATACTTTTTTTCTTTGGCCCTTTACCTTTGTTTAGAAAATATAAATTTTTTAAAAAACTTATTAAAACAAGTGGAGTAATTGTTTCATTAGGTTCAGGTGATAGAAGTTACGAAACTTACGCGAAGGTACGTTATTCACTTAATGGTAAAACATATGAAAATTGGGTAGATTGGATTCCATCCATTATATGGAAAGATGAAGGAAAACATATAAAGGTGTATATAGATCCTAATGATGTTAATAAAGTGTATGTTAAACAATTTCGCGATAGTAGCACAGAGGTGATAGTTACAGTTTTTTTCCTCCTTTTAATATTCGTTTCTGTGATGTTGTGCTATTATACACTTTAACAAACGGAGATAACAAAAAAACCCCGCGTCGGTAAAATAAACGCGGGGTTTTTAAACTTACAAGCAAATATTAATATCTGCCGGCGGAACCTAAAACATTTTCGTTTTTGGCTTTATACATGGCAATTAAGTCCGTACGGGCAGGGCCTAAATATTTACGCGGGTCAAATTCAGCAGGATGTTCTGCAAAGACCTTTCTGATAGCAGCGGTCATAACTAAGCGGCCGTCACTGTCAACATTGATTTTGCAAACTGCGCTTTTTGCGGCTTTGCGGAGTTGTTCTTCCGGTACACCGACTGCGTTTTCAAGTTTACCGCCGTATTTATTGATGGTGGCAACTGCGTTTTGGTCAACGCTTGAAGCACCGTGTAATACGATTGGGAAACCGGGTAAACGTTTTTCAACTTCCGCTAAAATATCAAACCTAAGTGGCGGAACACTTTCGCCGGGTTTAACTTTAAATTTGTATGCACCGTGGCTTGTACCGATAGAAATTGCCAAAGAATCTACACCTGTTCTTTTAACAAAATCTTCAACCATGGCAGGATCTGTATAAGTATGATGTTCGGCGGAAACTTCATCTTCAATACCGGCAAGTACGCCAAGTTCGCCTTCGACTGTAACATCAAATTGGTGTGCATAGTCAACAACTTTTTTAGTTAAAGCAACATTTTCTTCATAAGGTAAAGCAGAACCGTCAATCATGACAGATGAAAAACCTGAATCAATGCAATCTTTGCAAAGTTCAAAACTATCACCGTGGTCCAAGTGCAAAGCAACAGGAACAGGGTTACCTAAAGTTTTCATCATTTCAATAGCACCGCGGCCCATGTAGCGGAGCAAAGTTGCATCTGCATACTTTCTTGCGCCTTTGGAAACCTGTAAAATTACCGGGGAGCGGCTTTCCGTGCAAGCAGTGATAATTGCTTGTAATTGTTCCATATTATTAAAGTTATAAGCGGGAACTGCATAACCTTCTTTCATGGCTTTTGCAAACATTTCCCTTGTGTTTACAAAACCAAGTTCTTTATAAGATACTGCCATAATAAAAAAACCTCCATTTTTAGTTTTTTATATTGTACAATTTTTAAAGAGGCATTTAAATAGGGTTATAAAAAGGAGAAATTTATGGAATTTGATAAAGTTATTAAATTACGTCATTCGGTTAGGCAATTTGCAGATAAAGAAGTTAAAATTGAAGATATTTTAGCATGCCTTGAAGCCGCACGCCTTGCACCAAGTGCTTGTAACGGGCAACCCACCCATTTTGTGATTTTAAATGATGAAAAAGTTAAAAATGATTTTGCAAATGCAGTTTTTGTAGGAAGATTTTTGCCTTGCAGGTTTTTTAAAAATGCACCGGTTTTAGTTGCGGTATGCGTTAAGAAAAATGCAAATCTCACACTAAAAGCCGGGCAAAAAATTGTTGGCCGCCCGTTTTATTTAACGGATCATGCAATTGCTGTTGAACACTTCGTTTTAAAAGCAACTGACCTTGGCCTCGGTACTTGCTGGGTAGGATGGTTCAGTGGTAAAAAAGCGCAAGAATTTTTAAAGACACCCAGAGGTGTGGAAATACATACAATCATTGCATTAGGTTACCCAAAAGAAATGCCCAAACAAATAACACATACACGCAAAAAATTAGAAGAAATTTATTCTATAAACAAATATAAATAGGAGCATAAAATGTTCTTTCAAAAACCCATAAACCAATTAACTTTTGATGACGTACGCAACTTTTTAAAGCAAGGTGTACCGGAAAATACTATGCTTGATTATAAACTTCTACTACCGAAAAATAATGAAAAGTTTGCTAAAACCATTGCCGCTTTTGCCAATTCTTTGGGCGGTACAATTATAATAGGTGTAAAAGACGAACATGATAAACCAAAACCCCCTTTTAACGGCGTACCTGTCAATGTAAAGATACGCGGGCAAATTGAAAGCATTATTCAAAATTATATTGATCCTGTCGTTTTTGTTGATATTGCAACTTGTAAGAACCCCAAAAACGGCAATATGTTTGTCGTAATAAATATTCCGCAAAGTAATTTGACTCCGCATCTTGTCGGGCACTTAAAAAGGGCTTATGTAAGAACAGGACAAGCCTCAAAACCTGAAACCATCGTTCACCCAAATAATTTACCATGGCTTTTAGATAATCGCCGTAAAAGTAATAATTTGCGCCATATTTTAGTAGATAAAGGCGAAGCACATTTTGATAATTATTTACGTTCACTTTCAAAAGATCCGGCTGATGTTAGAGGTGTCTGTACTTTGCTTTTAACCCCCCTTTATCCCCAAGAGCCTTTGAGAGATTATAAAGATTTACCAGGTATTGCACGCAAAATCGGCCTAAACGGAATTTTTAATACCGTGCAAGACGGCCTAATTTTACAAATTTCAAAACAAAGCACTTTGGAAATAAATTCTTATGGGCTTGTTATGTATAAATCTGCTTTAGAACAAAGTGGCACTTTTGATTATAAACGTTTTACCGAAGAAGCGGCCACTACCTTAAAGATTGCGTCTGAGTTTTACAAGGAACTTAATTTTATCAGTCCGCTTTTAATGCGTGTTAAACTTGCAAAAGTGCGTGGTTGCACAATTAAAATCGCGGCACAAAAAAAGCAAATTATAGAAGATTATATTCGCCTTGAAAAACAGGTTTACCCCCTTGTTTTGCAAACGGGCTTGGCAGATTTTGCACGCAATGTCTTGGAGGAAGTTTCCTGGGCATTAAATTTAATGCCTGATTATTTGTAATAGCGCGTTTGTTTATAATTTACTATAATAAAGTATATGTTTGACAATAATTTTCATAAAGTATCAGGTGCACAAATACTTGCTGCCTATATTAAAGATTCGCCGCAAAAAGCCGCGCTTGCTTTGCAAAGTGTGTCTTTGAGTGAGGCCGTTTTTTGGCTCTCGTCTTTAACTTCGGCGGATTTAACCTCAGCATTAAATTTTATGGAAGTTAAAAAAGCGGCGGTTATTTTACGCCGTTTGCCTTTAAAGCAAGGTGCGCGTACGCTTTTAAGTTTAAACCCGCAAAAAGCAGGGGAAGTTTTAAAATATGTTCCCCCCTTCTATAAAAAACGTTTGGAAGGCGAACTTTCCCCTGAAGAATTAAAAGTTTTTAATGAGGCAAAACTTGCCCCCAAATCAAGTATCGCAAGCATAATCAAACCGGCAGTTCTGACTTTTAAAACAGATACTAAAATTGAGGAAGTTTTACAAAAAATCAAAACTTTACCTAAAAACAAAATACCGCAAAATATTTATATTTTAGACAAGCAAAGCCGTCTTTGCGGTTTAATAAAAACAACCGCTTTGGCAATTTTGCCCGTCAACAGTTCTTGCGGTAGTGTTATGGAAAAGCCTACACTTACCTTGAACCTTGAAACAAGTTTTAAAAAGGCAAAACAAATTTTAACGCAAAATAAAATTTCGAATTTGCCTGTAGTAAATAAAGAAAATATTTTATGCGGTGAACTTTCTTTGTGGGACTTTCCGCAAGCAAAATCTTATATTAAGAGGTTATTATGCAAATTAAAGTAAAAAGGCTTGATAAAAATGCAAAACTGCCGGTCCGTGCACATGCGACAGATTCCGGCGCCGATATGTTTGCTTTGCATAAAACCGTTTTGCCACCACACCAAATAACAAAAGTGCAAACAGGTATCGCAGTTGAACTCCCGGAAGGCACAAGCGGTTGCGTTTGGGGCAAAAGTTCCGTTGAAAGCAAAGGCATAAAAGTTATGGCCGGGCTTATTGATTGCACTTATCGCGGTGAAGTTTTAATTTGCATGTACAATTTAAATGACACGCCTTTTACCTTTGAAGAAGGCCAAAAAGTTGCCCAACTTGTAGTTCTACCTACGCTTTATCCTACATTCATTGAGGGCGAAATTACCGAAACCGAACGCGGTTCGGGCGGTTTTGGTTCAACGGGCACAAAATGAGGGAAGAAACCACAGATATTTTAATAATAGGTGCCGGTGCAAGCGCACTTGCTTGTGCTGCAGAACTTGCCCCTAAAGCCAAAGAACAAAATAAAAAAATAATTTTACTTGAAGCACAAAAAGTTTGTGCGCGCAAAATTTTAATAAGCGGTAACGGACGTTGTAATTTTACCAATTCTAAAGCAAGCCCCGAAACTTATTACGGAGATAAAAATTTTATAACGGAAATTTTAACAAAATTCCCCCCAACGGAGTGCCTTAAATTTTTTGATAAACTCGGTTTAAAATATATTTGTGAAGACGATCGCTATTTCCCTATAGCCGGTAAGGCAAGTGCTGTTAAAGAGTGTTTTTTAAATTGGCTTGAAAATTACGGTGTGCAAATTCTGGAAAATCAAACCGCAACACAAATAAAACACAACAAAAATTTGTGGGAAGTTAAAACACAAGACAGTACTTACCAAACAAAATTTTTAGTGCTTGCCTGCGGTTCCAAGGCATATCCGCAAATAAGCGGAACGGATTTGGGGTATACACTTGCACGTCAGGCAGGGCATAAAATAAAAACACCTGCCCCTGCATTATTCGGTTTTGACTTGCAAGAAAAAAAGGCCTTAATACGTATAGCCGGAATCAAAATGCAAGCACGTGTTTGGTTTGAAAATTACCCCAAAAACAAACAAACAGAGGAAATAACTTTTACTACGCGTGGCGTAAACGGTAATAATATTTTAACTTTGAGCCGTAACGCGCAATCAGGCAGTAAATTGTTTATTGATTTTTTACCCCAGTTTACCGAAGAGGAGTTATACAAATATTTAACACAACGTGCTAAACAATTCCCCAATTTAAAAACAAAGGCTTTGCTTAGCGGGATTTTACCGGACAGCCTTATAAACTTGTTAATTGATTTTGCACATTTACGCAAAAATAATAAATTAATTGACTTAACACCCTCTAATTTTGCTAAAATAAAAGAAACGCTTAAGGCTTGGCCTTTTACCGTTACAGGCATAAGGCCATTTGAAGAAGCATACTCCGTTGCAGGCGGTGTTTTGACAAATGAAGTTGATGCAAAAACTTTGCGTTCAAAATGTGCGGAAAATTTGTTTATTGTCGGTGAACTTTTGGATGTAGATGCTTTTTGCGGCGGTTACAGTTTACATTTTGCTTTTGCAACCGGAATTTTGGCGGCAAAAAATATAGGAGATAATTTATGCAAGATTTAATTATTCGTAAAACAAGCACTATTTCAGGTGATGAAAAGGCCAAATTTTTAAGGACTTACTTTTTTAAGGAACAGGAAGTTTATACTGAAAAATTGAATGAAAATTTAGATATTGTTGAAACAAAAGGTTCTTTGCCAGATGGGCTTGTTCGTGAATATTTCCCAAATGGGTTAACCTATTTTGAATGCCCATTTCGCGATGGTAAAAGGCACGGTAAAAGTAAAATATTTTTTGAATCCGGGAAATTAAATGTTGAAAAGTTTTATAAAGATGGTTTGCTTGACGGCCCTGCTTGCGTTTTTTACCCTACAGGTCGTATGTATGAAGAATTTTATTATATAAACGATGTTGAAGACGGCCGCCGCCTTAAATATTACCCAAGCGGACGCATAATGGAAGTTTCCGAATATAAAAACGGTTATTTGGAAGGTACTTGCAAAACTTATGACGAAGAGGGTAATATTAAAACCGAATGTATGTATAAACAAAATATGATTGTCGGTGATAAGATTACTTACCATCCAAACGGCACTATTGCCATGGTCTCCCCTTATCAAAACGGGAAGGCAAACGGAACGACAAAAAAATATTCTTCAAGCGGTGAACTTCAGGAAGAATGGGTTTTTGAAGACGGTCAACTTAAAGCCAAAAAAGATTTCACATTAGGGAAATAATTCTTTATCAAATGGATTATAACGGTAGCATTTATTTTAAAACCAAAAAAAGAAAAGGCGGTTGTTTGTTTCTTTTATTAGGTTTGATAATGTTATCTTTAACACTTTTGCCTATTATAGGTTGTCTATTAGGATTCAAGTTTAATGTGTCTGATTTTCCTCACCCATTTTTCGATTTAATACTCTTAATTATTGTTTACATAGTTTTTATTTTAATAACTGTATTTTGCTTTTATCACGCATTTTCAAGAGTATTATTAGTTGTTTGCCAAAAATATATTATATACAATAAGAAATTTTTATGGAGTGATGTAGAAAGAATTTTATACAATAATAAAAATAGAATTATTACAATTAAAATTAGAGATCAAATCTTAAAAATAAATATTCCTCTTTTAAATCAAGAACAATACGAAAATGCTTTAAAAACAATAGTGTATTTAGTTAATTTATATAAAATACCAATAATGGAATCGAAATAAATTAGGTAAAAAATTTTATGGAAACAATTGAAAATAAAGTTTTTGAGAAAAAATACCCCTCATCAGGTTGCATGTTTTTCCCTTTGGGTTTGTTAATGTTGGGGTTAATAATTATAATAATATTAGCATCAATATCAAAACAAACATATTTAATTGGTATTTCTTTAATTTTAGTTTTAGCTTGCTTAACGTACTTTTGTTTTTCAAGATGTTTTCCTAGGATATCTATTGGGATCTATCCTACACATATCACTATAAACAATGTAAAATTTTTATGGTCAGATATAAAGCATATTACTTTCTACAAAGAACATAATTATACTCTAATTCAAATCGGCCTTAATAAAAGAAAATACATTCAACAAGTTATTATTTTATTAATACTGATCATAATAGCTATATCTTTGACGATCATGACATTTACAGTTCCATATAACCCAAGCGGTAGAGTCGGTATGGTGTCTGGTCTTATTTTCTTTCTTCCTGCCATGTTTGGTATAAATATTTTTAGACCTAAAACTAGAGAAGTTTGTATAGAATCTGATTTGGATACGATATTGGATTGTACAAAATATTATGCTGATTTATACCATATACCCCTTGAAAATAAGATAGATAAAAAACAATATTAGATTTGTAATATACCCTATTTTTATAGACTAAAAAGCCCACATTTACTGTGGGCTTTTTAAAACTCTTCATTAAACTCTTCCCCCCTTTCTAAGGTGGGGAAGTTGGAAGCGGGGTTATAAAATAAGGAAATACTTTTATTTAACAACCCCACCCCCAGCCCCTCCACCTTTGTAAACAAAGGGGCGGGGAGTATAAGGAAATAACTCAATTAAAAAACGGCACTTTTTTAAGTGCCGTTTGTTTTGTCTTGTTTTTAAAGCTTCCGAGCTAGGGATCGAACCTAGGATTCCTCCTCCAAAGGGAGACGTGTTACCGCTACACCACTCGGAAAAATTTATTCTGCTTTAGGTGCTTCTGCACTTTCTGCCGGGGCAGGTTCAGTAGCAGGTGCGGCTTCTGCAGCCGGTCTTGCACCTTGCGGGTTTTTGGCAAGTTCGTCTTGATAAGCTTTGATAATATTGTCTTCCAAATATTTGCGGAATTCTTGGTTGATAGGGTGTACCATATCTTTATAAGAACCGTCGCTCATCTTTCTTGTAGGCATACCTAAAAATACGCCTTTTGTGCCTTCAATGATTTTCATATTTCTTACTACGAAAGAATCATCAAAAGTGACGCTTGCAAATGCTTTAAGGCGTTCTTCGCCCATCAAATGAATTCTAATTTCAGTTATCTTCATAAACTCGCCCTCCAAAAGCGGGTTACAAATACCGTATAACCTTCGGCTTTTAATGTTGCTTCAATCTTTTCAGCTTTGGCTTTATTATCCATTAGTGCAAAAACACTTGCACCCGAACCGGACATTAAGGCCACCCCTGAATCTTGCAACCTTTCTTTAAGCTCTTGTACTTCTTTTAAGTACAAAAAAACGCTGCTCTCTAACTTATTGTAAATAAGTGGGCTTAATTGTTTTAGAGAGCCGCCCTTTTCGATCTCATTAACTAGTTTAGCAATTTTTGAGTTCTTTGTCAAAGTTTTCTTTGTCTTCGGCAATTTTAAGCCGTTATAAGCTTCTTTTGTCGGAGATGGTAAATTCGGGTTTGCGATAACTACATAAATATCATCTTTTAAATTATTTTTAACCGGTGTTAGCTTTTCGCCGATACCTTCGGCAAGCATAAAAGTATCATCGCTTAAGAAAAACGGAATATCAGCACCGAGCTTAGCGGCGAGTTTAACTAAATCTTTTTTGCGTTTAGAGTTAAGTTCAATACCAAAAAGTGCGCAAAGCGCAAGCAAAGTAGCAGCCGCATCAGAGGATCCCCCCCCTAAACCGGAGGCAAGCGGAATATTCTTTTCAAGCCTAATTTGGCAATGTGCTTTAATATTAAAATATTCAAAAAACGCCATAGCGGCCTTGTAAACAAGGTTTGTTTTATCTTCCTTCAAACCTTTAGCAAAAGGTCCGCGGACTTTGAGTTCTATTTTGATTTGAGGGGCTTCTTCAACGGCAATTTTTAAATCATCCCCCAATGCAATTTTGGCCATTAAAGATTGTATTTCATGGTAGCCGTCCGGCCTTTTTGATAAGACGTCCAAAAATAAATTTATTTTAGATGGTGCAAATGTTGATATTTCTTGCATATTATTTATTACCTCCAAAAATAAATTGTAGCATATTAAATATTAATTTTGTTATTCCCTAAGTGCCGTAAGTGCCAACACTTCCCGCGCACCGGCTTTTTTTAAAACCAGGGCACATTCCTCTAAAGTTGCAGATGTAGTACAAACATCATCAATTAAAATTACGGCTTGTTTTTTTATTTGAGATTCCATACCTTTAGCCAAAGCAAAAGCATTTAAAATATTTTGTTTTCTTTCATCACGTGTTAATTTGGTTTGACTTTTCGTGTTTTTAATACGCACCAAAGCATTTAAAACAGGTGTACCGCAAATTTTTCCTAGATGGTTTGCTAATACTTCTGCCTGATTAAAACCTCGTTTTCTTTTACGGCTTTTGTATATAGGTACAGGTACTAAAAATGTAGCTTCTCTATATTCCGGATATTTGCGGAAAGTTCTGTACATAACTTCTGCAAAATAAGGTGCGATATTTAAATACTTTTCGTATTTAAAAGCATGTATCAAGGCACGCGTAGGCTCATTAAACTGTAAAGCAGAACGTATGAAAGAACATTTGTATTTTGAGATTTTACTTCCACGGCAATTATGGCAGTATTTACCGCCTGATTTAAGCATAACACCGCAACGTTCGCAAATCAAACCTTTAACAGGTTCCACTTTTTTAACGCAATCTTCGCATAACAGACTTTTAGTTTTTAAATCAGCACCGCAACAAAAACAGGTGCGAGGTAAAAAGAAATTTATTATTTTATCTATTATAATTTTTACTTTGTATTTCATGTTAGAATTGTATCGTCATTAAAGTGCCGATATTATATGCGGTATAAGAATTTTCCTTAATATAAAGATGTTTGAATTTTTGGAAAGCTGCAGTTAAAGTAAAACGAACATTCTTTGATAGTTCATAATCTAAGTTCGTATTTATATCAAGTAAATCGCGGTTATCATCAACGGTGAAGGCACGGCGGCGTGAGTAACTTAAATTTGTAGTCCAAATAATGCGGTTTGTCGTCAAATATTGTTTTGAAGTAAACGGTAAAGCAAAACCTTTAGGTAAATTAAAGTCAAGTTTAAAAGTAATTGCAGGTATAATTTCTTTAACTTGTGTAACAAGTGCAAGTGTTTGATTCGTTAATTCCTTTTTGCTATCCAAAATGTAAGTAAATTTTGGTGTTATGCGGAATTTTTTATAAGTAAAGGCTGTCTGTGCAGTAAAATCACGCCTGAGATATGCACTTAACGGTGATGCATTTCTTAGATCATCTTTATCTGTCGTGCTTTGAGTATAAGAAAGATTTGTGTCAAAAGTATTCATAAATAAGAATCTCAAATCAGCACCGAAAGTTTTATTATCACTTAAACTTGTATTAATTGTTTCGCTCTTAATATCGGAATATTTAACTTTCAAACTCGTGCCGGAGATATAGCGTGGGGTAGTGTCAAAGAACTTTTCTAAATTATCTATAAATAAAACCATGTCAGGTAAAGTAGTATTCTTTGTTTGATAATAAGAACCCAAATTTTCATTTTCTTGCGTAGTGTAAGAAAAGTTGTTAATTATTGATACAGAATTTAAAGGCATCAAATTTCCGCCGAAGGCATATTCTTTAAACGGGTTCCAGCGCAGTGAATTGGTATAAGTATTTCTAAGTGTCATCGTCATACGCTTGGCATAAGGTGAATTTATACCCATTGAACTTCTTAACCAAATTTTATCTAAGGAATTAAAATCATTATCAACATAGTCCCAAGCATCACCGTCTTGTAATTTATAGTTGTTTGATACACTTAAAGTTGACAAAAGCTTATTGTTTTTAAATATGTCACGCCCGCTTAAAGTTAAAGAAAGGTTACCTTCAGAACTTCGGTTTATACTTTTTACTTGGCCTATATCAATAGAATCCCCGGAAAGTGTAAGTTTAGATAAATTATTATTTTCTTTAATTACAGCATTATAACTTGCCGTTGGTACAAGCCAAGAAGTTAAGCGAAGTGATGTGCTGATTCCTACATTTTCTACAGCATATTTGGCATATTTTTTACTTTCAAAATTATTGATTTCGGTGCTGTAATATTTACGGCTTTCATCAGCAGTCGTTAGGGAATAACTGGGCACCAAACTTGAACCCTGCCAAGGTACTAAATTCAATTTTATCGAGTAATTTTTAACTTTTTCATCTGTGTTATAAGTACTTGGGCCTAGTGCCTGTAAACGTGTTTCATTATAATTTACTTTATTATTTGTAAATCCTATATTTGCATTTACATTTTTAATTAAACCTTGCTTTGATGAATTGTAATTTAAAGCGGCAGTGTAATTATCACTATCATCTTTTCTTTGCAACATATCATAATCAGTTGAATTAAAGTTGTAACCGACGGTTATTTGCGGTAATTTAGGGTTTAAGTATCTCGCTGTAACCGCACCGCGTTTACGGTCGACTTCACCTTTATCGAGCAAACTTACTGTGTTTGTTGTATCGTGGTTTAAAACATCAGGTGTTACGGTATTTGAGCGATAATAATTTGCTTCGACCGGTAAGTGTTTTATTTTTTTGAATTTCAAAAAGTAATTTTCTTCTTTATTTTTTTGTTTTGATGCAACGGTTATCGGTGTTTGGAATAAATCATCTTTATAAAGCACTTTACCGCCGGCTTCAAACCAATCTTGATACTTGATCGTTGCATCCGCTTCATAAGCCTCACCCTCGGAAATAACGCCCTTTGCAAGGAATATATCATCAAGCCAAACTTCGCCCTGTTGTCCGGTTCCGCCGTCTTGCCGTACACCTGCTTTGATTATACCTACGCGCTTATAATTTAAATTTCCTGCATAGCTGGAAGTAGCCGGGTATGAGGAAATATTTTCCCACCTATCCGGTACATGGTCACCGCTTAAGTCAATAAGCTTTAATTTATATAAACGCCACTCATTTGTCGGGAAAGATGCACTGTCAAGCGGAATTTCAATTTCACTGTAATTACTATCATCAGTTTCTATACGTAGATAGAATTTCATATTATCTTGTGGAGTTGTGTTGTATAGCAAGAAATGAAATTCTTCATGTGTCGAAAAATCCATAGGGTTAAAGTTTTTTTGCACACTTACGGTATCTGTGCTGGCAGAAGTAAAATCATATTTAATTGCTAAAGATTGTTCCATTACATTGTTTGAGTTTTCCTCACGAATATTGTTGATAGAACCATACAAAGTACGGAAAGTTATCCCCCCGTCACCGGGATCGTTAAATATCGGTTTGTAAGTAGCAGGATTATCAACGTTGTTTATACCGTATGTGGTTAAAATGGTTTCGTCGGTATCTAAAGGTTGCCAAGAACTACCGGACACAGTTAAATTAGCAATTTTAATTGTACCTTTATCTTTTCCCCCTCTTTTTAAAGTTACACGCATTTGTTGTATGGATGACCAACGATTAGAGTTAAAATCTTCTACTTCAAGCGAAAATGTTTGCCAAGTTGTATTTGTTAATTTCTCTTCTGGCATACCATTTGGAACTAAAAAGGGTGTTCCTGCAAAACCAAAGTTACCGCCGATAGTTGGATCCATAGATTTTGAACTGGGGCTAAAGGTATCTAAAATACCGTTACCGTTTAAATCTTGCGTATCAATTATACCGTTTGGTTGTGGTAATGGATTATAGATGTTATCAGCAAAAGGATTATAGTAATGTGGTGTACTATCAGGGTCAACGAATATCCAACCTTTATCTTCGCCAACGGTTAATTGGCCGGTACAACGCATATCTTCCGTCTTAGGTACTGTATTGTACAAGGGGTCATAATATTTACTGCAAGTAGGAAACATTTCTTCCCTGGTAAAGCCTGCCAAATCAGTATAATTATCGGACATTTCATCCATCGTACCAAAAGAGATATTTAATTCCGGCCCATTTGTTTCACCCAGTGCAGTAAGTTCTATCAAGGTTTTATTTGTAAAATCTGCTCCGTAATTACTGATAGGGAAAACCAAAGATACTTCATCATTTGTTGCCGGTAAACCTGTAAAGTCATAATTTATTACAAGAACATTTTGTTTTTCGTTAGAATTTGCAATGGCATTTGGGTTAATTTCAAGAGCAGGTATTTCTTGTGAATCCCATTTTATACTGTTAAAATATGAACTTTCCGCAGTAGGGTTAGATGCTATTTTCCAATCACTGAAAACCGTTGAAGCACTGATTCTTTCTTTGATTTGTTGCATGTTTTCAATCATGGCATAACCAAATAAGTTATTATCCTTCTTGCTTTTTGCACCTTCAACACCGGCGGTAATTTTAAGGCCTTCGGTAACTTGTAAATCTTTGATTCTTGCATCGGCTTCCATCGTGGTAAGAGAATTACTTAAATCACCTATTTGCGGAACTGTTTTGGGTTTAGTATTTGAATCATGTAAAATTGATGCACCGATACTGATATTTTTTGTAAAGTCATAACTTAAACGTCCACCGAGGAGCATACTGTCTTTAGCCTCATTTGAAACTTCGTAATCAACATTTATTATGCTGTTATCGCCGATTAAATCTCTATTATAAAAAGTTAAATAACCGGAAGAATAATCAATATAATAATCTTTATTCCTTGCCATCGTTGCACCGTTTATTTTTACCTTTTCCGATTGAACAACGATATCAGGTTCCAAAAAATAAGTTTTTACGGTGGAATTAAATTGCACAAAAAAGTAGCGGTTTGTTGCTGATACAGGCGTTGTGTTATATAAGCCCTCGTCGGGGAATTCTGTTTCTATGTAAAAAGTACCTTTATCATAATCTACCTGTAAAGGTGTTGGACAATATAGGGGAGGATTAGGATTAGTTGTACAAAATTGAACTTCAGTACCGTCTGATTCAAGCAATTTTAAAATAAAATTACCTGTTCCGTTATCACGTGAAAGTTGCGTAGTACCGATATTGTAATAGCGTTTGATTTCGAGGTTATAACTTCCTTCATCGGTAGCACTTGCCAAGGGTCGGTCATCCTGGGTTTTAAGTAAGATAGGCAAGCCACCGCAAATATCAGTAGTTTGTTGCCCTGCTGTATTTTTAAAATTAGCAGCAACAATATCAGTACTGGACAGCTGCCTGTTAAAGATTAACATTTTTTTGCTTATATCTACGGTATAGTCAACACCTTCAGTAAGCAAGCGGAACGGTGCATTGCCACCTGTACCTGGGTAATTTTCACAATTTTTATAATCTGCTGCCTGCATTGCTACTTGATAACCTGTATTTTGATGGTCATTTAAATATACTTCTACAGAACCTGCAACGATATCGGAATTCCAATCCCAAGATGGCATAGCTGTGGAATTTTTCAATTCCAAACTGTAATAAGTGCGGCGAATATAATTTAAATCTTTAATATTTACCGTCTCAAAAACGCTGTTGCCTTTAAATTGTTTGGTTTTACTGTCGCCTTTGCTTTGGCTGCCGATTAAATACAGATTTGCATCTTTATGCTGAAGGTGCATTTTAGCACCGAAAACTTGCTTTGAGTAAGACAAGAATTGGGTTGCCGGTAAGGATAATGTTATATCACCGAAATCCACGCTTTGTACAAGTTCCCCTTCCTTTCCTTTGTATGAAATTGCGATATTTTGGGAATCCGATCTTTGGTCATCATAGTCGATATCAACAAAAATTCTATTGCTTATTTTACCTTGGACTTTAAGTTGCATCTCTTGATCAATGGAAATATCACTGACATCTTTATTAGTCGTGGTAGATTTTATATTGTATTTTTTTGCATTGTATTTTAAACCGAAAGTTTTGCGGCCCGTCATAGAAATTGTAGTTCCGTAAATCGGAAGTAAGAGTGAAGGGTTTAAAATTTCAATATATTCGGTTGTCCTGCCGCGTAATTCTATGGCACCTTCTGTTTCGGTAATGATATTTTCAAGATATGCACGGGAGTAATTAAAATATTCTTCTTCTCCCTCTTCTTCTGTTTGAGGTAAAAATTGTTGTGCATTTCCATCACTTAAAAAGCCGTAACGGGCGGGCTCAAAAAGTTTAAAACGTTCTTTTTGACCGAAACTTTCAAGCAAGTTCTTTGGGGTTTCATCAGTATTTGATTTTTGGGAATTAAAAGATGCCACCTCAGCGGCTAAAATTTCTGCGCCGGAGGCATTAAAAAACATTGACACTAGCAAAACAATAGTTAAAAACCTTTTAAGCATAGTGCATATATATATAATATAAAATTATGCGCGGGATATGTTAAACATTTAATGTTTAACAAAAACCCTCTCTGAATCTATAGAGAGGGTTTTTAAAATAATATTAAGTGGGCTTAAATATATCCTTTCGGAACGGGAGGAATGTTTTTATCAGCGTGTTTTCTTAAATTTTTTACAAATGAAGATAATATTTCCTCTTCATTATCTAAAAAGATTTTTTGTAAATATCCCTTTGAATAATTATATCCTAATACCTTGGGGGACAAACTGTTTTCCATGTCTTTTTTTGTGTCTTGGAAAACAGGGTTTTGCAAATAGTAAATTTCGTCGTCATTTAATATGTAATTTTTGCCTAAATAATTATTATCTATACCGTTAAAAATTATTTGCAATATTTTATACACAGAACGGGATTTACGAATTTTCTTGTTCAAAATCGTACTTTCATTAAAATCGGAATAATTAACTGCGGAATATACAATATCAGCATATTCCCCTTTTATATCGTTTATTTTTAGTCTATTGGTTTCTTTATCTGAATAAATAAAAAATGCTTTTGTACCGTGAACAATTTTGCCTGACTTTAAAGGTAAGGCATATTTAAGTTGAGCAAAGGTGGTTATTTCTTCAGATAAAATATCATAAGGCTGAATGTCTTTGTTGATAATGGCCGGCAAAATATGCGCAGCTTCATGTATAGCCACATTTAAGACTTCCATATAGTTATACGGTTCTATACAGATATGCACTTGATCGGCATAGCATCCTTCCCTTGAAATTTGGATTGGTAAATCAAACTTCTTATTTATAAGTTTTTGTGACACATAATTCGCCCCTAAAAAGGCAAAAAATAACTTTTCCGAATTTTCGGTATTGGTGCCGGGGTATGCTTCACGAAAACGTTTATTCAGAGAAATTTCGTTTTCATCCAGCCAATTTAAAAAATTTTTAACTCTTATCCACTCAGGTTCTTCAAAACTTTCTTTACCGTAATATCGATATATTTTATTTTTCGCATCTAAAATAAGATCACCGTTTGCAGGTGATTGCGCATAAACACCCAAACTAAGTACTGAACTCAAAAATAAGAGTAATATAGTTTTTTTCATATATTCTTTCCAATATACTATAAAAATATTTTAATAGTAAACATATAAATTGTCAAGCCCTTCGCAAATAAGCGAAGGGCTTAATATGCAGAGAAAATTATGAATTATTTTGTTTGATCTGCAGGTTGTGTGGCAACGGGTACTTGTAAATCTACAACGCTTTCCATACCACGTTTAGAAACCAAAACGGTTAATGCAATAGAAACGATCATAATAAGCACTGCGATAATTGCTGTTAATTTAGTAACAAAAGTTGCTGCGGTAGGGCTTGAAAATACGCTGTCACTATTTGAATTACCGAAGATACCGGCACTGGAACCTTTACCGTTTTGCATTAAAACTAATAAAATCAATAGGATACATAAAATCCATTGTGCAATTAAGAGTAAATTATACATTTAAAATCTCCTTTAAATAATATTTATTATACTATTTTTTGAGGTAAGTTTGTAAAACTTATTGTAAATTAAATTTGACTTTTTCAATTATACCGAGATCCTTTTCTTCTTTTTCATTTAGAGCACGGTAAAATTTTTTATCGGCTTCTATATAAGAAACACTGGGAATATGTTGTAAAATAAAGTCCATAATTTCTTTATCAAACGGTGCGATATAAACTAAAGGTATAGGTGAAGATAAGCGGGAAGAATTTAGCTCTGCTTTGGCTGAAACTATACCTAAAAGTTCCCCGGTATTTGTCATTACACCGGATCCTGAAATACCTTGTATTACACCAAAATTCTTTGTAATTATATTAGAAAGTTTAGGAGAGTAAAACACAGGTGCATCAGAATTCTTTAAAAGTTCTTTTTTACCGCTCCAAATTGAAACAATTGATAAATCTCTTTTTAATACCACAGGTTTTTTGGTGGTCATGACTAATATTGTAGGTAAATGAGTTCCATTGATAGCGCGTAAATAAACAGATCTGTTTGGTATACGACGTAAAAATTCGGCTTCATTTATGTAACGTCGGCCCGCCGGATCTTTAAAAACGGTTTTTGTTTCTTTAGGATCGAAATAAATTAATGCAATATCATAAAGTATATCTTTAGCTTCTAATTTCGTTTTAGAAAAATTAAATATTTTCTTGCTGAATTTTTTACCTTGAGTAGTGGTAAAATCAGCTTCATAATTACGGCCGACCATTAGCCTGGCTTGAAAACTGCATGCCCCATCTTCGCAAGGGGCTTTTACACAATGGGCTGCTGTTATAAACCAATTTTTGGCAAGACGTACAGCTTGACATTTGACTACATCCTGTGAACCGTGTTTGTTGAAATTTATTTCATAAGTATTAGTGAAATCTTTAACTGAGTCATAACTCTTTTCATTACTTACACTTACAAAACTTACCTCTGCTTGCACCAATGCAATCAGTGAAATAAATAAAATAAATAGTAATATCTTTATTCTCATTTGTTATTATCCAAGGAAATTAAAATTTCTTTATCAGAAGTATCTGCATCCTTAAAATCTTTAGAACTTAAATGTTTAAAATAAAGGGATGGTATTCTTTGTTTTAAAAAACTTTTTACCTTTTCATCAAATACGGAAAATACGGAAAAACGTGCTTCACTCCCCCTTCCTGCAACAGCGGAAGTTACGGCAATAAGTTCCCCTTTGTTTGTAAAAACTCCTGCCCCGGATAAACCGTGAAATATACCTAAATCTTTGGTAAAAATTATTCTGCTTTTAGGGCCGTAAAAAACATCATTTATAGATAAAATTTCCCCTACATTTCCCCTAATGTTAAAAGGAATATTTAAACTCCTATTTAAGATCTTAGGTTCGGAAATATTTATGGAATTATCTACAATAAGAATTTGATGTTCCTTAAAGTCAGGGGATGTTTTTGCACTGTCAAAATTTATTAAAGCAATATCATAGGAAGAATTTCCGATACGCTTACTATTAAGCCAAAAAACATTTTTTTCAGAGGTCTTTATAATATTACTGTGAATATTCATTTCAATTTCGCAGGCATCATTGCAAATATCTGCCACACAATGTGCGGCAGTCAAAAACCAAGTATTTGCTACTTGTACAGCCTGGCAATATTTACCTTCTTTCTCATTAGGTTTAGAAACAAAAAACTCTTCACCTAAAACGAAGGGTGCAAGCAGACAAAACAAATAAACAAGAAATAATTTTTTCATAAAATACACTGAAAATTATTTTTTATCTTTAAAGTCAGGGAATAAATGTTTCAAAATTTTAAAATCTTTTTTGTCTTGTTTAGATTTTATGACTATCTCATCTATTTCCTTTTTATTTAAACTGTTAGGAATTAGGTGACGGATAGACTGTAAAATAAAATTTTTCTTTACTAAAGCTTTTTCAAGCTGTTCAGGTGTATAAGAATCTAACGGATCATTGGTATCATCTTCAACAAGACTTTTATCAAAGGTAAATTCTTGTTTAGGGTATATTGAACGCCTTCCTGTAACCAAGAAACTGACTATGCAAGATACCGCAGCATAGGGTGCAATAGAAGCACCGAAAAGTTCTATTGCCATAATGCTTGCAGCAAGCGGGGTATTTGCTGCCCCTGCCAAAACGCTAACAAGACCAAGTGCGGCAAAAGTAGAGGTATTTAAACCAATTAAATTTGCGAAAAAGTAACCGGAATTAGCACCTATAAAAAATACAGGTGTTACAAGACCGCCGACACCACCGCCGGCAAAAGTGAAAGCCGTTGCCAAGATTTTAATTAAAAAACCTAAATTTGCCCCTTTGCCGCCGCTTAAAATAATATCTATTCTGTTCATGGTAAGCCCAAGATAATCCGGAGAAGTTAAAAGCCCTATTAATATGACTACGCTTGAGGCAACAAAGCAACGAATAAACATATTGGTTTTTGAACCTACGTATCTCATTATGATATTACTTAATTTTATTACCTCAATTAAAATAAGGGCAATAACACCAAAAAATAAGCCGGCAAGAACAACTACAAACAATGAACCGTCTAAAGAAATAGCCTGCAGATTAAGCGGATGATAAATATAATTAACCCCAAGTGCATGAGTTACCTGGAAGGAAGTTATCCCTGCAATAAAAGCAGGGAACATAACTTCATAAAAAACAGTACCGACACTTAAAACTTCAAGCCCGAATAATGCCCCGGATATTGGCACACCGAAAACCCCTGCAAACCCGGCACTTACACCGCAAATCATAAGTTTACGGCGTTCTTGTTTATTAAAAGAAAATAATTTTGCACAAGTACTTGCAACCCCTGCACCGACATCAGCGCAAGGGGATTCTTTACCTGCACTTCCGCCGCAAGCAATTGTAATTATAGGTAAGAAGAAAGCTTTTATTGAAGATACTATAGAAACGCTTTTTCTTTCATTTATTGAAGCAATAGCCTGATTTGTCGAATAGTCATTATCTTCCGGTGATATTTTTGCAAGTTTATTAACGATATACAAAGCAAAAGGAAGAACTAAAAAGTAATACTCAAATTGATTTGTGAAACCTATAGAAAATTCAAGCAATTTTAAAAACATTGCGTTACAGATACCCACTATTGTACCTATCAAAAGTGAAAGTAAAAACCACTTAAGAATATTTAAGAAGGTTATCTTACGTTGTAAAATTGCTATTCGTTTCATTTACACCTCTGATTTAAGACAGAGATTTCACGAATTCGGAAATACCGCCCATCATCATGTTTACGGAAATTAGGACCATTAACAAACCGGTTAATCTTTCTAGAGCAATTATACCGCGTTTGCCAAGTAAATTACTTATGGGGAACGATAATAATAAAACTAAGCCGTTTAATACAGATGCAATCAAAACAGCTGCAAATAAATACCAAATCTTGGAAGGTGCACCAGCAGATAAAATCAAAAGCATGCTCAAACTTGCCGGCCCTGCAATAAGCGGAATTGCCAAAGGAACTAAAAAAGGCTCTTCATCTTTTTGGTTTATTTGGGCTTGCTCCTCCATAGAAGAATTAAAAACAAGTTTTATGGACATTATAAACAAAACTATGCCGCCTGAAACACCTAAAGAATATTTTGCTATACCAAGCCAAGAAAGAAGCTTTGCACCGGTAAATAAAAAAACCATCATTATAAACAAAGCAATCATAAGTTCCCTAAGGAGAACTTTTGTGCGTCTTTCAGTTGGGACTCTTTTTAAAGCGGTAATAAAAAGCGGTATATTACCAAAAGGGTCCATAACCAAAATTAAAGTTATAATATAACTAGAAATCAATTCCATAGTAAACCGTTTTAATCATTACATATATGCAAAGTATTTTCGCAGTAATCAGGATGTTCATGATCACTAGTACAACTTATTTTAGAAGTATCATCTAGGTCAATACTTAAGATGTACCATAGTTCCCCCCCGCTACCATCTAGTTCGTAATTACTTCTTTCCGCTGATACTGTTGCACGGCCGTTTCGATTTGTTATATAGTAATCAAAGTAACCTTCAGAATATATCCATTGATTGTTGTTCTGAGTCATATGGGAAGGGTCTAACTCCAAATCAAGTAAAGCGAAATTTGTGGGCACAACATTCGCATGTAAAGACATATAACGTTCTACTGAATCGGAAATCATCCTTAGATTTGTTATAGCTATTGCCGCTCTTTGGCGTTCTAAGTGATTCCTATAAAATGGCATCCCCATTGTTGCCAAAATACCAATGACAACAACAACTATTAATACTTCCATCAAAGTATAACCTACTTTTTTATTTAATATATTCATAAGCACCTCTTAAGACAGTTTAGCATAATTAGACGTTTTTATCAAATAACAGTTAATTATCCATCAACTCTGTAGTTTTAGTTTTTTTAATAAAATCATCAGCTTTTGATAATTTCTGTATTTTATAGGCAAGCGGGATAACCGCAAAAGTAACCAAACTGATTATACTGACAATTAAGAAAAACTTATCATAACCAAGCATAACTTGAAGTTTACCGCTGAGCATATTAGGAACCATCATACCAAGTGCCATAAGGCCGGTTGATATTGCATAAAAAGAGGTTTTATATTCCCCATCTGAAACATACATGATAAATACACTAAAAGCCATCATAGCAAGCCCGTTGCCGAAATTTTCCAATACCAGTAAAGCTGTAATAGTATTTAATTCGGGATGAAAATAAGCCATGTAAGCATAGAAGAAGTTTGGCAAAACCAAAAATAAAGCAAATGCAACAAGGCATTTTTTGAATCCGAATTTAGAAAGTATCCATCCCCCAAAAATATTACCGCAAATTATGGCAATTAAACCTAAAGTACCCTTTATCCAACCATAAGCTTCCGTTGATAAATTTAGCCCCCCCTCAGCCAATGGCTTAAGCATAAAAGGAACTACAACTTTTTCCAAGCAAGCATCACCAAAGCGATATAAGAAGATAAACAACAAGATATAAACAATTTGTTTCTGAGTAAAATATTTTTTAAAAATATCGCCGTAAAAAGCAAAGCCATTTTTTTCTTGTTGTTTTGGGCCATCGGATAATGGCTTAGGTAAAATAAAATTATGATAGACCGCAAGTACTACGGAGAAAACTGCCACCGCTAATAAAACAACAGTCCAAGCACGTGGGATATTTGAAAAATGTTTTTCTAATTTTCCTGCCATAACTACTAAAGGTCCGCTGATAAAGATTAAAGAAAACCTATAAAAAACAGTACGCCAGCCGACAAAATATGCTTGATCTTTTTCAGTTAAAGCAAGTAAATAAAAACCGTCCAAAGCAATATCATGCGTCGCAGATAAAAATGCTCCGACAAAAAAACCGATAACCGAGGCCATGAAAAAATGATTTACCTGTAAAGTCAAAGATATAAACAAAAAACATAAAGCCAAAGCAAACTGCATGCTTATTACCCAACGACGTTTTGTGCTGTTCCCTTCTACTAAAGGTGCCCAAAACATTTTTAAAACCCAAGGTAAATATAACCAAGAAGTCCAAAAAATAAAAACATCATTTGGGATGTTTAAACGTGTATAAATAATCGCAGATAATATATTTATAACGCCATAAGGAAGGCCTTCCATAAAATATGTGGAAGGAATAAAAAACCAAGCATTATTTTTCATATTTAGATTATACTAAATTTTCAAAAGAGTATATTGGACTTTTGGAAATAAAAATACCCCCCGCTATAAAGCAGGGGATATTTGATTAAAAGACTCAAAATTTATTTTTTGAGTAAGGCGGTTAAACCGGGTAATTCCTTACCTTCAACAAATTCCATACTTGCACCGCCACCGGTAGAAGCATGGGAAACTTTGCTGGCTGAGATTTTAGCTTTTTTAAGGACATTTAAACTATCCCCGCCGCCGATAATGGTAATGGCGCCGTTTTCGGTCATTTTAACCAAAGTTTCTGCTATGGCAAAGCTGCCTTTTGCGTAACTTTCCATTTCAAATACACCGACAGGACCATTCCAAAATACTGTTTTGCATTTAAGCAATTCTTCTTCAAATAATTTAATGGTTTTCGGCCCTATATCAAGCCCCATATAACCGGCAGGAATATTCGGGTTTTCCGTGGTTACTGTTGGGATACCGTCTTTAAATTCTTGAGCGCAAACATTATCAATAGGAAGTAAAAGTTTAACGCCTTTTGCTTTTGCTTTTTCCATAACTTTTTTGGCTTCTTCAATTTTATCAGCTTCAAGCAAGGAATTGGAAACTTCATAGCCAAGTGCTTTATTGAAAGTAAATGCCATACCGCCACCTACGATTAAGACATTAACTTTATCAAGCAAATTGTTTAAGACCATGATTTTATCGGAAACTTTTGCACCGCCGATAATTGCAGCAAACGGGCGGGCAGGTGTTTCAATAGCACCACCTAAGAATTCAACTTCCTTTTGAATTAAATAACCTGCTGCAGCAGGTAAAAATTTTGTAATTGCACTTGTAGAAGCATGTGCGCGGTGAACTGTACCGAATGCTTCTTGAACAAAAACATCACCGAGTTTTGCAAGTTCTTTTGCAAAGTTTTCGTCGTTTTTTTCTTCTTCGGGGTGAAAGCGTAAATTTTCAAGTAAAACAATTTCCCCCGGTTTTGCGGCTGCAACTGCCGCTTGTGCTTCAGGGCCAATGCAGTCTTTACCGAAATGCACTTTTGTACCCATAATTTTTTCGACTTCCGGTGCAACGGGTGCTAAAGAAAATTCTGGTGCTACTTTGCCTTTTGGGCGGCCAAGGTGTGCGATTAAAACAAGTTTGCAACCTTGCCCTAAAAGATATTTAACGGTTTTTTCAGTTGCGGTAATACGTTTTGGATTATCTACTTTACCGTCTTTTAAAGGGACGTTATAATCAACCCTCATTAAAACGGTTTTACCTTTTAAATCTACATCTTGAATTTTAACAATATCGTTTAAGTTCATAAAATCTCCTATAAAAAAAGGCGCCCGTGGTGAGCGCCTTTTTTATAATTAAAGTTATTTGTTGACTGATGCCATATGGGCAATCAAATCAAGAACTTTATTGGAATAACCGATTTCGTTATCGTACCAAGAAACAACTTTAACGAAAGTATCAGTTAAAGCAATACCGGCTTTTGCATCAAAGATTGATGTGCGTGTATCGCCGAGGAAATCTGAAGAAACTACTGCATCTTCCGTATAACCTAAAATGCCTTTGAGTTCGCCTTCGCTGGCTTCCTTCATAGCGGCGCAAATTTC
>JAEEIL010000033.1 GCA_016281355.1 Elusimicrobiaceae bacterium | reverse complement strand
TCTTACGTCGGCAGGGCGAAAGCCGTTAAAAACGAAAAATTCCCCAAAATATCGGGGATAGCGGAAGAGAATACCACCTACGGCAGCGTAGTGTGCGCCGTAAAGCCGGGCGACGGTTCGGCAAGGGAACAAGCCGCGTCTTGCCAGAGAGTTTTGGGCGGGGTAGCGAATATCGCGCAGGACTACGCGACGAAAAGGTACAGAAGTAACCTTATAAACTGGGGCATGATACCCTTTATATGCGCAAAGAACGATTTTAAGGTCGGGGAATACGTCTATATAAAGGGCGTGAAAGCGGGCATAGAAGAAGGTAAGGACGAATTTACCGCAAAAGTTATCGGCGAAGGTACGGAAAGGGAAGTTTCCCTTAAAGTGGGCGCGCTTACCCCTGCGGAACGACAGATAATCTTAAAAGGCTGTCTTATCAACTTTTACAAAGATTAAAAGGGGAGTTGATTTTTCTTAAAACGAATACAACGGAAAAAGGCAGGGTACCCTGCCTTTTGTTTTTGTATCAGTCGGTTAAAATGTATTTTTTTGGGTATGTGTGTCGGTCAAAAGGTTGCATATTTTAAAAAACAGTGTTAACACCAAACTATATCTTTCTAACGCCGTTTTTTTTGTGTTATTTTCAATTAATTTTTAAAGACTTGAAAGAAATAAATTAAAATCTGCTTTTTCGCTATCATCTACTTTTCGCAAAATAATATCGGCTTCCTTTTTGTCAACCAAGTTGACTTTTATTACTTCATCTGCATAACAAGTGTTACCATAAGAAACGAAAACATTACAAATGCCTTCGTTAGTGTCAAGGCATACTTTCAAATCCCCAAAACCATCGCAAACATTAAATACTATGTCTTTCCCTTTAAAAGATTTAATTTTGGCAATACTATACATAAATTTTCTTCCTTAATAAAATTAATTTCTTAATAAACTAAAACCTCTCCGTTTATGTCCCGAAAAGCAAACGGGCATTCATTAAATATTGGATTATTTTTATATCCTAATGATAGTTTTGAATACCCATTTATCATTGGAAAATTAACCACCACTCTTTCTCTATATCTTTTCCGTTAAAAAATCATTTAGAACTTGTTCTTTCATGGTAACGCGAAAGTTTTTAACGAAAAACGTTGTCCATCTTTTAAACATGTCGACCTATAGGCGATTCAATTTTATCACTCAAGAATTTCTCTACTTCTTTAGAATAATGATTAAATTCCGTGTATAAGTTATCTGCCCTTTTTAGACAGTATATATTATTAACCACATCGAAACAATGCAAGCTATGATTATCGTCTTGGAAGTTTTTTAAAATGCATTTAGGAATTAAAACGTGTGAATTCATAATAATTGTTTTTATTTAACTTCTAAATATAAATTACAAAAAAGATTTAATTGCGGAATCTCAAAGTGCATATTGTAATTACCAACATCTAAATAGTCATAAAAATACACATCTTCACCCACTTTAAAATTTACTAACCTTTCGTTTATATTTGAGTAATCTCTAAGAGTTGAGTAAGAAATACCATACATATTACTGAGTTGCCAATAACAAGGAGTGTCGTACTGTAACGGGTCGTTATTTAATATAATTTGTCTTATTACACTAAAACCATATCCATCGTTAGTCCATAAATAATCAAACATTTCTTGCGTATAAACAAACTTAAAAACAATTCTCGTATTCCCAGAATAGCGATATTGAGTCACATATTTTACCTCAAAAGCCTCTTCCTTTGACTCAACAACAGCTTCTTTACAAGCAGTAAAACAACAAATTATAGAACATATAACTAACAAACAAATTAATAATCTAAAAAATATTTTTTTCATTTTCCCCCCTAAAATTAAAAGTGCGTCCCGAAAGACGCACCCAAAATGCATCTCTCATGTTGCTACACATTTACCCTCGTCAAAGGAGAGAGAATACATTTTTACAAAGTATTCCCCTTGACGAGAAAAACATTAAAATGTGTAGCAATGCTTCTATTTTTTGTCTTATTTCATAATCGTACTCGCTTTTGCCAATATAATTGCTTACTGCATTATTAATTATCGTATTTAAACTAACCCCCTCATCATCAGCTAATTCAATTAATTTCTGATGCACGGTTTTAGGGATTCTTAAAGCTATCTTAGAATCAATAATATATGACACGTCTTTATAAATAATTATAGCGTTAACGCAATTTTATTCAAATCCGCCCACCGCCCACCTTTTAACCGAGGCAGTAGAAGTGTGTT
Organism: Elusimicrobiaceae bacterium; assembly: GCA_016281355.1. Taxonomy (GTDB): domain Bacteria; phylum Elusimicrobiota; class Elusimicrobia; order Elusimicrobiales; family Elusimicrobiaceae; genus Proelusimicrobium. Next base: position 1,870 of record JAEEIL010000033.1, on the reverse strand, counting down.
TTTAGAGTGTTTTTTAGACCTTTTGAGAATTAAAAAAAGACCTTGAAAACTCAAAGTCTTAAAAAAGTGCAAAAAATAGCCTATTTTACCCCAAAATACGCAAAAATCGGTAGAAAAACAAAAAAACCTTTCTACCGACTGATTTGGTTGCGGGAAGGGGGTGGGAATTTCCTTCGGGTTATTTTTTGCTTCGCAAAAAGGCTACCGCCTACGGCGGATAGCGATCCCCTTTCGCCCACGGGGTTTTCTTAATACCCGCTATACGTTGGCGAAAGCGTGCTCATAGAAAGTAAATCAGGTGGTTCAAATCCCCTTGATTTTCCTTAAACTCATACAAAAACAAAAGGCAGGGGTAACCTGCCTTTCGTTTTTGGTTGCGGGAAGGGGATTTGAACCACCTGACCTTCGGGTTATGAGCCCGACGAGCTACCGGACTGCTCCATCCCGCGATATACGCTCTTTTCAGAGTGCCTATATATAATATACCTTAATCCCTTTTTTGTCAAACGTTTCTTCTTAAAAATTTTAAATTATAATTTACCGAAAACTTGTTTTTTGTCTTTTCGGTATGTTACAATATATCTATGCAACCCCTTTTTATAGACGAATCCCTTAAAAATAAGACCGTCGCGGTGGCGGTTTCGGGCGGCGAAGACTCTATGGCGCTCTTACATTTTACCCTTTCCGTAAAGGACAGGTATTCCTTTAACGTCGTCTGTATCAACGTAGAACACGGCATAAGGGGGGAATCTTCTCTGAAAGATTCCGAATTCGTCAGGAATTATTGCGAAAAAAACGGCGTTCCCTGCATATCCTATTCCGTAAACTCCTTAAGGAAAGCCGAAACGGAAAAACTCACCGTCGAACAGGCGGCGAGAATTTTGCGTTACGAGTGTTTTAACGACGCCTTTAAAAGCGGCAAGTGCGACGTGATTTTCACCGCGCACCACCTAAAAGACAACATGGAATCGGTGCTTATAAACCTTTTCCGCGGCACGGGGATCAAGGGGCTTGCGGGGGTAACCAACCACGGCGACGTTATCCTGCGCCCGTTTATCGGGGTGAAAAAGCAAGAGATATCCGAATACGTAAAACTGCATAACATACCTTTCGTTACCGACGAGACCAACTTACGGGACGATTACACCAGAAATTATATCCGCCACAACGTGATTCCCGCCGTGGAAAAGGCGTTTCCGGAGGCGGAAAGCGGGGTTTACAGGCTTTCGCGCATCGCGGCGAAAGAAGACGCGTATCTCGACAGGCAAGCGGCGAAGATCGTATCGGCGAACAAGACCTGTGCGGAAATACGGCTTCCCGCCGACCCCGTGCTTATACGCAGGGCAGCGATAATCTGCTTTAAAAAGCTCGGGATAGAAAGGGACTACGAGCGGGTGCATGCGGAAGATGTATGCGCACTTGCGGACAAGGAAACGGGGAAATCCGTCAATCTTCCCCGAAACGTCGTCGCGATAAGAGAGTACGACGTTATATCGCTGTTTAAGAACGCAAAAAAACCCCGCGACGGGGTAATGTCCTTCGGCATAGGGGAGTTTACTTTCGGGGAAAAGGCTTACGCTGTGATAAAAACGCCCGCGCCAAAAGACCTTTCAGGCGGACTTTTCGTCGACGGGGACAAGATACCCGCCGACGCCGTCGTACGGAACCGCAGGAGCGGGGATCACATAAAGAAATTCGGCGGCGGCACGAAAAATCTTTCGGACTATTATTCCGACCTTAAAATACCGAGAAAGGATAGGGACGACTTTCCGGTGATAGCCGTGGGCAACAGAGTGCTTGCGATTTTCGGGGTTGCGGTTTCTCTCGACGTAAAAGTTGACAAGAAGACGGAAAACGTGCTACAATTGAT
>JAEEIL010000032.1 GCA_016281355.1 Elusimicrobiaceae bacterium | reverse complement strand
GGCAAAGTTTCCAGAGAATATTTGGCTGAACTTGTGGCAGGTAAAACAATTGATGTTACTGTCATAAATATAGACCGTTATGGTCGTTCAGTAGGCAGAATTAAAATTGATGATAAAGAAGTTGCTGAAGAAATGCTCAAAGCAGGTCTCGCATGGGTTTACACTTATTACTGTAAAATACCGGAATGTGAACATTGGAAAGAATTAGAAACCCAAGCCAAAACTGCCAAAATTGGCCTGTGGTCTAATCCTACCGCACAAGAGCCATGGCAATGGAGGAAAGAGCATAAATAGGAGATTATTGTCGTATTATTTTATCTAAAAGTTGCTAAAAATAATTGCTCTAAAAAAATGCTAATATTTATGTACACAAATTTTGCAGTTTAAACGTAAACATTCCTTTTATTAAGGTATTTTTAGTAAAAATTAGGAGAAATTATGAAAATATTTCGTTTATTATTAACAGTATTCATTATAGTTCTTACTTTATCGGCATGTGAGCAGAAACCTAATATTACAATGGTAGAAGCAGTCAAAGCAGGTAATGAACAGGTTGTTAAATATTATATAAAACACGGTGAAATGGTTAATCAAAAAGATGAAGAAGGTACACCTCTCATAATATTAGCATTGCATGCTGGAAAAAGTTCTTTCCCTATTATTAATATGTTGGTTAAAGCAGGGGCAGACGTTAATGTAAAAAATAAAGATGGTAACACCACTCTTATGCTAGCGGCTGAATATCATCATTTAAAAACTATGAATTATTTGATTAAGTCAGGTGCTGATGTGGATATCCGCAATAATCAAGGGGATACAGCATTAAAATTTGCAGTATCAGGCGATCTGGAAGGGAAAGAAATAAAAATGTTAGTTGAAGCAGGAATTTATTTAGACTCATTAAATAACAAAGATGAAACTGCCTTAATGTGGGCAAGCGAAATTGGATCTATAAGTGCTGCAAAAGCCTTAATTCAATATGGGGCGAATGTAAATGAAAAAAATAATTATGGTGTTACAGCTCTGATGCTTGCAATTACAAGTGTAAACAGGAGACAAGAAATTATTGAAGCTTTAATTTCTGCTGGAGCAGATGTTAACGCAAAAGATAAATATGGAGATACTCCATTAATGCGAGCAGCAGGACCAGGATTAGCAGATGGTTTGATGTTAAGAAGTGTGCCTAGCCGTGAGGTTATAATGAAAATTTTAATTGATTCAGGTGCTGATATTAATAGTCAAAATCATAATGGTGATACAGCTTTAATGAAAGCAACTATATTTGGAGATATAACATCTACAAATTTATTAATAGAAAACGGTGCTAATGTTAATTTAAAAAATAAACAAGGTGAAACAGCATTAAGTTTAGCAAGAAAAGGAAAATATAAAGATATTGAAACGGCATTAATCAAAGCCAGAGCAAAATAAAAACTGAGGAAACATTATGAAAAAATCATTGTTTATTATTGCATTATCAATTTTTATGTGTGGGTTTTCCGCAAAAGATAAATTAGAACAATGTGTAACTGAATTTAATAATAAAGAATTTGATAAAGCAAAACAAACTTGTGATGAAGTCGTTAAAAAAAGTAAAAATATTGTTTTTGTAGATATAGCTTCAGATTTCCTCTCCATAATGCAAGGTAATGAAGAAGAAATATTAAATAAACCTAAAAAATATCTTAAATCACCTGTTTCGCAGTTGTTATTTGCAGATTATCTTTATGAGAAAGGGGACTATAAAAGAGCTGAAAGTTGGTATCGTAAGGCGGCACAATATGACATAAATAAATTGAAAAAGAATTCTCTTGCAGAAGAATATAGAGAGGAATCAATTGAAAAGGTAAATAAGGTTGTATTAACAGCACAAACAAAACTAGGGATTATGTTAGCCGCAAGTGATAAAGAAAAAGAAATGAAAGAGGGTATGAAATGGCTTAAAAAAGCGGCAGACCAAGGCAGTATTGAGGCATTTTATCCATTAGGATTTTACAGTTATTTATACGCCAATGATGAAAAGGAATATAAAGAAATTTTTAATTATTTCTTTATGGCATCTAAATCCGGTAATAAAGATGCTTTGATTATGTTAGGGATTATGTATTTTACAGGTAATGGGGTAGAAGAAAATAATTTGGTTGCCTATAATTTGTGGGCTACAGCCGCTAATGCTGGACATGCAGGTGCTAAGCTTCTTGTACACTATGAAGATTTAGAATCTTATATAAAGATGTTTACAAGTTTGAAAATGATGACATCTTCAGATAAAGAATATAAAAGCACGCTTGAATATGTAAATTGGCTTCGTGATGGAAAAACAAAGGAATGTTTATCTAAAAAACAATTGTCAGAAAAAGAGCAAAAGGAAGGTTTAACTTGGTTTTTCAATATGGCTGATATGGGGTTGGATTTTGCAAAGGCATACGTTAGTTTATATATGCTTTCTCAAGGGGACACCAAAAATGCTATTGAAGCATTGGCGGAATAAATAATTTATAAAACTTTCTTAAAAACCGTTCTTGTTTATGAGGGTGGTTTTTTGTTTTTTAAACCTTGTCCTAAAGCATAAATTTACTCGCTATAAGTTAGATTCCTATTACCGAAGTCAAACCTGCGGTCTTTCTGCCATTTGTATGTAAAATGGACACTATAATTTTGGCTAGTTCGATTTATAGAAAGCGCAGTTGTTCTAGAGGTTATAGTGTCCAAACTCTGTCCTTGTCTTTCATAGTCTTTTAATGTCTTTGTTGTCTTTTAACGTCTTTTATAGGCCCAAAATGTCGTCGAGAAAGTATAAAAAAAAGCCCATTCTCGTCTGAGAATGGGCTTACCGTCGAATGGTGCGCCTAACAGGAATCGAACTTGTATCCCCAGCTCCGCAGGCTGGTGCTCTATCCATTGAGCTATAGGCGCGAAATCTTGTAAAATCTTATCGCCAAAATCGGCTAACATATATATTTTATCAAATTTTTTGCACTATTGCATTTTGATGAGGCAAAATTTAAATGATTGATAAAATTGCAAAATATAATCATTTTTGTTATAATAATAAAAGATTAGATATACTTGGAGGAATAAATATGAAATTTTCTGAACTAGAATTACCCGGTAAGTTCGAAATGGATCCGGATCCGTTTTCTTTGATTGGTGAACCTGATGACAGGGGAAATATCATTTTTGTCCGTCATTACAGAAGTGACACAGAGTGGAAGAGAAAATCAAAACCTATCAAAATATCAGCTGCCAAGTTTTGGAGAACTGCAAAAGCCGTTAAAGAGGGTACTTATGTTCCAAACAAAATAACTAATTCCAGGCTTGAACAATTGTCTTCCGTCCCAATATACAAGAAGAAAACCAAAAAGAAAAAATAATTAGCATTTTGATAAAAATTTTACTTTTCCATACACAAATAAACTACTGTGTTTGGAAAAGTTTTTTCAAGTAAAGGCTTTAAAAAAGCATATACTTCCTGACGTTCTTCTTCGCTGTAACGCATTTTTCCGTCAAACGATAGATAAAAATCTTCATCTAAAATTGTATTTTTGGGGAACCGGCACTCAATAAATTTTTTAAGTTCACGGTTAAAACGCAAAGTACCGATACTGATCCAAACAATGCTTTCTTTAGGTAAAATTTCGGCAATTTGTTCCACAACATTTTTATAATTTTCCTTCCAATTTTTATGACGGATCACCGGGTCGAAATGAAATGCCACTTTATAACCATGCTTTGCAATTTTTGCGGCAGCAGCCAAACGTTCTTTTAGGCTGGGTGTAAGTGGTTCGACTTCAGAAATTATATTTTGAGGGTTAACACTCCACCCAACAACAATATTTTTTTGAGCCGGCATTTTTAACAGATTATCAATATTAACTGATTTTGTTTTGAATTCAAAAAGTTCCGGTCTATTTTTGAAAAAGTTTAAAATATCATTAGAATAATTTGTTATATCGTCAAAAAGCAAAGAATCTGTAAATTCCCCACTACCCAAGCGGACATAATTAAAACGTCCTTGCCTAAAAATAGCCGTGGGCACTTTATTTAAAAAATCTTGAATATTTGAAGGCAAAGCTATTGCCGGTAAATTTTGATATTGTTGTAAGAAACAATAATTACATTCGTACAAACAACCAAAACCCAAATTGATTAAATTATATCCGCAGCAGGTTGCATTTTTTGTACAAGGGCAAGGTTTTAGAAAATCGAACTTTTCCGTGTAAATTATAAGGTTTTTTTTACGTTCACTGTAGCTTTCTTTCAAGACCGGAAATTTACCCTTAAAAACAGTAATTTCAGTATTTGGAAATTTTTCTTTTACTCTTTTAGCAAGGGGGGAGTTTAAAGATAAATCTTCAATAAAAATATTTTGCGGGTTAAAAGATTTTTCTGCTAAGTCCGCTTGTTTTGTGAAATTTAAATCAAGTTTAGGCAAGTAAATATCTGCCAAATTACCTAACTTTTTATAACGGATATTTAATAAATATTTTTTTGTTTGTTCAAAATTCTTTGCTTTTTCTTTGGGCAAAATTTCTTGCGGTGTTTTATTGGTTTTTTTGCTTATTTCAAAAACAAGGCGCACAAGTTCCCTGCTTTTATTTAAGCCGAGTTGAGGGAAAATATCTTTAATATAATTTTCGATTTCATTTAACAATTTTTGCATAATAAATCTTTTTGCTCCGAAGTTAATTTCCAAGAAAGTGCGCCGGCATTTTCTTTTAGTTGTTTTAAAGTTTTAGCACCGAAAATTGCACAAGTTACTTCTTCAAAACTTAGGACAAAATTTATTGCCGCTTGCGTAGTGGATGTAGGGTGAATTTGCTTAAGAGTTTTTACTACCTGCTGTGCTTTCATAAAATTTTCGCCTTTATATGAGTGATAGAAGAAGTTCCGCACATCTGTTTTAGCCAAATTCGGTGCCTGTTTATATTTTCCGCTTAGAATACCGCCGTTTAAAACGCCGTAAGCCATAAAGGCCAAATCAAATTCTTTCGTAAGGGGAAACAGTTTTTTATTGTCTTGTTTTAATAAGGAAAATTCATTTTGCAAGCAATCTATTTTTGTAATTTTTACTGCCTTCCTAATTAGATCTTCTGTAAAATTAGATAAGCCGATAAAGCGTATTTTACCCTCTTTTTTAAACTTTTCCATTTGTGTTAAAGTTTCCTCAAGCGGGGTGTTTTTATCCGGCCAATGCAGGAAATATATGTCTAAATAATCTGTATTTAAACGTCTTAAAGTGTCTTCTATTTGTGTTTGAAGCGATTTCGCACTCAAATCAAATTTAATTGCCCTTTGACCGGGCAAAAGCCCACATTTTGAAGTTAAAATAAAATTCTTTCTAGATACATTTTTAAAAAATTTACCGAGCAAAGTTTCCGCTCCTCCAAGCCCATAGATAGCGGCAGTATCAATACAAGTTATATTATTTTCTAGCAAAGTGTGCAGTATTTTTTCAGCTTCATTTTCATCGACAAAACCCCACTCTCTTGCACCGCTTATCGGCCAAGTACCAAAGGCAAGTTTAGGTAGAATTTTCTTAAGTTCGTTCACTTATTTTGTAAGCCCGGCAAGCCCACCTAGTGCGCCAAGGCCGCCCATGGCTTGTACAGCAGATGCCTGGGAAGAAGCCGTTGCCTTGTTGATAAGTTCTTTTAGATCTGTTTCAATTTCTTCGTTGGAGTGGCCTGCTAAATCTTTTAAAATTTTAACTTCGCTGACTTTTTGTGATCCGGAAATTGTAAGTTCAAATAAACCTTTCGGTGATGTTTCTTTAATAACCATTGCATCTAAACGTTTTTTTGTTTCGCTCATTGTTTTTTTGAGTTCAAGAATTTTTTTAAGATCGAACATAATTATTCCTCTACTTTATAAATTTCTGCCGGGCGGAGATATACCAAAGCGCTGTCTATCTTCTCACTAAATATACCTTTTAAAGCATTTTTATAAAAAGCAATTTGCTTTAAGTAATCAGGCTCCACCGTTTTGTCTGTCACTATATTTATTTTATCACTTTTGAAATCAATAATCAGGATATTACCCTCTTTAGTTTTAAATAAAGCGTCTATAATACCGTTTTTTACTAGTCCGTTTTCAATTACAGTTATAGGAAATTCCGCCGCTAAAAATTCCATATTTTCAAGTTCTTTATATATATGGCTCTTGCGGAAATTGTTTATAATACTTTGTGCTTCCGTTAATGCGGGTTTATCTTCCTCATTTTCCAAATTTACAGTCGTTTTATTAAAAATATTTTGCAAGAGTTTATGGCATAAACTGCCAACTTTTATTGCATGTTCAGCTTCTTTTGATGGGAAAAGTGTCATGCCTTCTTTTAGGGATGTTTCGGAATATTTAAGGTATGTATTGAATTCTTTATTCTTTTCATTAAAGTTTTCTGCCCATAAAGGATAATTAAAAGAAAAATTCTTATCTTCTTCACTTCCTTGTTTTTCAAATGCCAATTCGGGTATATTATAATTATGATAAAAAACTTTCGCAGTTAAAATATTCTCCGGCATTATTTCTTGATTTGGCCAGCAGGTGCTATCGCTTAAAAATTTAGAAAATGTCTTATCCTCAATTTTTAAACTATCAACTATTATTAAAGCTTCTTTTGCACGTGTCATTGCGACATATAAAAGGCGGCGTTTTTCCTCTAGTTCTTGCGCTTGTTTCTCCTTTTCAATTAAAGGAACTATGCCGTCCTGTATGCTACCAATAGTTAAACCTTTTAAATTTAAGGTTCTGGAGTAAAAAGCCTTGCTCTTACCTTTTTGGCGGTTATTACCATGGCTGAATTGCTTGGAAAGATCTGTTAAAATTACAACCGGGAATTCCAAACCTTTTGCTTTGTGTATAGTCAATATTTTAACAACATTGAAATTTTCTTCTGCCAAAATTGCACTGGATTCTTCATCGGTTTCTTTTTGATAAGTTTCAAAATTATCCAAAAGTTGTTCTAAAGTATAAGAGCCGTTTTCAAATAATTTAGCAACCACCTGTTTAAATTTAGAGATATTTGCAAGCACTTGTTCATTTTGACAGGCAAGAGCCTGACAAGTACTGAATTTAAATGTATCCAAAATTTCATTTACGAGTTGTAATGGGTTTAAAGCAGATAGTTTACCTTTTAAAATTTGCAGTTTTTTATATATATTTTGTATTTTTTCATCTGTGGTATCGGCATAAATATCAAGTTTATTTTCTTTTGATAATGTTACCAAAACATCATCTTTAATTAAACATATCGGGCTTCTTAAAACACCGAGCAGGGCAATTTTATCTTGCGGATTTTTTAAAACTTTTAAAATATTTATAAGATCAAGAACTTCTTGGGAAGAGTAAAAATTCTTATCTTCTTCCACATTATAGGGGATATTATTCTCTTTCAAAGCATCTAGGAAGATATTTACATCTGTTGCGGTCGGTAAAAGCAAAGCGATATCTTTATAGTCTAGCAATGTTCCATCGCTTTTCGCTGTTTTTTTAACATTGTCTAAGATCCATTTCGCTATACAAGCGGCATGGGCAATACGGCAATCCGGCTTACTGATATCTTTTGAATCTTTATGCAAATGTAATTCCACTTTTGCTTTGTTGTATTCTTTGCTGGGATAAATTTCTTTGTATTGCGCTTGGCAATTTTCCTTAAATTTGATTTGGTTTTTACCAAAAATATTTACATATTCAATAATTTCACTTGCGCTTCTAAAATTATTTTGCAAAACACAAGTTTGTGCCCCCTGTTTTGTAAGTAAATGGCAAAATTCCTGGTAAGCGGAAATGTCTGCTCCCCTGAAACGATAAATAGATTGTTTTGGATCACCTACAATAAAAAGTTTACCTTGCTCTAAAATTAAATCTTGCCATTTTGTTGCAAAACAATCAATTTTTTCAGCCAAAAATAGCATTATTTCCCCTTGGATAGGGTCTGTATCTTGGAACTCATCAATAAAGATATTATCATAAGACAATTTTATTTCTTGTCTGACTGCTTTTTTATTTAAGATCAGGTGATGCGTTTTATAAATAATTTCATCAAAGGTTAAGAAGTTTTGTGTTAACATCTCTTTTTGTATTTTTTGCGCAAAGGGTTTTACTAAATCGAAAGCCAAAGCCAAAAGTTTTTGTTTGTGTGCAGTGTTGATTATAGTAAAATCAACTATTTCCGCAGCTAGGTCAAAATCTTTTTGTTCCCAATTTTCAATAAGTTTTTTAGGAAATGTGGGGAAATCAAATTCTGAAAAGTCTTTTAATTTACCCTTATAAAAAGCAATAGTTTGGGCTAAACTTTCACGGCACATTTTTAAAAGCGGTATAATATTACTTCTTTTATTTTCCGGATGATTCTTAATTAAAAGATCAGTATCTTGTAAATATTTTTCTGCCTGTTTCGCTAGGAATTTGTAATTATCATGTGGTTCATAATCTTCGAAACCAGGTGTACATAAATTACGGGTAAAATAATATAAATCTTGCAAAGTTATTTCTTTTAAAATTTCAAGCCAAACATCTTTTTTGCTTGATTTTAATGTTAATTCTTCCTCTAAAAATAAGGCCCAATATTTATCAAAAATTATGTTAATTATTCCTGCCTCGTCAATTTGCATATTTGTGTTTAAATCAGCTTCAACGGCATATTTTTTAAGCAGAAAATTGCAAAAACTGTGTATGGTTCCTATTTGACATAATGGCAGTTCTTCAAAAGATGTTTTTAAAATAGCAAATAAACCGTCTAAATTTAAACCTGATTTTCTTAATAAAGGTCTGAACCTTTCAAAATCTCTTTTATCTTCCGGCTTACAGTCTTTTAAACTTTTTTCGTAAATTTCATCATTTGCCGTCAAAACAAAGGAGTTGTGCAACAGGATTTCGTATGCCTTATGCAAATCTTCCTCTATTTTTTGTTTTAAAGAAGCAGCTGCCTTTGTGGTAAATGTAAGCGCTACAATTCTTGAAAGCTTTACTTTTTTTACAAGTACCAAGAAAAGCATTTTCTGCACAATCAAAGTCGTTTTACCCGTACCGGCGCCGGCTTCAACAATAATGTTGCGGTCTGTATTTTCTATTGCGGATATTCTTTCATTTAGATCTTGAAGGTACATAATGGAATTTTCTTAACTCCTTAAAATAATTGCTTTTTATGGCACGTTTTGCTGTATGTAAATGGTTTCTGCGGCAAATATCTTTAAAATCACAAAAATTACAATAATCTTTATCTTCCGGATATATAGGGAAAACACCTTTGCTTGCTAAATTTTCAAGCAAAGCAAGCAAAGCCATAAATTTGGTTTTCATTGTTTTATATAGGTCCAAAGTTAAAGGTTTAAATGGGTTTTTTACTTCGTGTTCAATATACGCGAGTTCCGCTGAAGAGCAAGGGTTATCACATTGGTTTAAAATTTCCAAATATATCGGCGGTTGCAAATTACTCTTAACGAAAATTATTCTTTCTATTGCGGCAGTGTTATATTTGCTCTTATAATCAATTACTATATTTTCTTTTCCGTCGCAAGATTTATCAATTCGATCTGCTATTGCCTGCAAAGTAACAGGTTTATCATTGATGGTCAAAGTACCTTTTACTGGGCATTCAAAACTGGTTGGTATGAAACCTCTTTTTTGAATATTTTCCAAATCTTTTTTAATAAAGTTAAGTAAATTTTCCTTGATTTTCCCTTTTATAACTTCCCAAAGCAACGGATATAGACCGTACTTTTCAACAGAAGATTTTGAAAATCTATTATCAAAAAAATCATTAAATAAATTTTCAGCTTCCGGCCAAGTGATAGTTAAAAAATTTTTTTTACTTTTAATTAAACTGTAGAAATCTTTTAAAATATCATGGTATAAAGACCCTTTTTTGTTTGAGGCAATTTCACCTCTTAAAAATATATCTTTTTCTTTACCTGCGATACGTGAAAATAAATATTTTGCCGGGCATGCAAACAATGTTCCTAATGCAGTCGGGGAAAAATAGGAAGGGTAAATTTTTTGTGAATGTTCTTCATTAATTATACCGTCAAAACCGGTTAAAGCATTTTGTGTGGACAAAGCCTTTAAATCGAAATAAAGTTTTTCAAACAAATCTTTTTCTTGCTCGGTGCTAAGTAATTTGCCCAAAACTTCCCTTGCCTCGGGTTTAATTAAAGCAAGCAAAGCGGCGGCTTCTTCCGGAGTTAGAAATTCTTGTTCAATATCATTTTTTAATCGTTCAAGGGGGCGGCGGCTGAAACTCTTTAAATCATTTTCATTCTTTCCAAGCACATTTAAAAGCATAGTGATGAAGACAGATTTCACTAAAATTTTACCATCTAAATCACTTGTCTTATAAGTTAAAATAGCTTTTTGTTGTGCGGCGGAAAGTGCAAGATAAAACAAAAAGTTTTCCTCAAAATATCTGTTTTGCGTAGTGTGTATTAAGTAGCCTATATTCTGCAAAGCACGCCTTAAAGGTTTGCGTAAACTTTGGCGGTAAACTTCTTTTAAAGCAGGGTCTTGCTGGGGTATCAAAGGTAAAACGCCCTCATTTAACCCTAAAATAACAATTGCTTTGAAATCTTGCAAACGCAAAGTCATAATATCTGCCGCTGTTACAGAGTTCGGTGCAGAACATACTTTATTAAATGTTGCCTCTTTTAATAAGGAGAAAAATTCTTCTAAAAATTCACCGTTTTTTGCATTTATACCTGTTTTGGAATATGAAGAAATTACTTCTAAAATATCGGTAATTTTTTTAAGTGTTTCGGCGTGTTCTGTTTGCGAATCTTTAGAGGTATATTTTGAAATAAAATCATTTGCTTTTTGCGCGAGGCTTTCAAAAGAACCGGCCTGTCTCATAGAATTAAGACATGCTTTTATTTCTTTTAAAACATCTATTAGTTTTTGTTTTTGTTCGGCAAAATTAGCTTCAAGCATTTCTTCAAATTGCGTGATGGAGCACTCCACACCGCTTTGTTGCACCATATCTGCCCACTCATTTTGTTTAAAAGTAAAAAACGGGGAATTTATGACGGCCAAAACTTCTTCCCTTGCAAAATTTCCGCTCTCCAAATTAAATAAATTATAAATAAAAGCCGCAAAAGGTTTTTGTAGAAGCGGAAAACTAAAATTATAATTCACCGGTATTTGGTTTTGTTTAAATACTTCCAGAATTTTTGCATTAAAACCGCTTTCACCCCGGAAAGTTATTGCAATATCTTTATAAGCCAAACCGGCTTTGTGTAGTTTTAATATTTCTTTTGCTGCTGCCTGAACTTCGCCTTCACCGGAAACTTTTATTATTTCTATATTTGCATCATAAGCCCGTTTTTGGTCAGGTGTAAAAATATTTTCAGCAGCGGTTTTAATTAAATTATTCTCACTTTCCAATTTGGTATGTTGTTTGCAAAGCGGCAAAAATAAAGTATTAAAAACAGGCTCAACAAAAGTGTATGCCGGTTGAGTTTTATGTTTTTTGTCTTCCTCATAAGGCAAATAAACTTGCGAAATATCTGTGTAACTATTAATTACGGCTTTTATAAGTTCAAAATGCAGGGAAGTTAAATCATAAAACCCATAAAAAATTATGCTTTTAAAAGAATTTAAGAAAGGGTTATTTGCCGCATTTTCCCGTGCATAAATAAAAAAATCTTTATAGGTGCTTTTACCGAGTTCTTTTTGAATTTCTAAAAATTTTGAATAAAGCGGAATAAATGTATTTAGATAATTTTTTTGTTCTTCTAAAATTAAATCTTCATCTTCTTGTATTAAAGATAGTGCCTCGGGTGTTACTTCGGCATTTATTAAATCGCGGAAGGAATTTTTAAAACAAATTGCCAAACTTCTGTTAGCATTAAAACCGTTTTTATTTAAGAGATTTTTTATTTTAAAATCTATTAAAGGTGTAGTTTCCGCAAGCAGTGGTGGTGGGTTTTTGGCGGCAGAATTTATTTCCCCGGCCAAAGCGCCCAAAGGCATAAAACTAACACCGGCTAAACAAGATAAATTTTGGCATAATTCCGCCTTTAAACGGGCCTCTAAATGTTTCGATGGAATGACGACAAGCACCCTCTCAAGCGGGTCTCGTTTTAACTGCTCAAGAGTTTCCAAAAATTGCTTTTTTAAGGCTAAAGGTGAACCGGTAAATAAATGCATTGATAAATTATATAATATATTAAGTACTATGACATATACAACCGCATTTTTACTTGGTTTAATTCAAGCGCTTGGTGAATTTTTGCCGATTTCAAGTTCGGCGCACCTTGCCTTGTGGCCTTTCTTTTCCGGGCAAATTTACCAGGGCTTAACCTTTGATGTCCTTTTGCACTTGGCAACTTTGATTGCCGTTGTTTCATATTTTTATAAAGATTTAATCGTTTTAGTAAAACAAGGTTTAACTGCCCCGAAAAGTGAGGACGGTCGCCTGTTTTGGTTTATCGGCCTTGCTACAATTCCGGCGGCACTTGCCGGTTATTTTTTGGAAGATGTAGCGGAAAATACTTTTAGAAATCCGCTTTTAATTGCATCAACTTTATCAATTTTTGCTTTAGTCCTTTGGTATGCGGACCATTATAATAAAACACATCAAAAAGACCAAAACCCGACTTGGCTTATAATGTTGTTAATCGGTTGCGCGCAGGCCTTGGCGATAATTCCGGGTGTTTCACGCTCGGGCATAACAATCAGCGCGGCATTATTTTTGGGTTTAACAAGGATTGCAAGTGCGCGCATTTCATTTTTGCTTTCTATTCCTGTAATTGCAGGTGCGGCGGTTTTAAAACTCAAAGATTTAACTTTAAATGATATTACCGGCCCCGTAATTTTAGGTTTTATGACGGCTTTGATTGTCGGTTGGCTAACGATTAAATTTTTGATGCGCTTCCTCACAAACCACAACTTTAATGTTTTTGTAATATACCGAATAGCCCTTGCCTTACTCATTTTTGCGCTTTGCATTTTTAGAGGATAAAACTTATGAAAAATAAACACTACTGGATGTTATGGAGCGCTGGATTAATTTTAATATTTTCTCAGTTTCTAGGTTCACAAATAATGGTTTCAAATCCTATTATGCCTGATTTAGGGGAAGAGATGAACTTTTTGTGTTATATGGTTATTCCTCTTTTAGGCCACCTAGTAAGTTTAGCTATGCTTGTTATTTATGCGATACGTACTAAGTAACATATTTTTTGCACTCTGTTTTGGAAAATGATAAAATAAAAGTACCTTAAATAAAGGAGAGGACAATGAAAAAAAGTATTTTGTTTATTTGTGCCATTGCTTTAATCTCTGCCTGCACAACCCCGGGCAAAAGAACCGCAATCGGTGCAGCAGCCGGAACCGCAATAGGTGCCGGTGTTGGTGCTTTAACTGCTAAAGCAACCGGCGGTAGTGCCAAAAAAGGCGCTTTAATCGGTGCAGGTGCCGGTCTTGCAACCGGTGGTTTAATCGGTAACTATTATGACAAGCAAGCCAAAGAACTTGCCGCCATCGCAGATGTCAAAAAAGATGAAAACGGCATCACCGTTACATTGAAAAACGATATCTTATTTGATACCGGCAGTGCAGTATTATCAGAGAAAGCACAAAAAACTTTGATTGACTTAAACCGCGTACTCAAAAAATATCCTGAAAATATTATCGTGGTAAAAGGTTATACCGATTCTACCGGTACAGCTTCTTACAATCAAACTCTTTCCGAACAAAGAGCAAAAGCAGTTTATGATTTCATCTTAGCTAATGGCTTGAAAACAAGTTCGTTATCTTACAAAGGTTTTGGTATGAATAATCCTATTGCTGACAATGGTACAGCAGCAGGCCGCGCAAAAAACCGCCGTGTAGAACTTGATATTACCGCTAACAAAAAATTAGTGGAACAAAACAGACAGTAATTAACAATTAGTTAATTTATGAAAGCCCGCAAAGTTTTGCTTTGCGGGTTTTTGCTTTACCTATCTTTTTTTGATAGAATATATTTAATGCGGGCGTGGTTCAATGGTAGAACGGAAGCTTCCCAAGCTTTAGACGAGGGTTCGATTCCCTTCGCCCGCTTTTTAAAAAGAGGTTCTTATGGCAGAAAATAATTTTGATAGTAAAAAATCTTCAAAAGAATTATGGCTTGTTTTAATTTTTGTTGATCTTATAGCCATTTGTATTTTCAGTTATTTAATTTATAATTCTTTTATTAACAGTGATAAGAAAGTTGTTCAAATTAATCGCGATGTCAAAACAGAAGAAGTCGTTTTGGAAGAAGTTAATTTGTCAGAACCTATAAAACAAGAACCTAAAAAAGAAGAAGTAAAAGAAGACAAACAAGAACCTGTAAAAGAAGTTAAAAAAGAAGAAATTACAGAAGTTAAAACAGAATCTAAAGAAGAAACTAAACCATTGCCTAAAAAAGAACCTAAAGAAGTTCAAACACAAGTAACGGATACAAAAAACGATGTAAAGAAAGAGAGTATTAAAGTTTCCGGTACAGGTAAATGGCGTCAAGTTACTTTTAAATATTTTGATAACGCAAAAAGTGTTGCTATCGTCAGCGGATTTACTTCCACACAACCGCGCGCACTCAAAAAAGTAAACGGTGTTTGGGAAATTACTTTAACAATTTCCCCCGGTACTTACCGTTATATGTTTGTTGTTGATGGTAAAGAAATTAAAGATCCTTACAACAAACAAGAAAGCAACGGAAGATCAGTAATTGTTATAAAATAATTTGAAATGTCAAATTGTTTTTGAAAATATTTTTAAAAATTTTTAAAATTATTTTTTTTGATTTTTCGACGGACAGAAGAAACTTCCCAAAAATTACTTGTAAAAATTTGTAAAAAAAATTTGCATTTTTAAAATTTTTTTTATATTATTATTTTGTGAAGTATATATCTTAACGCAGGAGAAATAACAATGCCCGTAAAGAAAAAAGCTGCAAAAAAAGCAACAAAGAAAGTTGCAAAGAAAGCAACAAAAAAAGTTGCAAAGAAATGCTGTGCAAAAAAATGCTGCAAAAAAGCTACAAAAAAAGTAGCAAAAAAAGCAACAAAAAAAGTTGCAAAAAAAGCAGCAAAAAAGACAACTAAGAAAACTGCAAAAAGAAAATAAGTATTTAGTTAAGACCCCGGCGCAAGCCGGGGTTTTTGTTTTATTGTAAATAAAAAGTTATAATAAATAAAAGAGGTTTTTATGAAATTAACTTTACCTTTGTTTTTATCGCTATGTCTTTTTATCGCTTGTGCTAAGACACAAGACGCAAAACCTCAAGTAGAAAAACAGGAATCAAAACCTAACAAAGTTTTAGTCGCTTTTTTTTCAAAAACCGGTGATAATTATGGCGTAGGAAGTATTAAAATAGGCAACACTCATAAAGTTGCACAAGAGATTGCCCGCCAAACAAACGGTACTTTATTTGAAATTAAACCTGCCACACCTTATCCGGATGCTTATAAAGCATGCACAGAAGTCGCCCAAGAGGAATTTAGAAATAATGCCCGCCCTAAAATAAAAGGCTATGTTGAAGATATGGAAGAGTATGATACTATTTATTTAGGTTTCCCTATTTGGTGGGGGGATGCCCCAATGCCGGTGTACACTTTTTTAGAAAGTTACAAAATGGAAGGTAAACAAATTTACCCCTTTGCAACCCATGAAGGTAGTGTTATGGGGCATTCGGAATCTGCTTTAAAAAAGGCTTTACCTAAATCTACTGTTCACAAAGGTATGGCAATTTACGGCCATACAGCACAAAAAGACGCAAAGTTTGTAGAGACTACTGTAAGAAATTGGCTCAAGAATTAAAGTACTATATATATGGTAAAATATATATATGGATTACAAAGAGTACGAAATACCCAAAAATCTAAAATTTAAAATGGAAGATATCTTGGCCCTAAAAGGCTTTGAGGGCTCTTTTTTGGCTAATGTCAAGGATTTTGCCGATATCTTCCCGGAAGAAGAAAAACTTAAAAAGATTACCCTTAAATTAAAGATGTCTGTACTATCAAAAGATATCTTAATTAAGGGGGAAGTCGCCGGTATTTTAGAAGTGCCTTGTTCCAGATGTCTCAGGCGTTTTGATAAGAATTTTAAGGAAGAAATCAATGCCCTGACTAGCAAGAGAGATAAAATAATTGATATAATGTATATAACTAGGCAAACACTCCCCCTTGTTGTGGGGATACAGGATTTGTGCTCTAAAGATTGTAAAGGTTTGTGCCCTATATGCGGTACAAACTTGAATGAGGGCCAATGTAAATGTAAGGAGGAAAAGTTTTCCCCTTTTGCCTGTTTGAAAGATAAATTTAAAAGTAAGTAGTAAAGTGAGGAAATAAAATGCCTAATCCAAAGAGAAAGCATACTAGATCAAGAAGAGACCTCAGAAGGTCCGCTAATTCAAAATTAACTGCTGTGCAAACAGTAACTTGCAGCAATTGCGGTGCACCTGTTTTGCCGCACAATGTGTGTAAAGCCTGTGGCTTTTACGGCGGTAAATTAGTAGCAGAAGTCAAAGTCAAAAAAGAAAAGAAAGCGCCAGAAGCGAAATAAATTCTTATGAGAATAGCCCTTGACGCCCTTGGGGGCGACTACGGTGTTAAACCAAATATCCTGGGTGCCATTAAGGCATCACAGGATTTTGGCTGTGAAGTCGTTTTGGTCGGTGACGAAGTAAAAATTAGCGAAGAATTAAAGCAGCATAAATATGACCAGGCCAAAATTACCGTTGTACATGCACCGGAAATGATTGATATGGAAGCCTCCCCGGCTTTGGAATATCGTCGTAAAAAAGATGCAAGCATTGTTGTTTGTGCAAAACTCGTGAAAGAGGGCAAAGCCGATGTCATGATTTCAGCCGGCAATTCCGGCGCAACAATGGTTGCCGCTTTGTTCGGTCTTGGCCGGCTTAAAGGTGTCAGCAGGCCTGCTATTGCAAGCCCGATGCCGACCCAAACCGGTTTTGCTTTAATCGTTGATGCCGGTGCTAATGCTGATTGTACCGCATTAAATCTCTTACAATTTGGTGTACTTGGCAGTACATATTACAAACACATATACGGTAAACCCGATGCGACCGTTGGGCTTTTGTCTATAGGTGAAGAAGAAGGTAAGGGTAATTTACTTATAAAAGAAACTTCAAAATATATTCGCCGCTTAGGTTTAAATTATTACGGAAATATTGAAGGCCGTGATATACACAGCGGTATGATTGATATAGTTGTGTGTGATGGTTTTGTCGGCAATATAGTTTTAAAAACATCTGAAGGCCTAGCGAAGTCTTTATTTAAAATGATAAAAGCAAGTTTGAAAGGCAAACCTTTAGCAATGCTTGGGATGCTACTTGCAAAACCCGCTTTAATGAAAGTTAAAGAAGTTACAGACCCCGATACTTTCGGCGGAGCACCTTTGCTTGGTGTAAACGGTAATGTTATTATCAGCCACGGTAAGTCTAATGAAAAGGCAATATACTGCGCTATAAAAGCAGGTATAAAAACAGTAGAAAGTAAAGCCTTAAAAGCAATGGAAGAAGCCATTGCCGCACATAAAGCAGTTTTCGATGAAGCGGAGGGCAAATAATATGCCTGCTTTCAGCGGTCAAACAGTTTTAATTACAGGCGGTGCACGTGGCATAGGGCTTGCTTTAACAGAAGCGTTTTTAAAAGAAGGTGCCAATGTCGCCTTTTGTGCAACAAGTGATGAAAGTGTTGCCAAAGCAAAAGAATATTTATTAAAATCTTATGAGGCAGCTAAAGTTTTGGCGCTCAAAGCAGATGTTTCAAAACAAGAAGATTGTACTGCTTTAGTAAATAAAACTTTGGAAACTTTTAAACAAATTGATGTGTTAATAAATAATGCAGGTGTAACGCGTGACAATTTGCTTATTAGAATGAAAGACGAAGATTTTGATAAGGTTATTGACATAAATTTAAAAGGAGCATTTTTGATGCTTAAAGAAGTTGCCCGCCCTATGATGAAGGCAAGAAAAGGTGTTATAATAAATATGTCTTCAGTTGTCGGGCAAAGCGGGAATGCCGGGCAAATAAATTACAGTGCATCAAAAGCAGGTTTGATTGGTATTACAAAAAGTGCAGCCAAAGAACTTGCCTCAAGAAATATAAGGGTAAATGCTATTGCCCCCGGTTTTGTTAAAACCGATATGACGGCAAAACTTCCGCAGGAAGTGCAGGATGGTGCCTTAAAAATGATACCCTTAAACAGATTTGCAGAAGTTCAAGATATCGCCCAAGCGGCGTTATTTCTAGCCGACGGTAACCGTGCAGGCTACATAACAGGCCAGGTTCTGGCTGTTAACGGCGGACTATATATATAGTTTTCTATGGAGGAAAATATGGACGCAAAATCAGTAGAAGAAAGAGTAAAAAATATCATCGTTGAACAACTTCGTGTTGAACCGGAACAAGTTAAACCCGAAGCTCAATTCGTTAACGATTTAGGGGCAGACTCCCTTGACACCGTTGAACTTATTATGGCTTTGGAAGAAGAATTTGATGTCGAAATTCCCGATGAACAAGCAGAAAAAATCAAAACCGTCGGTGAAGCAATCGAACACATCAAAGCAAAAGTTAAATAAGTAGTGCAAGAAGAACTTGAAAAGGTCCTTTCTTACACCTTTAAAGATAAGAATATTTTAAAGGAAGCACTCACTCATCGTTCGTATCATTGTAATGGCGCTCATCATAATGAGAGGCTTGAATTTTTAGGGGATAGTGTTTTAGGTCTTGTTGTTGCGGCCTACCTATACCGCAAACTTGATACAAAGGAAGAGGGGGTGCTTTCTAAGATAAAAGCGAACTTAGTTTCCAGGCGCAATCTTTATGTTTGGGCAGCCGGTTTGGACGTCGGCAAATTTATGTTACTTGGCGCCGGGGAAATTGCAACAGGCGGGCGCGATAGGCAAAGCATTTTATCAAATGCTATGGAAGCCATAATCGGCGCTATTTATTTAGATGGCGGGTTTGACTCTGCTGCTGCTTTTATAAAAAATTGGTTGCAAACCCAAAAAATTGAAATAGATTCACACGATTATAAAAGCACTTTGCAAGAGTATTTACAACATCGTAAAAAACCGATACCGGAGTACACGGTAGTTTCAAAGGTAGGCCCGCAACACAATCAAGTGTTTACCGTAGCGGTTATGGTTAATGGGACAGAAATCGGCAGGGGTAAAGGCAGTAATAAAAAAGCAGCCGAGCAGGAAGCAGCAAAAGAAGGTTTAAAATTTTATAACAATAAAAAATAGGGGTTTAAATGTTTAAAAGCATAAAAACATTATTTTTAGGGATATTTTTAATTTCTCCGATCGTACTGCTTATTTTGTATGCTATGAACACAGCACGCAAAGAAGCACCAAAGGCTAGTGTCAATGTTGCTAATTTAAAACTTGTAACCCCGGTCGCAATCATTGACGAAATAACTAAAAAAATTGAAGAAGAAGATTTGGAAGATGCTTTGCTAAAAATAAATGCAGAACTTCCTGATCCGAATATTCCTTCTTCCCATGGTACGCCTCTTTTGGTATTTGCTGCGGAAAAAGATTATACTGATGTCGTAGGTGCATTAATACAAAAAGGAGCCAATCCCGATAAGGCGGATTTAAATACTTCCGAAACTGCTTTAATTAAAGCAGTAAGAAATCAGAATTTTGATACAATTTCCATTTTATTAAATGCCGGGGCAAATCCTAATTTAGGAACCAATCAAGGATTAACTCCTTTAGGCCTTGCTATTGATTTAAGAAATGAAAGCATTGCTACTCATCTATTATCAAGTGGTGCGACAAACGGGATAAGTCAAGAGAATCTATTTTTATATGCTTTTAATAAGAACCCGATTGGTGTTGGTTTAATGTTGTCCGGCGGTATATCGCCCAGTGTATCAGATAAAGATCACAATACTCCATTGATAATTTCTGCCGCAAATGGTGATTTGGAAAGTGTTAAGCAACTTGTTTCTTATAGGGCTAATATAAATATCAAAAATAAATACGGTATGACCCCGTTGCTTTATGCCGTAAAAGGCAAATATTGGGATGTAGCGGAGTATTTAATCAATAGCGGTGCGAACATTAATAGCAATAATATTTATGGTCAAAATGCACTATTTTGGGCGGCTTATCACGGTAATGCTGATTTAGTGCATGATCTTTTAATGCGTGGCGCAAACTATGAAAAGAAAACCCGTCGCGGGCAAACAGCCTTACAGATGGCACAAGCACTTGGCCATAAAGAAGCTGCTAAAATGTTGGAAGATTTTATTGCATATAAAAACTTGCCGCGTGATAGTAAAGGAAATATTATTTTGCCAAAAGTTAACCAACAAAATGCAGGCAATAATACGGCTTCCATTGCTACGCAACAAAACACCGTTGAAGGTGATATAAGCGGTAATATTGCTGCAGTAATTCAGAGCCAGACACAACAAAGTCAACCGACGGCCCAACCTGTACAACAAAACCAAACTGTTTCACAGCAAACGGCAGTTTCTGCTCCTTCACAAACCCAGCAAACGCAAAATGTTACGCAACTAAACCAATTGCCGACATCTAATCAATTGCCTAAACAACAGCCGAAAACACAAATAAATGCTATGCAAAATGCATCTACTCAACCGGATAATCCTCAAATGCCACAGATGCCTGGCGGGATGGATATGTCCGCGATAACGTCAATGATGGGGGGTGGCACACAAGGCGGCAATATGGGGAATATGATTAAGCAAATGCAAAATATAGGCATGGCTTCGCAAAGTGGCTCTAAAACCCAGCAAATGCAAGGTATGCCTACGGATGTACAAATGCCTGCCGGTATGAATATGAATGATATTTCAAAGATGATTCCGGCCGGTGCTTTACCTGCCGGTGTAGATTTAAATAATTTATCTTCAATGAGCCCTGATCAATTAAAATCGATGGGTGTTCCGGAAGATCAAATTGCCACTATAACACAAGCACAACAACAAATGGAGCAAGCGCAAAATGCTACTACATCAGGAAGTAATTTTCAGCCAAAAGATTTGAGCACAACAACTAATAGCACCTACGCAAACGGTATGCCAAAAACTCAAATCAACAAACTTCAAACTTCCGGTAATTAATTTTATTTTAATTCTTTACCGCTTTTTGCCCCGTGAGAGATTAAGAATTGTTTCATTTCTTCGGTTTTTGCATAATCAAGCGCAGTTTCTCCTTCGGGGTTTTGAGCATTTATATCAAAACCGTTTTCTAGCAAAAATTCTATCATTTCCTTATTGTCATTTGTGGAATGTGCAATTATTGCATAATTACTTTTTGCGCCTAATTTAACAAGCATCTTTTCTTCGTCAACCATATTGGACATAATAACGACGTCAAGAGCATTAATTGTCATATCGGTTTGATTCATATTAATGTCTGCACCGTATTTAATCATCATTTTTAATATTTGTTCTTTTTTATTTAAAGGACAAGTTTTTTTATCTGCAAGGACAACTAATTCTGTTGTTGTCAATCCTCCTGAGTTTACATTAACTTCCGCCTTATTTTTTAGTAAGATTTCGATAGCATCTTTATAACAATTTTTACAGGGATAGAAAAATATTGACATTCTATCAAATGTTGTATTTACATCAGCGCCCTTTTCAATCAAGTATTTCATGACTTTAGTATGATTCCCCATGGCTGCGAAATAAAGTGGGTTTGCGCCTGCATGAAGTGCATTAACATCTGCACCATTTTCTACAAGAAGTTTTACTATTTTTAAATTTCCCTTACTGGCAGCGATATGCAAGGGTGTTGTGCCACTTTCATATTTTGCATTTACGTTTGCCCCTTGTTTAATTAGTTGTTGTATCAATTTCGCGTTGTTTTGTTCTATGGCTTCACGTAATTGTGTTTGCGTTGAAATTTCAGCATTTAATTGAATAACTCCAAAAATTATAAAATATAACAATAATAATTTTTTCATAATATCCTCACTCAAAAGATTATTTACTGATATTTTATCAAAAAATCTAATAATTGGGAAATTTTTTCTAATTTGAGGCAGTTTTTTGTAGGGATTTTGCTGGCGTCGCCGTCTTCATAAAACCAGGTAAATTTGCTGGGTATAAATACGGCCTTGGCGCCGACGGCTAATACGGGTAAAATATCTGATTTAACCGAATTGCCTACCATCAAAAATTCTTGCGGTTTAATGTTTAATTCTTTAATCAAACGGGCATATGCGGGTTTATTTTTCTCGCTCATTACTTCAATATGGCGCAGATATTTTATTAAGCCGGAGCGGTAAACTTTATTTTCCTGTTCAAGCAAATCGCCTTTTGTGGTAACAATAATTTTATATTTTTTACTTAATTTCTTAAGGGTATTTTCGGCCCCTTCAAACAAAACTATCGGGCTTTCAATCAGTTTTTTACCGAGGTCAATTAATTTTTTTGTTTCCCTCGCAGTCATTTTGCCTTTTGATATTTTCAGGGCTGCTTCAAGCATGTCCAAAACAAAAGCTTTAATGCCATAGCCGTAACAAGGAATATTTTTTACTTCCATGTTCCAAAGTATTTTTAAAGCTTTTGTGGGGGCAATATAATGGGCCATTAATTTACAAAAATCACATTCGGTTTGGCGGAACAATTTTTCATTTTGCCACAAAGTATCATCAGCGTCAAAACTTATAACTTTAATATTTCTGAAATTTATCATTTATTTACCTTTTCCTAAACGGTTGTATAAAAATTCCGGCAAACCGCAATGTCTCATCCTGCGTTGTACGGCAGCGACATTATATTCAACTCTCACTAAACGGAAAGTATTCTTCTTGGTATCTATAAGTCCGAAGGATGCACATGCATTTAAATCTCTTGGTTGCCCTATAGATCCAGGGTTAATCATATACCTGACATTGGGTAACATTTTAATAGTTACATCTTTGCCGATAAATACCTCAATTTTAGGGAGTTTATTTTGAGTATAACTCATTAAAAACGGTATATGACTGTGCCCAACGAAACATAAAGGACCTTTCCAATATTTTAAATTAATTAAAAATTGTTCCGAAGTCAGCAAATAATCTCTAAAAGGATCGACAAAAGAACCGTGTACTGCGGCAAAATGTATTCCCTGAAATGATGTTGGGAAAGTCTTAATAAAATCTAAAGAAGATTTTGATAAGTTTTTCAAAGTATAATTTAAAGAAATTTTTGCATAATCGCTGAACCAAGATTCAGCCCCTCTATCAAATAAGGCATAATCATGGTTTCCCATGATTCCAAAAAAATGCTTCGTTTTTTTAATAAGTTGTGTACATCTTTCCGGGTCCGGCCCATATCCGACGAGGTCCCCACAAAATACATATGCCTCAGCCCCCAGTTCCTCCGCTTTTTTAAGCACGGCTGTTAGGGCTTCATAATTTGCATGAATATCTGATAGTACTGCGTATATCATTAAGATATTATAGTATATTTGGCAATACTTATGAAGTAAATAAATGTGAAATTTGCCAATTCGGTTTTTTATTTGTAAAATGGAATTATACTAATCTAAATAAGGAGATATTATGGAAAACGTAGCAGCAGTCTTGGGTCTTTTTGTATTCACACTAATTGCTTTCCTTTTCAGCACAAACAAAAAGGCTATTAATTGGAAAACCATTGCTTGGGCCTTTGGCTTGCAAGTAATTTTTGCCGTACTGATTTTGAAAACCAGCGTCGGTATAACAGTTTTTGATTGGCTTAATGATATAGTCCTTAAAGTCCTTGCCTTCCAACAAGCCGGTGCGGAAATGGTGTTTGGTAATTTGGCTAAATCAGATAGCCTGGGTTATATTTTTGCCTTTCAGGTTTTACCTACGATTATTTTCTTCTCTGCTTTAATTTCTTTGCTTTATTATTTAGGTATTATGCAGTGGGTGGTTTATGCTTTTGCCGTAATTATCGGTAAAACTTGCAAATTATCCGGTGCGGAAAGTTTGAGTGCTGCCGCAAATATTTTCGTAGGCCAAACAGAAGCTCCTTTGCTCATTAAACCTTATGTGGAAAAAATGACTAAGTCAGAACTTATGTGCGTTATGACTGGCGGAATGGCAACAGTTGCCGGCGGTGTAATGATGGCTTATGTCACTATGCTTAAAGATACTGTCCCCGGTATTGCAGGGCATTTAATTGCTGCAAGTATGATGGGCGCACCTGCCGGTGTTATGTTTTCAAAACTTCTTGTTCCTGAAACGGAAAAACCTCTTACCGGTGGTACAATTAAAATCGCTTATAAAGATCCAAGCGCAAATGTTTTAGAAGCCATTTCAAATGGTACAACTACCGGTGTTTCTTTGGCAATCAATGTCGCAGGTATGTTGGTTGCATTTACTGCTTTAATTGCTTTATGTAACGGTGCACTTGAGTGGATAACAGGTTTATTCTTAACCAAAGCACTTTCCATGCAACAAGTTTTTGCTTATGTATTTTCACCATTGACATGGCTTATGGGTGTTAATGCCAGTGACGTTCTCACCGCAAGCCAATTGGTTGGTGAAAAGACTGTATTAAATGAGTTTATTGCTTATGCAAATTTCTCCAATATCTTAAACGGACACACCGTAGAACTTACCATGCGTACGAAAGTTATTTTGAGTTATGCTTTATGCGGTTTTGCTAACTTCTCTTCAATCGGTATACAAATCGGCGGTATCGGTTCCCTTGCGCCAAGCAGACGCGGTGATTTATCCCGCCTTGGCTTTAGGGCTTTGCTTGCCGGTTTATTTTCAAGTTGCACACGTGCAATACTCGCCGGTTTATTGATTGGTTAAATTATTTAGCTTTAACTATATCCCCCTTTAGTTTTAAAAGGGGGATATTTTTTGTAAAAATGTCTCCATTTAATATATAATGTTAAATATAAGCAGACTGTTTTTCGCATATTTTCAGTCAAAGGAGTTTTTATGAAAGCAATTTGTAAAACCAAACCTGCCGCCGGTGCAGAATATATTGATGTAGATGTTCCCAATATTAAAAGTGATGAGCTTTTAATTAAAATTCATTGTGCTTCAATTTGCGGTAGTGATTTACCGATTTATAATTATTATGGTTCTTGGGCAGCAAAAAAACATAAATTCCCCTTTATTTTCGGCCATGAACTTTGCGGTGAAGTGGTGGAAATCGGTGACAAGGCAAAAGGTTTCCAAAAAGGCGATTTTGTGTCTGTAGAATCCCACATTTTCTGCGGTATGTGCTATCAATGCCGTAACGACCAAAGGCATGTTTGCAGTAATTTAAAAATTTTAGGCATTGATGTTCCCGGCGGTTTTGCGGAATATGCCGCAATCCCTGCGCGTTGTGCTTGGAAGCATACAGATAATTCTTTAAAAGATATCGCTAGTATTATGGAGCCTTTGGGTAACGCCGTTTTTGCAACTTTAACTGAAGATATAGTGGGTAAAACTGTACTTGTTTCCGGTTGTGGGCCGCAAGGTTTATTTGCGACTCAAATTGCACGCGCTTGCGGTGCGGCAAAAGTTATCTGCACTGAAACTTCGGCCTTTAGAACGGCACTTGCTAAAAAAATGGGCGCTGATGCCGTAATAAATCCTTTAGAAGATAAAGTTTTAGAAAAGATTATTGATGCCGGCGGTGAAAAGTCAGGCATAGATATTGTTATTGAAATGTCCGGTAATAATACCGCAATAAATACTGCTTTACAAGCGGTTAAACCGGCTGGGCGTTTTATTGCTTTTGGTTTGCCAAAAGAAGATGTTACTATCGATTATGCAAACTCTATCGTCTTTAAAGCAATACGTATGCAAGGCATAACCGGGCGTGAAGTTTTTAGAAGTTGGTACAAAATGGAAAGCCTTTTAAAGAGCCATGCAATAGACCCCCGCCCCGTGATTACACATACTTTTAAGATGAAAGATTTCCAAAAGGCTTTTGAAATCGCGTCAGATCCTAAAAAGGAATGCGGTAAAATTATATTGGTTCCATAGAGGTGATTTATGGCAAATATGGATTTTTTAAAAGACGAAATCGCACAACTTAAAACAGAAAACCGTTTTATTGAACCGGCAGTTTTGGAAGATATGCAAAATGCCGTTTGTACAATTAACGGTAAAAAAGTTATTAATTTAACTTCAAACAATTATCTCTGTATGACGGCACACCCAAAAGTGATTTCCGCCGCAGTAGAAGCAACTAAAAAATACGGTATAGGCACTGCTGCAGTCCGCACAATTATCGGTACAACTTCTTTACACGAAGAACTCGAAAAACGCCTTGCCGAATTTAAAGGGACAGAGGCATCTTTGGTAATACAATCGGGTTTTACTTCAAATACTGCTGTTTGCCAAAGTTTGATGACAAGCCCACAAGATGTTTTAATTTCAGATGAACTGAACCACGCTTCAATTATTGATGGCGGTCGTTTAAGCAAAGCAAAAAAACTTATTTACCGCCATAGTGATATGCAGCATTTAAAAGAAATTTTAGATATGCCCGAAGTCAAGCAAGCGCGCCGTCGTTTGCTTGTTACCGACGGCGTTTTTAGCATGGATGGCGATATTTGCAATTTACCTGAAATCGTAAAACTTTGTGCCCCGCGTGATGTTATGGTTATGGTTGATGATGCCCATGCAAGCGGTGTTATCGGCCCACAAGGGCGCGGAACGGTTGCACATTTTGGGCTTAAAGGGAAAGTTGATATTCAAATCGGTACACTTTCAAAAGCTTTTGCAGCCATCGGCGGTTATGTCGCAGGTTCTGCAAATTTGAAGGCTTATATGCAATCAGTCGCACGCCCGTTTTTATTTTCAAGTTCACATCCGCCAGCTGTGGTGGCAACTTGTTTAGCAGGGCTTGATGTAATTTATAATGAACCTGAACGCCTTAAAAAACTTTGGGACAATACCAAATTTTTTAAAGAAGAACTAAAAAAAGCCGGTTTTGATACAGGCCATAGTGAAACACCCATTACACCGGTAATGGTCGGTGATAGTGCAAAAGCCAAACAATTAAGTGCTATGCTTTTTGAAGAAGGTGTTTTTGCTTTGGCGATTTGTTTCCCGACAGTCCCGCGCGGTAAAGAACGCTTGCGCACCATTGTGACTTCAGGCCATGAGTTAAAGGATCTTGAAAAAGCCGTTGCCGCCTTTAAAAAATGCGGTAAAGAACTTGGTTTAATTTAATATGAAAAACTGTTTTATAAAAACTGCTGTATTGCTAATATGTGCGGCAGTTTTTATTTCTTGTTCCGGTAAAGATGACCATAAGCCGCAAGACGGTAAATTAAACATTGCTGTATCAAGTTATGTGCCGTATACTTTTGCCAAATCTGTTTTGGGGGATACAGTAAATTTAACTTTGCTTATTCCGCCCGGAGTGGAAGCCCATGCTTTTGAGCCTAACCCAAAAACAATTAAAGAAGTAAAACAGGCACAATCTTTCTTTTATACATCCAATCATCTTGAACCTTGGGCCTTAAAAATTGACAAAAAAGCCGTAATGCTTGCTAAAAATTTGCCGGAACTTTCACATCAAGATCCACATGTGTGGATGAGTTTTGATAATGCTCGTGTCATGGCTAAAAATTTGGCCGATTATGTTGCACAAAAATATCCGAGTCTACAGGGTCAAATTCAACCCAGATACAATACTTTTGCTGTAGAAATGGAAAGCCTAAAATTTTTATATTCCAAAATTATGCCCACTTGTAAAAACCGCACAATTTACCATATCGGGCATTTGGCTTTCGGTTATATCGCACGTGATTATGATTTGGAATTTAAGGCCTTATTTTCCGCCGATATGGACCAAGAGCCAAGTACAAAAGAAGTTGCGGAACTTGTAAAAGCCATTAAAGATAACCGGGTAAAATATATCTTTTCTGAGGAGCAATTAAACCCGGCTTTAGCAAAAACTGTCAGCAAAGAAACAGGTGCAAAAATTTTGATATTAAACACAGTTGAGGGTGTCACTAAAGAAGATTTTGAAGAAGGTAAATCTTACCAAGAGCTTATGCTTGAAAATTTAAAAAATCTTGCAATAGGGCTTGATTGCAAAGGGGAATAATGAATATCTCGGAAATTAAAAATTTATCTTTTTCGTACACGGGGCAAACCGTACTTAAAGATATAAATTTTAAAATTGCGGAAGGTGATTATATTGCTTTGCTCGGCCCAAACGGCAGTGGTAAAACAACGCTAATTAAACTTCTGCTTGGTTTATTACCGTCACAAAAAGGTAAAATAAATTTATTCGGTAACACTTTACAAAAATTTCATGCTTGGCAAAATATCGGGTATTTAGAACAAAAAACAACCACACCGCGTAATATGCCAATGACTGCTTTTGCCGTAGTGCGCCTTGGGTTGCTTTCCACGAAAAAAGGGTTAAAACTTTTTAATAAAGAAGATAATAAAAAAACAATTTCATTAATGAAAAAGTTACGTTGCTATAGTTATAAAGATAAATTATTTTCCGAACTTTCAGGCGGGCAGCAGCAGCGTGTTTTGCTGGCAAGAACAATTATAAATGAACCCAAATTTTTGATTTTAGATGAGCCTTCCACCGCTTTAGACAGTTCTTCAAGGGAAGAGTTTTTTGAAATTATTTCCACTTTAAACGAAGAAAAGAAAACAACAATTTTGTTGGTTACGCATGATATTTCGCAAGTCGGTAAATATGTAAATAAATTCTTAGTTTTGGATAAACAAATTATCTTTTACGGTTCAAAAGAAGAATTTTGTGATTCAAAAGAGGTCACATCTTATTTCGGCCCATACACCCAGCATTTAATTGACCATTTACATACGGAGGGAACTTGCCCAATGCCACATTGTCATTCGGAGGAGGTAAAATGAATTTTGCTGAATTTATCTCTTACGGTTTTGTACAACGCGCTTTAATTTCCGGTGTTTTAGTATCTTTAATTACGGCCATGCTTGGGGTGTTTTTGGTTTTAAAGCGCCTCTCTTTAATCGGGGACAGTTTAAGTCATATTGCACTTAGCGGTGTGGCGGTTGGTTT
Organism: Elusimicrobiaceae bacterium; assembly: GCA_016281355.1. Classification (GTDB taxonomy): domain Bacteria; phylum Elusimicrobiota; class Elusimicrobia; order Elusimicrobiales; family Elusimicrobiaceae; genus Proelusimicrobium. The sequence goes on along the minus strand of JAEEIL010000032.1, from coordinate 111,145 downwards.
AATTTTAAATGTAACACCGATTTTCGCTGCTTTGCCTATTGTAATGCTTAGTTCACTTGGAATTTTTAAACTCAGTAAAAACAAAAAAATTTACGCTGATAGTGCTTTGGGAATAGTATCTTCTGCCGGTATTGCTCTTGGCTTAATCATTGCTGCGCTTGCCGGCGGGTTTAATACTGACTTGATGGGCTTTTTATTTGGGAACATTCTAACCGTTACCCCGGCTGAAACTGTTTTAAGCGTAATAATTTTTGCTATAGTTATTGCCTGCTTATACTTTTTTTATAATGCCTTAATTGCCACTGTTTTTGACGAACATTTCGCCAAAACAGCCGGTGTTGATACGGATAAAATCAATATTCTTTTAGTGCTTTTAAGCGCGGTTGTTGTTGTTCTTGCGGTTAAAACGGTGGGCATAATGCTTGTATCTGCTTTAATAATTATTCCGCCTACAAGCGCTTTGCAAATTGCCAAAAAATTTAAAAGTGTTTTAATTTGCGCCTGTATATTTTCCGTTTTTGCCACAGTTGGCGGTGTATATCTTTCTTTCCTTTTCAATTTACCGCCGAGTGCTTTAATAATAATTTTAAACTTAATAATTTTATGTATCTGCGGTTTAATTAAATATGCTAAGTCCGGAAAAATTAATTAAAGAACTCAAAAAATTATATCCTAAAACCAAACCGGCTCTAAAGCATAACGGCCCTTTTGAAATGCTTTGTGCTGTTATACTTTCCGCACAATGCACCGATGCCCGCGTAAATTTAGTTACGCCGGAACTTTTTAAGCGTTTCGGTACGCCGCAAAAAATGGCAAAAGCCAAGAGGGAAGATATTGAAACAATCATTAAATCTACCGGTTTTTACCACGCAAAAGCGAAAAGTTTGCACGAAAGCGCAAAAAAAATTGTTGCAGATTTCGGTGGCCAAGTCCCGCAAACAATGGATGAACTTCTAACCTTGCAAGGTGTTGCTCGTAAGACGGCAAATGTCGTTTTGGGTGATTGTTTTGATGTGGTTGAGGGCGTTGTTGTAGATACGCATGTAAAACGGCTTTCTTTCCGCCTTGGCCTTACAAAAAATACCGATCCTAAAAAAGTGGAACAAGATTTAATGAAACTTTTCCCCAAAAAATATTGGTATTATTTGAGTAATGCTTTAATTTACCATGGCCGCCGCGTATGTGACGCCAGAAAGCCAAATTGCTCTGCTTGCGCACTTGCCAGACTTTGCCCCAAAAACGGCATAAAAAATGTATAATGTTTTTGAAGTTATTTAAAGGAGGGAGTGTATGAATCAGTATTTTATTGACGTCATTAAAAATCATTATTTTGATTTTAGTGGCCGTGCAACACGCACACAATTCTGGATGTTTGCGTTGATTAATTTTATCGTAGGCCTTGTTTTAGGGTTTGTTTGCAGTATGTTTTTGAAAGAAAAAACTGCGAGTATAATAGGCACCATCTATTGGCTTGCCTTATTATTACCTTGCTTGGGTATTGCTGCCAGAAGACTTAGAGACGGCGGTTTTACTCCTTGGCTCCTTTTAATAGGTCTTATTCCGTTTATTGGTTGGATTATTTTATTAATCCTTTGTATTATGCCGAGCAAATAAACAAAAAATTAAGTTTTACCAAAGCCCCTGTTTTTTAAGCAGGGGTTTTGTTATATAAGGTAAAACTTCCCTTTTCTAATTTGCTAAAATATATATAAATAACATTTAAGGAGATCTTATGAAATTCAACAGTTTTGATGAACTAATTGACCTTGTTAAAGGCCAAGAAAACCGCGTCGTAGTTCCGGGCGCAAATAATAAAGAAGCCTTAACAGCCATTAAAATGGCAGATGATAAAGGCCTTATTTCACACGGTATCTTAATCGGTGATACCGAAGTAGTTAAAAAAATGGTCCGTGAAGTCGGTTTACCGGAAGAAAAATTTGAATTTATTCAATGCACAGATGTTCCCGAAATGTGCAATATTGCGGCCCGTATGGTTTATGAAGGCAAGGGTGACTTTTTGGTAAAAGGTCTTGTAGATACAAAATACTACATGAAAGCGATTTTAAATAAAGAATTCGGCTTTGTTCCGCAAGGCACACTTTTAACTCATTTTGTTTTATTTAAAACAAATAAATATCCCAAAATGTTTGCAGTAACAGATTCAGCCGTCGTAATTGCTCCGACATTAGAACAAAAAGCACAAATTGTCGGCAATGCAGTAGATATTTTCCATAAATGCGGTGTGGAAGAACCGAAAGTCGCCATCGTCTGCCCTGTGGAAAAGGTTAATGAAAAAATCCCTTCTACCGTTGATGCAGCAGCTTTAGTTCAAATGAATAAAGATGGTAAAATTAACGGTTGTGTAGTTGAAGGGCCTTACGATTTATATATTTCCGTTTCCAAAGAACGCGCAGAAGAAAAGGGTATTAAAGGCGCAAAAGTTGCAGGTAATGCCGATCTTTTAGTATTGCCTGATTTGGATGCAGCCAATCCATTTTACAAAGCACTTGCCTTCTTTGGTGACGGTGCTGAAGCAGCAGCAGTCTTAGCCGGGCCGAAAATTCCCGTAATTTTACCCTCTCGCGCTGATAGCCCGAAACTTAAAATGAACTCAATTGCACTTTGCTGCTATTTGAAAAACTTTAGATAACTTAACCGGGGGCAAGTAATTGCCCCCTTTTAACTATGTGGAAAGAATATTGTAAACAATTTTTAAAAGTATTTTTAATATGGGGGCTCCCGTGTTTGGCCGTGGGGGTGTTTATGATATTTTTCATATCTAATCACCGTACACAAGTAGAAATTGCCAATGCCCCGGAAGAAATTTATTTTAAAAAGGCGACGGGCAATTTAGGCCAGCCTTTGCAAAAATCTTTGCAAGAGGACGGTTTAAGCAAGGAAGATGCCCATAAAATCGTTAATAAACTTGATACTGTTTTAAATATGCGTCGTGTCTCAAAATACGATAAATATTTACTTACCTTGGATGAAAATGATAACTTTAAAATGCTAGTTGTTACAAAAGATTTTTCAAGATATTTTGTTACTTCCGTTGACGGTGAACTTGTTGCCGGTATTTTGGATATTACTGTCGATAATAGAAAGCGCCAATTAAGCGGAGAAGTTAAAGATTATTTATTTACATCAATGCAAGCACAAGGTTTAAGGCCCGGTTTTATTTTAGATTTTACGGATGTCTTCTCTTGGGCAATTGATTTTAATACCGAAACGCGTGTGGGCGACAAATTCGCCGTTATTTGGGAAGAAGACTATACAAAAGGTGGCAAGACTTTAAACGAAAATATTTTGGCTGCTTATTATGGCGGCGAAGCAACCGGCAAAAACTATGCATTTTTGTTTGAAGATGAATATTATGACGAAACCGGTAAATTTTCCAAAAAGATGTTTTTAAAATCTCCTATTAGCGTTAGGGGCGTACGTATTAGTTCGCGTTTTTCCAGAGGGCGTATGCACCCTATTTTGCGTATAAGGCGTCCGCATTTAGGTATAGACTATGCAGCACCTGTAGGTACACCTGTTGAAACAGTAGCGGACGGTGTTGTTAAATTCAAGGGTTGGAAAGGCGGTTTCGGTAATTATATGGAAGTTGCCCACCCCAATAATTACACTACTTGTTATGGGCATTTAAAAAGTTTTGCAAAGGGTATAAACGTCGGCGTAAAAGTCCGGCAAGGCCAAACTATTGCATATGTCGGTAGTACAGGTTTATCAACCGGCCCGCATTTGGATTTTCGTATTAGGCAAGGTAATAAATACTTTGACTTTTTAAATAGTAAACAGCGCAGTTCTGCAGCGCGTGAAATACCTGCGCAAAAACGTGAAGAATTTAATAAAATAAAAGAAGAGTATAAAGCTTTACTTGATAAAATTTTAGAAAATAAATAAGAGGTGGCTTATGACTAAAAAAATTGTCTTAACAGGTGGCCCTGCTTCAGGGAAAACAACCATGCTTTCAATTTTGAAAGAGGAATACGGCACTGATATCGAAGTCGCAAAAGAAGCCGCAACCTTAGTTTACAGCGGCGGTTTTCCCAGAAATGATGCCAGTAAACGCTATACCTACCACGCGCAACGTATTATTTACACATGTACCAGGGAACTTGAAGATCTAGCTACCGAAATTAATCCTGCTGCTAAACTAATTTTATGTGATAGAGGCTCTTTAGACGGTGCAGTTTATTGGCCTTATGGCGCGGAAGATTTCCTTAAAGTTATGGGTACAGATGTTAAAACTGAGTTTGAACGTTATTATGCCATTATACACATGTCCCCACCTAATGATCCTAAATACTATCAAAATACCGCTGTTCGTATTGAAACTTTGGATCGTGCTTTGGAAGTTGATCGTGAAATTTTAAAAATTTGGGAAGGCCATCCGCGCCGTGTAATCATACCTGCTTATGATGACTTCGTGGAAAAAGCCCTCTTGGTTCGCAAGACCGTAAAACAAATTGTTGACGGAGAGATATAAAAATGTTGTTCGATTTTTTAAAACGTAAGAAAAAGCAAGAAGAAAATTCCAAATCATCAGACTCTGCGAAGAAACTGACTCTTGAAGAGCGTTTGGAAGCAGAAAAGAAAAATTTACCTTCTTCCATAAAAAACATGCTTGATAAAGATCCTTCTTTAAAGGAGCGTTTTATCAAAGTAGCAAAGCAGATGGAAGCAGATGGGGTGGATATGTCCTCACCTTCTGCCATGCGCAAGTGGGCAAAAGCTAATCAAAAAAAGATTAGAGAACAGGAGTTCGGTTCTGTTAAACCGGTCGTAAAGGAAAAAGAGCCGGGCCGTAATGATCCTTGCCCTTGCGGTAGCGGTAAAAAATATAAAAAATGTTGCGGTGCTAATAAATAAAAATGCGTTTTGAAAGTTTTGTAGCCAAACGTTATTTGATGAGCCAGAGCAAAGGGGTGTTTTCTTTGATAACAACCCTTATCGGCGTACTTGGTGTGGCAGTCGGTGTTGCTGCTTTAATCACAACTTTGGCTGTTATGACAGGCTTTCAAAACGATATAAAAAAACATGTTATCGGTGCACAGGCACATATAATGATCTTAGGTAAAATGCCGGAAGGCAGATACCAAAAAGTCCAGGAACAAATTGAAAAATTACCACAGGCTGTTGCAACAGCGCCTACAATTTACGGGCAAGCAATTTTAAGTTATGCACAATCTTCACACGGGGTAATACTTCGCGGGCTTGATGCTGAACAGGAAGCAAAAACAAATACTTTAGTTTCTTCATTAACAGAAGGCAGTTTTGAGGCGGGGGAAAATGCCGCGCTTCCGCCGCTTGTTCTTGGCACTGAACTTGCCGAAAATATGGGGCTGGATATTGATGATGAAGTTGTTTTGGTTTCCCCGCAAGGTTTGGCCGGTGGGCTTCCTAAAATGAAACGCTTTAAAGTTACCGGTCTTTTAAAAACAGGTTATTATGAATTTGATAATACAATAGTTTATACTGATTTACAAAATGCCTCTGATTTTCTTGGCTTAAAAGGTGCTGTAACAGGTTTAAATGTAAAAATAAAGAACCTTGATAAAGCAGACGAAGTCGCTGCCCAAATTATTAACACAATAGGCCATCAATATACAGTTAAAACTTATGCGCAAATGAACCAGACTTTATATGCCGCATTAAAACTTGAAAAAACGGTTATGTTCATAATTTTATTCTTAATCATCATTGTTGCGGCTTTAAATATAACTTCAAATTTAATTTTATTTGGAACTGAAAAGTTGCGTGATATCGGTATCTTGCGTACTCTTGGTGCAAGCCCGGCGAAAATCAGGCATGTTTTTTTGCTTGAGGGCTTATTTATTGCTACTGCCGGCGTAGTTTTAGGTTTGATACTTGCTTTTATACTTTGCTTTATAATTGCAAACACAAATATCGTACAACTTCCTGCCGATATTTATTATTTAACTAAAGTCCCTGTTTGTTTGCAAGCATTTGATATTTTATCAGTAATTTTCGGCAGTTATTTAGTTTGTTTTATATCAGCCTTATATCCGGCATATAAGGCATCAAAAATAAACCCTGTTGATGCGGTGCGCTATGGCTAATATTTTAGAAATTAAAAATTTAACAAAAATTTATAAAGAAGCGCAAAATGAAATTTGTGTTTTAAAAGATGTTTCATTTTCCGTGGAACAAGGCAAATTTATCGTCTTTATCGGCCCTTCCGGTTCAGGTAAAACGACTTTGCTTAATCTAATTGCAATGTTAGATAAAACCACTTCCGGCAGTATTATTTTTAAAGATAAAGATTTAACTAAAATTGATGAAAACCTTGCCGCCAAAACACGTCTTTTGGATATGGGCTTTGTTTTTCAGTTCGATGCTTTACTGCCTGAATTTACTGTTCTGGAAAATATTTTAATGCCTGCAATAATAGCAAATAAAAAAGCTAAAACATATGCTAAATATTTGCTTGAAAAGTTTGGTATTTCGCACCTCGCAAACAAATTCCCGCCTTCTCTGAGTGGGGGGGAAAAGCAACGTGCGGCATTAGCGCGCGCTTTAATAAATAAACCCACCATACTTTTGGCTGATGAACCGACCGGGAATTTGGATACCCAGAGAAAAGAGCAAATCTTTAAAGATTTTGCGCAAACCGCAAAAGAAGAAGGTACTACCATTTTGATGGTTACTCATGATATACACGCTGCCAATTATGCAGACAAGTGCTATAAAATAGAGGGCGGCAAAGTAGAATAGATGTAATAGGAGAGTTTATGAAAAAGGGTTTTACATTACTTGAATTATTAGTAGTCGTTTTAATTATAGGAATATTAGCATCTATTGCCTTACCGCAATATACGAAAGTAGTTGAAAAAGCAAGGTTATCTGAGGCACTATCAGTTGTAAAAAGTCTTGTAGATTCAGCACATAGGTTTTTATATGAACATGATTCCGGTGAAGAAGTTACTTTTAGTGAACTTGATGTGGAGTTTCCTGCCGATGAAGACGAAGTATATGTTACCAACCATTTTAATTATTATCTTGAAGGATCTCTGACTAAGACTACTTTTGTTGCAATTGAAGCAGAGAGAAACAATGGATCATATCTTTTAGTAACACAAATAAAACTTGAAGGGGACCCTCTTAAAGTGCAAACCGTTCGTGGCTGTATTACTAGAGAAACAGAGGTCGGCCGTTATATTTGTGGGTTATTACAAGATCAAGGTTGGGGGTATTGTGATACTATGAATACTTGTACCCTTATATAAATAAACAAGTATTGACAATATTTAAAGCAAAAAACGCTTGTGTTTTATACAAGCGTTTTTTATATGTGAAATTCTATTTTTATGGTGGGCTCATTAAGCCAAATAAGACGGTGAAGCAGAAAAGATGTAACGGAAGTTTAATCGGTATCTAGTAAATTATACGTTTTTAATTCACCTTTCTTTGCTCTGTTAACATTGTTTACGATTTCTTGTCTAATTGGTAGACCGACATTAGGTGAACAATCATAACAATTAGCAGGTAGTTCCCCAGTAGCCAAAGCAATAATGTTTTTGGGGTCGTTTTTCTTAAATATGGGGCCCCCACTGTTTCCTTCCATTACGTCTGCGTCAAAAAAGACCATGTTCATAAAAAATAAAACATCATCTTTTTTGATATGCCCCGGTGATTTCCATAAAGAATAATTAGATTTATCATAGCCACGACCTATTACTACAATATCGATATTGAAAAATTGCACCTCTGATAGAACTTTTAACCCTAATACTTGGCCTATATCTTTACCTAGTTCGGAATCAAGGAATATAATGCCATAATCATTATCTTGCTTCTCTGTTTCATCGTTATTATGGATACCTTTCTTATATTTATCCGGGACCCATAATGATTTTGCTTTTGCATTAGGGAATTTAGACCCATCTGGAAATGCTCCTTCCCAACCTTTCCTAACTTTTTTTACCAATTCTTCCTTATAATTGTTTGGCTCTTCATTGTCATTAGAAGCGGGAGTGAGACCCTTTGGTTTTTCTTCTTTCGCCGGCATGCCTGTGGCATAGACTTTTATTTCTTTTGCGTACTTACCTCTATCATCAATTAAACAATGGGCCGCAGTTAATACCGTCTTATACCCTATTATAGAACCGGAACAGATATAACTATGTCCGTCATTTGAAACTATATCAATTACGATTACCGCTTTTTCCGGTCCGGTTGCTTTGCCGGTAATTTCTTCTCTGTCATCGAAGCCCACTATTGTATGAAGATGTATTTCTTTTGATATATTTTTCGACATATCATTTAACATAGACATATCTATTTCCATTGCTTGTAAAGGAAAATTAATTAAAACAATAAAACCAAATAAACAAAATATTAATTTTTTCATAAATTTCACCTGTTAGTTTTAGTATAACCCTTAAAATAACTAAAAACAAGGGCTAAAAGGCCTATTTTTACTTGGGTCTTTATGGAGTTAAAATATTATGATAAATTATTTTACGGTGGGCTCATTAAGCCAATATCGGTGCCGGCAATGAATGGGGTTTTAAGATATTTTTTTGCTTCATCATAAATATCCCAATCTTCTTTATAATCTTTAATGCTTTTGTAGATTTGTAAAGCCTTTTCGCGTTGGCCTAAAGCGTCATAACATTGTGCTAAACGGAAGATATTCCAAAGTTGCCAACGGCTCATTTCCTGGCGTTTAGTGGCTTCAATGCTTTGCTGTAAAACCTTTATAGCGTCTTGATATTTGCCTTCTTGCATATCAGCACTTGCAAGGGCAGTGTAAGAACGAGCGATATAAATTTCTTTATAAAAAGGTTCTGTGCCGATTTTGTTTAAAAAATCGTTAGCACCTTGCCTTACATACTCATAATTTTTATTTTGATATGCCGCAATTATTGCGACAAATCTAAATAACGGGTTTTGCGGATATTTTGCAATAATTTCTTTGATATACTGTTCCGCAAGTGCCGGGTTAGAATATTTTTTATTTTGGATTGCAATTTCTACTAACAAAAGTTTTGCGGTATTTGCAGAATATCTGCCTTTATCTTTAATTAAGTTAAGGTAATATATACCTTGTTCGGCGTTTCCGCTTATTACAAGTTTAGCAAGTACTCGTACTACGGCAGGTAAAGTGCCGGCATAATATTCATAAATGGCCTTGCCAAGATATGCATCATACATTTCCGGGTCAAGTTCCACGGCTTTGTTCATATATTTTAAGCCTTTTTTACCCGTAAAATAAGCACGTACATAATTATGGTTGGCAAGTAAAAACCGTGCTTTTACACCGTAAATTCCGCCAAGTGCGAGATAGGCTTGTGCTTCATCCCCATTTTGTTTGAGCCATGTTTCAATGCCTGTTATTGAAGAATTTATCATCTCTTCAAAAACTTTTGCTTGTTCGACATTGCTCTTCTCAAATTCATATTCATAGCGCGCCCACTCAATCATAACTTTACCGAAAAGCCCAAGCGGATAATTGGGGTGTTCTTTAAGTAAAGCAGAAAGTTCCGTTCTTGCAGTATTAAGGTCAAGATTATAAATAGCATCAACACCTTTATCGGCGTGTGCTAAAATAGAAGGGTTTACTTTGTCCCAAGCAAGTGCATTTAAACTTAGAAAGCTAAAAGCGAAGATAGCAAAGAGTTTATTTAACTTTTTCAATTTTTTCACTTCCGAAATAAGGCCTCAAAGCAGGCGGGATGGTTACAGAACCGTCTTCATTTTGGTAATTTTCAAGAATTGCCGCAAATGTTCGCCCGACAGCCACCCCGCTGCCGTTTAAAGTATGAACATAAGCAGTACCTTTTTGACCTTCTCTTTTGTAGCGCAAATTCATGCGGCGTGCCTGGAAGTCCAAGCAGTTTGAACAACTTGAAATTTCCCTAAAGCAGTTTTGTGATGGAAACCAAACTTCCAAATCATAAGTTTTTGAAGAACTAAAACCCATATCCCCGCTTGAAAGTAAAACGCGGCGGTAAGGTAAACCTAGTGTTTTTAAAACGAGTTCGGCCTCTTGTGTCATTTTTTCTAAGACATCCATGCTTTCTTCCGGCTTTGCAAGCCAAACAAGTTCCACTTTATTAAATTGATGGTTTCTTATTAAACCGCGTGTGTCTTTACCGTAAGAGCCGGCCTCTTTTCTAAAGCATGGAGTATAAGCACAAAAGGCTTTCGGTAAATCAGTATCTTTCAATACTTGACCGCGGTACATATTTGTTAAAGGAATTTCGGCGGTGGAAATTAAGTATTGGTCTTCCTCACCTTCGATATGGTACATATCTTCTTTAAATTTCGGTAATTGGCCTGTACCGTATAAAACTTCCGCGTTAACAATAGCAGGGGGCATAAATTCTGTATAACCGTTTTTGGTGTGAAGGTCTATCATAAAGTTGATTAAACTGCGTTCCAAGCGGCTGCCTTGCCCGCAAAGCAAAGCAAAACGGCTGCCGGAGAGTTTTGACGCTGTCTCAAAATCTAAAATACCGAGATTTTCACCTATTTCATGATGGTCTTTAACTTTAAAATTAAATTGCGGTATGGGTAAAGTGTTTTCTTTAACTACCACATTTGCTTTTTCATCCGCTCCTACGGGTACGCTGGTATCCGGCAAATTAGGAATAGTAAGCATAATTTCTTCGACTTGTGCTTTTAAAGCGGTTGTTTTTTCTTCAAGTGCTTGCATGCTTTCTTTTAAGGCATTTGCTTCTTTTAAAGCGGTAGCGGCGGCTTCCGGGCCTTCTTTGGCGCGGATCATGCCTATTTTTTTAGAAATTTCATTTCTTTTTGAGCGTTCTGTTTCAAGTTCCTGCAAGGCTTTTTTATATTCACTTTGCAAGTCATAAACTTTTTGTGCGCTTTCCGCAAGTTTTGCATTTCTTGATGCTAAACGTTTTTTAGTTTCTTCGAAATTATCGGTTATAAATTTAATATCTATCATAATTCCTCTTTATTCTGCTGCAATATCTTTAACTGAATAAGGCGCCGGGAAATACTTCTTCATAGGGCTTACCTGTTGCTTTGATTCTTTTAAAACAAAAGACTGTACAGTTTTTGTATTAACTTGCACACCGTCTTTTTGTTTTATGATGAAAACCAAAGCCAAAATTATACAAATACACACAATACCCCAAAAGAAAGAGTTTGAACTTTCTATTTCTATATCTTGGTGATTTATCATAGGGATTTCCTTTGCGATAGCCTTACTTGTTTATCAAAACTTTTTATTATGCCTTTTGCGCTGGAATCTAAAGCATCAAGGCCGCTTATTCCTTCTTGGGTATCATCGCCTACCCAGATAACTTCAGCGGTATTTACATCGAGCATTTTTGCTACTACGCCGACTTGGGCATAAATAGTATGTTCCGTTGCCATAACTTCTTTATTCTGCCTATAATCTTGGCCGCCATAGGTTTGTTTATATTTTAATTCACCGTTTTGACCTTTGCTTACATGTGTATTATAAACGGGGGTGGATGAGGTGCTTTTTGTTACCCTATATAGCATTGTTTTTTGCTCAGGCAAATAAGAAGTTATTTCCCCAATCAACAAAACATCAACGCCCAAAATTTTACCTATTTGGCGCGTGACATTGGGGGATAAATAATTTTCGGTTAAATCTTGTTCTTCTAAAATTCTTTCAAGTTGCGCACGTTCTACAACTGTATAACCGTATTTTATAAGGTATTTTGTAAATAAATTTTCCGCACCGGAAAAGGTAGGTGTCGGAGAACTAAAAGGTAAAACACCTATACGTTTCATGTTATTAAAGTTATAAGTCTTGCTTATATAAGATTTAGGGGCACAAGATATTAAACAGAGTATCAAGGCCGGTATTAAAAATTTCTTCATAAATATATTATATAAATTTTGGGGCATCATAATTGCTATAATATAAATATGAATACATTAGCTGATAAAATTAAAAAAATAAAAGCAGTTATTACTGATGTTGACGGCGTTTTAACAGATGCCACAATGAACTTTTTCAGCACACCTGCAGGCAAAATTGCGGAAGTTAAAAAATTCTGTGCTTATGACGGCATAGGCTTTATTTTGCTTCGTGATTTCGGTTTCAAAACCGGTATTATTACAGGTGGCAATGCCCCGGCAACAGAGCATAGGGCAAGCACGCTTGGCTTAGATTTTCTCTACTATAATTATTTAGATAAATTGCCGGCATTAAAAGATTTAATGGCGCGTTGTAATTTAAAAGCGGAAGAAATTGCCTATATCGGTGATGATCTTATTGATATGCCCGCTTTAAAATATGTTGGCCTTGCTTGTGCGGTTAACAATGCTGTACCTGAAGTTAAAAGTGAGGCTGATTATATTACGCAAGTTGACGGCGGTAAAGGTGCTTTTAGGGAAGTTGCCGAACTTATTTTAAAGATGCAGGGCTTTTGGCCTGAAGCTTTAAAAAAGTCCGAAGAAGGCACAATCGGCAGCAGTCAAAAAAGACCTTTAGTGGTTATTGATTTTAAAAAGCAAAATCAAAAATAATTATTATTTTTAAAACACCCCTACTTTTGTGGGGGTGTTTTTATATTGTATAATTTAAATATGACGGTAATTATTGTTTTAATTGCTTTAATTATAATGGCTTTTTGTGTTAAACTTTATAAGGCGCTTAATTGGCATCAGCCTCCTTTAAGGATTTATCCGAAAGACCTCGGTTTTGAAGCGGAAAATATAACTTTCCAAAACTCAGATGGCATAGATTTAAAAGGCTGGTTTATACCTTGTTCCAGCTCAAGCAAAACGCTTGTCTTAATGCATGGTTTTGAAATGGATAAAAGCCAAATACTTCCGCAAACTATAAACTTAGCCAAAAAATATAATTTATTTTATTTTGATTTTCGCGGTATGGGGGAAAGTACCGGTAAAAGTGCCCAAGGGATGAGGGAACATCTTGATGCGCTAGCCGCCTTGGAATATCTCCGTAAAAACAAACCTAATCAATGTAAAGAGATTGCTCTATATGGCATAAGTTTAGGTGCTTCGGTTGCTTCTTATATTGCTGCCACAGATAAAGCAATTAAAGCAGTAATTTTAGAGGCTTGCTTCTACTCTTATAAAAGAGTAGTTCGCAAGTGGGCATGGAATCATCATACCTTGCCTTATTACCCTATTGTTTATATTTTCTTACGCTTTAAAAGATTAAAATTTAGGACGGGGCTTGAAGATCTATCCCCCAAAACTTCCGCACCTTTAATTAAGTGCCCTGTTTTACAAATACACGGTAAAAATGACCATTTGGTTTCTTACAAAAGGGCTTTGCGTGTTTTTGATAACATTAAAACCACAAAGGAACTTTGGCTTGTAGAAGGTGCCGGGCATACCCGTTGCCACGAAATTGCCGGCCCCAAATACCTACAAGAGATTTCTAAATTTCTTGAAAAATATTTTTAAATAAAAAAGGCCTGCTTAATGCAGGCCTTTTTAAAAGTCTTTAAAGACTAGAATCTGCCGTTAACGATAACCATGATTGGTAACCAACCGTTATTGTTAATGATGTTAACTAAACCGATTTGTAAACCTTTATCAATGCGTTTTGTGTAGTTAACAAGAGCAAGTTGCAAGCCTGTTAAATTTTCTGCATAGTTAAATAAATAGCCTAATTGAGCACCTTTAACGTTATTGGCAACGTTAACAAGACCTAATTGAGCACCGGTAAAATCTTTAGCGACATTTACTGCGCCCCATTCTACACCGGTAAAATTTTTTGCGATGTTTACAAAACCAAATTGTACACCGGTTAAATTACCTTTGTTATGGTTAACAAGACCGCCGGTAACACCGGTAGCATCATTTGTTACGTGGTATAAACCGCCCCATTGCACACCGGCCAAATGGTTTGTTCTTGTATAAATCCAAGCCCAAGATAAACCGGTAAGGTCATCAACTCTTGTAGAACCGATGGTTAAAGCAACACCTTTAACGGTGGGGGTATTGCTGTCAATAAGACCTAATACGATATTAGTATTATTTGTTTTGGGCCAAGCAATATTATCATATAAAGATAATTTGATTGGGGACTCTGCTGCTGCATTCACTGCAAAAGCAGCAACTAATGCGGTAAGCATTAATAACTTTTTCATGTACATCCTCCTTTAAATATACATATATGTTACAATTTTTTGTACAAAAAGTATAATAAAAAAGGCCTGCATTAAGCAGGCCTTTTTAAAAGTCTTTAAAGACTAGAATCTGCCGTTAACGATAACCATGATTGGTAACCAACCATTGTTTTCAATGATGTTAACTAAACCGATTTGTAAACCTTTATCGATTCTGTTGATATAGTTTACAAAACCGAGTTGTAAACCGGTTAAGGTTTCTGCTTGGTTATAAAAGCCCCATTGGAGACCTTTCATATTATTTGCAAGGTTTACTAAACCAAGTTGTGCACCGGTGAAAGCTCTTTTGTTGTGGTTAACAAGGCCCCAAACTACGCCGGTTGCATTGTGGGTTACGTTATATAAACCTACTTGTACACCGGTTAAATCATTTGATCTTGCATAGAAATAAGCAAAAGACAACCCAGTAAGATCATCAACTCTTGAAGAACCGATTGCTAAAGAAACACCTTTAACGGTTGGTGTGTTGTTATCAACAAGACCTAAAACGATATTGGTATTGTTTGTGTTGGGCCAAGCAATATTGTCATATAAGGACAATTTGATTGGTGATTCAGCAGCTGCATAAACGCCTAATGTGGCAACTAATGCAACAAGCATTAATAACTTTTTCATGAACATCCTCCTTTAACTAACTACCAGTATATATTACAATTTTTAAAGCCAAAATCAAATATAAATTTAACTTATTGTTTGCCGGTTAATTATTTTTGACTTAAATAAGATATAATTTAATTATGAAAAGAATATTAATATTAACATTGGCAGTACTTTCTTTTGCAGCTTGCGATCAAGTTGCAAAACCTGCATCGCAAGAAGGAAACCAAGCGGTGCAGAACGTGCAAGGCTATGTCTTGCCCGGTTTAAAAGGGGACAGTTACAATTTTACTGAAAATATCAATCAAAAACCCGTTGTAGTGGCATTTATGGCCGGGTTTTGCGGTTGGTGTAAAAAAATGGTCCCTTATATGGACGAACTCGCAGGCAAAGTTCCTTCTACCCAAGCAGATGTAATAATTGCTTTTATGGATGGAAGTTCTTCAAACCTTAAAAATTTGGATCCCGTTAAAGCAACAAAAAATATTCAAATTTATTATAATGCAAGTGAGTTGATGCAAGAGCAAGGTGTCAGAGGTTTCCCGACAATTATGCTATTTAAGGATGGTAAAGCAGTTGAGACATGGCGCGGTTATTCCCCGGATCATGTCGCTGATATTTTAGAAACACTTAACAACTTAAAATAAAAATCTTTCCCCCTGTTTTAGTAATCATTTACACTATTTGCAGGGGGATTTTTATTATAAAATTTGCAAGGCGTTCAATAATTTTGTATCATATATATAGTGATAATTCACTTGCCGAGGTAGCTCAGTGGTAGAGCACTGGTCTGAAAAACCAGGTGTCGACAGTTCGATCCTGTCCCTCGGCATTTTTTATTATATAAAGACAAACTATTATAAATTGTTATAATAACGAAACGTAACAGTAAGTATAAACTATAAGGTAAATATATGAATAAACTTAAAGATACACTTCTATTGTTGTTTTGGGGAATTGTTGCAGGTGCATTCTTTGTAGGGTGCATTTTGGGGTTTGGTTATTGTATAAACCATATAGGGCCGTTTTTGCAAAAGACAGGTATTCCTCTCCCAAAAGAAATATTCATGCTTGGATTGGTTGGAGTCATTGTAGGGGCTATAACATTTATTAGTTGGTTATGGGCCAAAACACATAAAGGTTATTGGAAAGTTGCTGATAAAATTTTTTCTCGAGAAATGCTTTTTAAAATCCGTTCTACCCCATTGGCATGTGCTATTTTAGATGGGAATGATTGGAAAATTATACAAATTATGGGTAAAAATAAAACTCATTGGGAAGCTTTATCTAATCAAAAGTTATCAGATGGTTTTACTCTTTTACATTTAGCAGTAGCAGTAGGTAATGTATCTGCATGCGATATTTTGTTAGGGTTTAAAGCAAACCCACTATGTATAGATGATAAAGGTTATACTCCTTTTGATTATGCTATGCAAAATAATAATCAAGCAATTATTAAACTTTTTGAGAAATACACTAAAAAATAGGGACTGCAAATTTCCTCTCCTAAAATTATATAATGTAAGTATGAACTTTCAGGACATAATTCACAATCTCCAAGTATATTGGAAAAAGCAAGGTTGCATTGTTGTACAACCATATGATTTGGAAAAGGGTGCAGGTACTTTTAACCCTTTTACATTTTTCGGTTCTCTTACGCCGAAACCGACCAGTGTCTGTTATGTTGAACCATGCCGCCGCCCGGCCGATGGTAGATATGGGGAAAACCCAAACAGGCTAGGCAAATATTATCAATTCCAGGTAATTTTAAAACCTTCACCTGCAAATATTCAACAGCTTTATTTAAATTCTTTAAAAGCAATCGGGCTTGACCCTGAAATTCATGATGTTCGCTGGATTGAAGATGATTGGCAATCCCCTACGCTCGGTGCATCAGGTGTAGGTTGGGAAATTTGGCTTGACGGTATGGAAATTACACAGTTTACTTATTTCCAAATTATGGCCGGTTATAACTTAAAACCAATTACAGTTGAAATAACTTACGGGCTTGAACGTCTTGCAATGTATTCCCAAAAGAAAGATACAATTTTTGATATTATGTGGAACGATACCACAACTTACGGCGAAATGGTAAAAGAAAGCGAAAGGCAATTCTCTCATTATAATTTTGAGGAAGCAAATGTCGCAAATCTTCGCAGATATGTAGAAGAAAATGATGAAGAATGCCGCACTCTTTGCAAAAAAGGTTTATATTTACCTGCTTATGATTGTGCTATGCGCGTTTCGCATTATTTCAATACGCTTGAAGCACGCGGTGCAATTTCCGTTAGTGACAGAACAAATATTATTGCTAAAATTCGCCACTTGGCAAAACTTTGTGCCGGTGAGTATATTAAACAACACGAAGAAAAGGAGGCCACCAAATGAACGCACTTTTACAAATAGGGACAGAACATTTGCCTGCACGTTTTTTGAGGCCTGCTTTAGAACAACTTAAAGAAAACGCAATCAATATTTTATCGGAAAACCGTTTAAATTATAAAACTTTGGAAACTTACGGTACTTATAAAAAATTAGTTCTTGAAATCAAAGATTTAGCTGAAGTCAGTGAAGATATTTCAAAAGAAGTCAAAGGCCCACCGGCCAAATTATTGAAAGGTGCCGACGGTAAATTTACACCCCAAGCCTTAGGTTTTGCCGCCAAAAACGGCATTAAAGCCGAACAGTTAGTTGTAAAGGAAACCGAAAAAGGCCCATTTATATATGCAGATATAAAGATAAAAGGTGTTAAAACGGAAAAACTTCTTGCAACCATTTTTCCGGAACTTATCAAAAGTTTGAATTTTGCAAAAAATATGGTGTGGGAAGATTCAGGTTTCCGCTTTGCCCGCCCTATAAGAAGTATCATTGCTTTGTATGGTACTAAAATTATTAAGTTTGAAATCGCCGGTGTTAAATCTTCAAATAAGGCATACGGTTTAAGTTCTTTTAAACAAACACCGATAATAATTAAAAACCCGGAAAGCTATAAAGATGCTTTAAAAAATCAAATTCATCCGATACTCGTTGACCTTAAAGAACGTGAAAAAGCACTTTTAAGAAGCATTGAAGGGTGCACGAAACTCCTGGGTTATCAGGCAGATTTAGATCAAGATTTAATAGACGAAACTGTTAATTTCACGGAACATCCTATTGCTCTTGCAGGTGATATGGCTTTAAGTTTCATGAAACTCCCTAAAAAACTTTTAACAACAGTTTTGAAAACACAAATCAAAATGTTCCCTGTCGTAGATAAAAAGGGTGAATTGCAACCGCATTTTATAGCCGTTAGGGATGGCGTTTCTGTTAATCAAGAAGAAGTTAAAACCGGTTTCAAAAATGTTATGACTGCACGTTTAACAGATGCTGTTTTCTTTTTTGAAAATGACCTTAAACTCGGCCTTGATAATATGC
Organism: Elusimicrobiaceae bacterium; assembly: GCA_016281355.1. GTDB lineage: Bacteria > Elusimicrobiota > Elusimicrobia > Elusimicrobiales > Elusimicrobiaceae > Proelusimicrobium. Next base: position 92,993 of record JAEEIL010000032.1, on the reverse strand, counting down.
GCAGTAAACTTAAAAACATCAATTTTATTGACGGTATGGGCACAATGGAAGATAAAACAAAGCGCATTACGGAATTAACAGCGGCTTTGGCAAAACTATTAAATTTTACTCCATCCGAAACCGAAAATGCGAAACAAGCTGCCGGTTATGCTTATGCAGATTTGGCAAGTTCAGTTGTATATGAATTTACCGATTTACAAGGCTACATGGGCGGTGTTTATGCACAGAAAGAAGGCCGTGCACCTGATGTAAGCACTGCTTTGGAAGAATTTTATTTGCCTTTGTCCGCGTCTTCTGATTTGCCGAAAACAAAAGTCGGTTCTTTGGTAAGTTTAGCGGGCAAACTTGATACTTTGGCAGCGAATTTTAAAGCAGGACAAGTGCCAAGCGGAAGCCAAGATCCTTTTGCTTTGCGCCGTCAGGCTATGGGCGCAGTCAGGATTGTTCTTGCCAACAATTGGTCTTTAAGTATTAATAAATTGATTGAACTTGCTTCAAAAAATTTACCGGAAAACGAAAATAATCAACTCGCACAACTGCCGGAATTTTTATGGCAGAGGCTTCAAAATATTTTAGAGGAAAAACAAATACCTGAAGATATTATTTCAGCAGTCAAAAATTTTGACGCACCGCTGAATATCGTTTTAGTGAATGCCGGAATTTTGGCCGAACAACTTAAGAGTGAAACTTTGCAAGCTGTCGCCGAATCGGCCAAACGCGTTACAAATATTTTAAAGCAAGCATCTCAAAATTTACCTGATTTAGATCCATCTTTGCTTAAAGAGCAAGAAGAAATTGCCTTAAATAAAGCAGTTGATAATTTACCCAAAGCACAAGATTTTGCTATGGAACTTAAAAATCTTTCCGTATTAAAACAACCTTTGGAAGATTTTTTTGCTAAAATAATGGTAAATGTAAATGATGCAAAAATTAAACAAAACCGCCTTGCCTTGCTTTTAAAAGTTAAAACGGTTTTGTTTAAAACGGCTGATTTAGGAAAATTAAAAAAGAGAGGTTAATATGAATAAAAAAGGTTTTACATTAATGGAACTTATGGTAGTTGTTATTATTATTGCTACATTTGCAGCATTGGTTTATCCGTCATTTGTCAGTTCTATAGAACGCGCTCGTGCCAGCGAGGCCGTACATATGATTGGTGCAATTCAAGCAGCACAACAGAAACACTTTGTTAACTATGAAGTTTATGGCGCAGATTTCCGTGATATCAATGATTTTAGACCGGCTATTTCCGATTTTAATTCTGCACAAAATAGTTTCAGTACAGAATATTTTACTTATCAGATGAATTCCGATGACAACAGCGTCGTAGCCACTAGAATTGGTGTAAACGGCGCTGAATCAAATAAAGGATATGATTTAATAGGTTTTTATGGAGAGAGATTTATTAGATGTCGTTTTACCAATAGTGATGGGGAAAAAGTTTGTTCTTCTTTAACCGATAGATTAAAAGTGAATGACTATTACCCTATTTTCTAGGATAACATCTATATTGTTGTAAATCTACAAATCAAATTTTTGCTGACGCCTTGAACGACGTTTTTCAAGGCGTTCTTGTTTTGTAGCACGGCGCTTATAACCGCCAAGGCGTTCCGGCAAAGCAGAAACTTCACCGCTGAATTCAGCACCGCTCCACTCAAATTCTTTACCGCAGGCTACGATAATATCACCGTCTTGAATACCTTGCTTTAGAAGTTCCTTTTCAAGCCCTACTTTTTTGAAAATTCCCCATAAGCGTTGTACCGCTTGCGGTTGGGAAAAGTTTGTCATGGAAATAAAATCTTCCGCTTTTTTACCGGATATTTGAAAACGGTTCTCATCAAGTTTTTCAACGGTAAAAAACGGTTCAACTTTTAAGGTTAAAGTTTTTTCCTGTTTCGGTTTTTCAAATTTAATGGGGTTTTGCATAAGTGTTTTAACAATTTCATCAAGCACTTTAGCAAGCCCTTTCCTTGCTGCGGCGGAAATTAAAAATACAGGATATTTTTTTGAAAATTTCTTTTCAATTTGTTTAAAGACTTTTTCAGATCCTTCTAAATCTGCTTTGTTTACAACAATTATGCGCGGTTTTTTTGCCAGTTTTTTATCAAAATTTTTTAGTTCATCACTAATGGTTTTTACTGTTTGAAGGGGGGTAAAATTTTCAAAACCGCTTGGGTCAACAAGATGCACCAAAACACGTGTTCTCTCAATATGTTTTAAAAATTGATGCCCAAGGCCTTTACCCTCACTTGCACCTTCAATAATACCCGGAATATCTGCAATAATAAAACTTGTATTTTTATGCTGACAAATACCCAAATTCGGATTTAAAGTTGTAAAAGGGTAATTTGCAATTTTAGGGCGTGCAGCGGTAACGGCAGTTAGAAATGTGCTTTTACCTGCGTTCGGTAAGCCGACTAAACCAACATCCGCCAAGACCTTAAGTTCCAAAATTAAAGTTAATTCTTCGCCTTTTTGACCGATTTCGGCAATACGCGGTGCTGTATTATTTTTTGTCTTAAAACTTTGGTTTCCGCGTCCGCCACGCCCGCCACGCGCGACAATAACTTTTTGATAAGGTTTAGTTAAATCTGCGACAGTTTCACCGTTAAGTTTAATAACTGTTCCAAGCGGAACTAAAACAATTTTATCTTCCCCGTTAAGGCCGGTTTTATTATAAGTGCCACCCTTTTCACCGTTTGCAGCTTCAATATGCGGATTGCAAGCAAGTTCTTGTAAGGTAGTAAGGTTAGGCTCGGCTTGCAAAATAATATCGCCGCCTTTGCCACCATTACCGCCGTTTGGACCGCCGTAAGCAATAAATTTTTCGCGTCTAAATGACAAACAACCGTCACCGCCCTTTCCGGCTTTGACATAAATTTTAACTCTGTCTAAAAAATTATTTGCTTGCATTTTGACCTCTGTAATATATTATAACTTTTTATGACGCATATATTCTTGCCAATCTTTTCCATTAATTAAAAGTTCTTTTGCTATTGGTGTTTGATTTTCATTATAAGAATAAACCACTTCAAATTTCAAATTATTTTGAAATCTGTTCGCAAAAAGATTGTCTAAATTCTTTGCTTGATATTCGGGTATATAAAAACGGCATTCCCTGCCCCAGTGGCCCTCTTTACAGAATTTATCTTTAGGGCAAATATTGTTAGCGAATTGAGTGCAATCGCTATTATCCCAATCAATTTGATAAGCAATATAATGGCCAGAGAGTAAGTCCCTAGGATCGTATCCTGTTATGCTCAAGGTAACATCTGCGCCAGTGTTTTTTATTACAGTGAGGAAAACAACCCATCCGAGCAAACATATAAACGGTAAAGATATAAAGGCTATCAATATATTCTTTTTCATTTAAAAATCTCCATTTGTTTAATATAACGGGTAGTCTTGCGTAATGCAAAAACAAAAGCCAAGATGAATAAACCGCCGAAAATAAAGCCCCAACCTGATACCCATAAATTACCCATTTTAGAAGCAAAAATAGCAAAAATATAAATTTCCGCTAAGATAGCATTTCTTTTAAATGAGGAAATATTTTGTTCTCTTGTCGCCATATACATGCGAAATCCCAAAAAACCGAAAACTACGAAATAAGCGCCAAATGTATGTAAATTATATGAGGATATCAATCCCCATCTGCATCCTATATATACGACTAAAATATATATGCCCCAAATTAATAATTTGCCGATTGTTTTGGGTAAGATGGTATATTGATCTGTTTTATCTTGTATTTTGGTAATACCGAAGTAAATTACATATAAAATAATGATATTAACCACTGTATTTATAGTAAATTTACCTACGATATAATTAAGTATTTTGCTTAAATACCTTCCATCAAACATGCTGGAAAGCAAAAGTAACCATACTATATTTAAAAATGTAGAACGGCTTAATATAATAAACGGTAATCCGAGCAATGCCCAAGTAAGTGCAAAATTATTCCATCCGCCGGATAATTGAAATATTTGCGCTATCAATCCTATTGTTCCGCCTACTATTAAAAAGGTCATAATCGCAAATAATTCTTTTAAGCCTTTATGCTCGGTTTGAATGCTCCAATAAAGAGCATAAATTAAAGCACCGAATAATATAAAATCCCCGGTCAATTTCGCTGCCGGAGGTAAAACAGACCAATTCGCCGCTATTAATAAGCAGATTCCAAGGCCTATCAAAACACCCGCTATTATAAAAGCCGTGTTCCAAAAGGTATGATTACCCGATGAACGTTCAAATGCTAAAATCTTTTCTTTTTGTTCCGGTGTTATTATTTGTTCTTGCACCCAAACAGTAGTTTTTTTGAGTAATGACATAAAATCTCCGTATATAAACTTATATCAATATAGTATCAAATATAAGTAATTAAGTAAAGAAAATAGGGAGGGATTCCCCTTTCGTCATTTTTCTGACAAAAATGCTCCGGGCTTCAAATCCCGATGTGACATAAAGCAGTTTATGTCGCTTCTAACCAAAATTTCACGAACAAAAAAAACCGCTTAATGCGGTTTATTGTTTGTAAAATCGGGGCGGCGGGATTCGAACCCACGACCTCACGGTCCCGAACCGTGCGCGCTACCAACTGCGCTACGCCCCGTAAAAATTGTTTGTAAGGGAAAGTAAAAATCGGGGAACCGAGAATCGAACTCGGGACCTCTCGCACCCCAAGCGAGCGCTATACCACTAAGCCATTCCCCGAAATAACTACCTGATTTTAGGTACCCAAAATAGGTGCCTATATATATTTTAGCATTCTTTTAGGATTTGTGAAAGGGTTTCTCTTATTTCTTTTAGAAATTTTAAATTTTTCGCGCTGTAAAAATTTGGATCTTCTTTATTTCCACCGACGGAAAAGAAACGGTTTAAATGTTTTTTTGCACCGGCAACGGTCATTTTGTGTTTATAAATTAACTCTTTAATTTGCAATACAACTTCTACATCAGTTTTTGTATATCTGCGGTGGTGTGATGCTTTTTTAATAGGGTTTAAAGCAGTAAAATTCTTCTCCCAATATCTGATTGTATATTCAGGCACACTGCAAATGCGGGCCACTTCGCCTATGGTAAAAAAATCTTTTTTTGTTAATTCTTCTAAAGTCATTTTAAAATATTTTCAGACGGTTTAAATTTTACACGCTTTTTTGACGGAACTTCTACGATTTGCCCTTTTGGGTTTTTTAAAACAAGCGGTGCACTTTGTCTGATTTTAAAAGTACCGAAGTTCGAAAGCACCACCTTTTCGCCTTTTTGCAAATTTTCTTTGATTATTTCAAGTGTCCTATCGACGGCAATCTTAGCTTGCTGTTTATCAAATAAATAATTGGAAAGTTCTTTAATCAACTCTTCTTTATTCATCTTTAAAACCAAGTGCTTTAAGTAAAGTATTTGCAGGTTTACCTTGTACTACTATTTCCCAAATAGCATTTATTACCGGGCAATTTAAATTGTTTTTGTTGATAATATCTTGAACACTTTGTACGGAATTTAAACCTTCCGCGATAGTACCAACTTGTTTTTTTGCTTCTTCCAAATCTAAACCTTGACCGAGTTTTTCACCTAGCCTACGGTTCCTGGAAATGGCGGACATTCCCGTTAGAATAGCATCACCCAAACCGCATAAGCTATAAACGGTATAAAGTGTGCAACCTTGGCTTAACATTATTTTGCTCATTTCTTGCATGGCCTCGGTTAAAAGGGCGGCTTTTGTGTTTGCTCCTTCACCGATACCGTCCAAAATACCACAACCGATAGCAACGACATTTTTGATTGCGCCACCGTATTCTGCACCGCGTCTGTCTTTAGAAAGTTCAAAACAAAGCGGTTTTTTTGTAAGTTTATTTTGTAATTCTTTTAATAAATCTTCATCGTAACCTGCTAAAGTGATTTTGGTAGGAATGCCTTTTGCCACTTCTAAAGCAAAACTAGGCCCGCTGAAAGCTACTACCTTATTTTTAAGGAAAGGTAGTTCCTCTTCAATAATTTCGCTCATTGTCTTAAATGTTTTGTCTTCAAGCCCTTTAGTAGCATTTAAAACAGGCACAGCTTTACCGTTTAAAATGGTTTTTAATTGTTGGCACACACTTCGTACTGCTTTCGAAGAAAACACAAAAACAAGCAAATCTGCACCTTCAACTGCAGTTTTTAAATCATTAGTTAAAATGTAAGTATTATCAAATTTAAAATTTGGGATATTAGGGTGTGCCCCGCTGTTAGCTTTAATGGTATCAAGTAAATCTTTTGAGTATTCCCAAACGCTTACTTGCATACCTAAGTTATGCATATGCCTTGCGATTACACTGCCCCAAACACCTGCACCCAAAACAGTAACTTTATTTAACATTTTTCTTAGAGCCGTCCTCAAAATTAAGTTCTTTATGTTCAAGCATTCTTTTAATATTCGGAATGTGTTTATAGATAACTATTGCCGCAACAATTACACAAAAAATTATGTAAGGTAAACTTGCCCCAGTAAGCCAAGCGGCAAGAGGTAAAACTATACAAGCCAGAATTGATCCCGGGGAAATACGGCCTGTTCTCCATACAACAAGTATGAAAGATAAAAATGCAATAAGTGTCGGTATCGGCAGTAATGCTCCAAAGACTCCGGCCGATGTCGCAACACCTTTACCTCCGCGAAATTTAAGGAATACAGTCCACATGTGTGCGCAAATTGCCATAAAACCGCAAGCAATAGGCAGCCACACGACTTCCGGTGCAAAAAATCTTGCCAAAATAACGGCAACGGCACCTTTTAAAGCATCACATGTAAAAGTTGCCCAACCGGCTTTTTTGCCCACGATTCTGTAAACATTTGCCGCGCCGGGATTACCGGAACCGTAATTTCTTATATCAAAACCTTTAATTTTTTTTGTAATTAAGTATCCTGAAGGGATAGCACCCAAAAAATAACTTAAAATAAGCGCACTAACTATTAGCATTTTGAGCCTCCTCTGTCCTGTTTGTTTCTTTGATTAATGCTTGGAAAGTAGTCATAATTCCATTATACTTTTCTTCGAACTCTTTGGTTGTGTAAGGCAAGCGGTAAGTCCAATTATCCGGGCTTACTGTTCCAGGTACATTTATTTGGTCTGTTGTTCCGATTACATCTTGTAACGGAAAGATAGCCAAATCGGAATTTGAACCCAAAACCCTTTTTAAAATTTCCACATTTACTTCTTGTGTGTAAGGAACATTCCCATCTGTCTTTTTTGCAGATACCATTTCCCAGAAATTTGCCCTTTGCCAATTAGGCATTTCTTCCCACCATTGTTTTAAAGTGGTTGTATCATGGGTGGAAGTTGTAGCAAGTGATGCACTTGGGTAATTGCGCGGCTCACGGAAAACTTCATTATCTTTTTCCCATCTTATAACGCGGTAACCGGGCATATGGATTTCTTTCATATATTCACGCATGTAATCAGGTATTACACCTAAATCTTCACCTACGGGTAATTTATCTTTAGCAGTTTCTGTAACTGCTTCAAGGAATTTTTCCCCGCGTTGTTTTTGTGTTGCTTCATCGCTGATATCGTATGCGCCTACTTCATCACCTTGTTTGAAAACCCAAGTCCTAAAAAAACCGACTAAATGATCCAAGCGGAAAATATCATATATTTCGCAAGCACGGTTTATTTTTGAACGCCAAAAATTGAAATCTTGCTCCTCAATTAACGGCCAATTATAAGCAGGGAGCCCCCATTTCTGCCCACCTTGTGCTAAGGCATCCTTTGGTGCACCGACTTCGGTATCAAGTAAAAATTTTGTTTGGTTTGCCCAAACATCTGCGCTGTCAAAATTTACGCCAAAGGGTATATCTCCAAAGAGTGAAACATTTTTTTCTTTGGCATAAGTAATTACATTTTCAAGTTGTTCTTGGGCTATCCATTGAATATAGCAAAAGAACATAACTTGCCTTTCGTTTTTTACTAGGAAATCTTTTATTGCGTTGATTTCCCTTGTTTTTAAATTTTCCGGCCAAGTTTTCCAAGATGTCCAGTTATATAAATCTTTTGCTGTTCTAAATATCGCATAAGATAAAAGCCATGAGGCATTTTTCTTTTGGAATTTTAAAAATTCCTGCCATCTTCCTGCGCGGACTTTCTTTTCCTCTTTTTCAAAGTATTCATAAGCAGCCCATAAAACGCGGTATTTTGCAGGTTTTATTACATCAAATTGAACTGCGGAATTATTGCGCCAGTTTTCAATTTCCGGTTTTAAGTCGTTTAATATATCCTGTGCCGCTTGATATTTTTGTACTTCGGGCACATCTTTAATACTTATATATATAGGGTCAATAGCGTAAGCACTTAAAGCACTGTAAGGGCAATGTTCACGCGGTGCAGTTTCCCAAAGTGGGAGTATTTGTAAGACTTTTATATTATATTTTGAGAAATATTCAATCCATTCTTTTAAAGAGGACATATCCCCACAACCCCAGTCCTCTGTTCCTTTCATGGCAGAAAGCGGTAAAGATACCCCTGCCGAACGTTTTTGTAAATACGGATTTTTACTTAAATCAATCATAAATACCCCTATAATTAAAATTAATTTTTACGGCACACAGCCTCAATTTCTATTAAAGCACCTTTCGGTAAAGCGGCCACTTGCACACAACTTCTGGCAGGTGGATTTTTGGCAAAAAATTGCCCATAAATTTCGTTCATATCAGCAAAATCTGCTAAACTTGTTAAGAAAACTGTTGTTTTTAAAACGTGGTCATATTCCATTTTGCAGGCTTTTAAAATCTGTCCCATATTTTCGAGGGCTTTTCTGGTTTGTGTTTTGATGTCTCCGCCGACAATTTCACCTGTAACCGCATCAGCAGGTAAGCAACCTGAGATAAAGGCCCAACTTCCGTTTCTTACTGCTTGCGAATAGGGGCCTATTGCTTTTGGCGCACTGTCGCTTGAGATTATTCTTCTTGCCATATAACTCTCCTAACATTTATATAAATATATAGTAGCATATTTAAAAGGATATTTGCATAACTTACAATCATTCCAAACAATATTTTTTCAAAGCACTTAAAATTTTTGTATAATATATATAAAGTACTCGCAGTTTTGGGGGAAGGCAGCCTTGGTTGCGGGTGCTTTTTTTTTGAATATTTTATTCATTTTAGGAGGATATTAATGAACGACGCAACGAAACAAAAACATCCATCAGGGTTATATATGCTCTTTATGGTGGAAATGTGGGAGAGGTTTAACTATTATGGTATGAGGGCCTTGCTCTCCTTGTTTATGATTAGTACTGTAATCAATTATTCCAAAGCCACTTCCAGTAAAATTTATGGTATGTTTACTGCTTTGGTTTACCTTACCCCGGTTATTGGTGGTTATTTAGCAGACAGATTTATCGGCAAAAGGCACTCTATTACTATCGGTGCTATTTTGATGGCTTTAGGTCAATTCACCCTTGCTTCTTATGACATAATTGATCCTAAACTTGCTTTATTTACCGGTCTTACTTTGATTATTTTAGGTAACGGTTTCTTTAAACCTAATATTTCAACAATTGTTGGTGAACTTTATCCGCCAAAAGATCCGCGCCGCGATAGTGGTTTTACCATTTTTTATATGGGTATTAACGTCGGTGCTTTTATTGCCCCGTTTGTTTGCGGTTTCTTAGGTGAACCTTCAACAGAAACTATGCATAACTTCTTTGGGTTTCAATTCCACTATGTGGCACAATGGAAATACGGTTTTATGGCTGCCGGTATCGGTATGGTGATCGGTCTTATTTGGTATTTAGTTTCTCAAAAGAAATATCTCGGTGAAATCGGCTTATACCCAGTTACAAATACTAAAGCTGTTGACCACGTAGATAATAAACCTCTTACACAAGAAGAATGGGATAAAATTAAAGCAATTTTCACCTTTGTGTTCTTTGCAATTTTCTTCTTTGCTTTCTTTGAACAAGCAGGTACATCACTTAACTTCTTTGCTGAAGGTGCAACAAAATTGGATCTTGGCTTTATCAAATTAAAAGCGTCATACTTCCAGGCAGTTAACCCAATCTGCGTTGTGATTTTTGCCCCTATTTTTGCAAAAATGTGGATTAAGATGGGCGATAAAAACCCGTCAATTCCGGTTAAATTCGGTTGGGGTTTGTTCTTGCAAGGTATTGCATTTATGATTATTGCAATTGGTGCAAGTATTTATGCTGCACAAGGCCCTGTAAGTGCTTTATGGCTTGTCTTCTGTTACTTCTTCTGCACAATGGGCGAATTATGCTTATCACCTGTCGGGCTTTCAATGGTAACTAAACTTGCACCTGCAAAATTTATGTCCTTATTTATGGGTGTTTGGCTTGCAGCAAGTTTCATAGGTAACTTACTTGCCGGCTGGCTTGCAAGTTTCTACGATTCTTGGAGTTTGGCTACCTTGTTCTCCGTTCCGGCTATTGCCTCTATCGCATTTGGTATTATTATGTGGATTATGGCAGGCAAAGTCCGCAAATGGATGCATGGTGTAAATTAATTTATAATTTAGTTTAATAAAACCCCCGAGCATAATACTCGGGGGTTTTTATTTGTGTGTAACAATATAGGTTTAATTCTTAATTGAACTATTCAAAATTATCAAAGAAATAGTGATACACTTCTGATTCTGTGGGGAAATCGCACTCTTTTTCCCAAGATTCCGTAGTTACTGGGTAAGGAGTTCCAGGACCGCCATAAATCCAATAATTAGCATTACGATGGCGGGAACACTTTCCATTAATACCGGATGAGATCGTCGTTAAATAAGGACCTTCTATACCCATACCGACTTTTACAAGTAAACGATCTTTGGCACCATAATCGATAAGCAAATTAGCCAAATCTTGATTTTTGTTTTCTAATGCTTTCATAAGAGCTGTATAAGAAGTAATTCCATATGCCAAATGTTCTTCTTCATCTAATAAATTTGTTTCACTAAAATCGATAAAAGAAACTGTTATATCAGCTTGAGCACCTTGCTTAAGCAAAAATTGGGCTACATCTAGATGATTATATATTACTGCCAACATTAATGGTGTATTTCCCTGATAATCTGTACATTCTATTTGTAAATTAACATCAGAGGAAAATAATGTTTTGATGGTATCTAAATTGCCCTCTTTTGCAGACAAAAGTAAAGTATATGCTGCCAACTCTGTATTAGAAGAGGCAATAATATTTTTAATGTTTTTTATATCTTTATTATCCAAGGCTTTTTTAAGAAGTTGGTAGTTTGGGTCTAACAATTCTACGATATCATTTCTCAGCCAACTTTTAGCCATTTCTAAAATATCTTCTCTTTGTTGATTAGATATATTTTTATCATTTTCCAAAATATTTTTTAATAAATCATATCTATTTAAAACAACTGTTTGCCGTAATATTTTTGTTTCTGGGTAGAAACCTTTCGCTAAAAATAATGAAGCTACATCTTGTAAGTCTTTTTCTATAATAATTTCCCATGTAGAACTATTTGGGGTAGCCCCTTGTTCAACTAAATAGAATATTAGTTCTTTATTGCCGGTTAATAGTCCTATTAGTAAAGGTTTATAATCAGGGCAATTCTCACCTCCTCCAGATAAAATTTTGTTAATATCCTCCCCATCCTTAATAAGTTCTGCTATCTTATCAAAATCTTCTTTTTCAATAGCTTTCATCAATGGTGTGTATGAATCTGGGTAATATATACAATCTCTGATAGGAGCAAAATTTAATATTGATTGAATCAACTTGATATCTGGAAATGCTTGGTCTTTTCCTTGAGGTATTAATACAATTTCTTGCACATCAGATAAACTTTCTGCAGGTTCAGCGTTATTGATTTCTTTAATTTCTGCTTCGAGATGTTCTTCTTCTAGTTTCTCTTTTCTAGTAGTTTCAATAAGTTCGTTAAATTGCTTTTGGCTTAAATTGGAATATTCCTTTCTATCAGAAATATTAGAGGTTTCAGTTTTAATTTCTTTACTTTCTTTTTGAATAGGTTTATTTGTATCTGCTTTATCGGAACAGCCTACTAAAATACCTATACTAAATATACTGAAAATTAATAAAAATTTACGCATAATATCTCCCTTTTTGAAAATATAATCTTATTATATAATATTTACTCATTACTTATAGATTTGTTATAATTATATCGTGGAAAAACAGAATATTTTTGAAGGTAAAATAATTGTTTTGGGCTTAACAGGTGCTTTGACTTGTTTTAAAATCTGCCCATTAATTCAACGTCTTAAAAAGGAAGGCGCACGTTTCCGTGTTGTAGCGAGTGAAAACGCTTTAAATTTTATCACCAAAACCACACTTCAAACTTTAGCTAAAACGGAAGTTCTAACAACACAATTTAACCCTAAAAAATTTGATGAAAATCATAAAAGTTTATCGGAGGAAGGGGATATCTTTTTGCTTTCCCCTGCCACTGCACATACAATCAGCCAAGTTGCTAACGGCGTGGCAGATAATTTACTTACATCAGTTTTATGCGCTTGGCAAAAACCTATGCTTATAGCACCTGCCATGAACCCCGGAATGTGGTTTAACCCGGCAACACAAGCCAATATTTCCGCTTTAAGGAAACGCGGAGCAATTGTAATAGATTCCCCGAAAGGTGCATTACCTGATATCGATTTAATTTATAAGGAACTTAAAAAACTTTTACAATTTCAAGGAAAATTAAAAGGCAAAAATATTTTGATTACAGACGGCAATATAAAAGAACAATGCGGTGAATTTTATTTAACCGCAGGTATAAATGCACATTTTGGCAAAACACTTGCGGATTTTTTACATATTTGCGGTGCAAAAGTTACTTTTATAAGCGATCAATTATTTGATGTACCTTATCAACAGATTGTAGCCAAAGACAGTAAAGAATTTAAGGAAATTGTTTCCCAAAATTTAAATGACACAGATATTTTTCTGCATACCGCCAAACTTTTACCTTATACAGTTAAAAATAATAAAGAACTTTCTTTTTCTTTAGAAAAAAGCGAAGATATTTTTGATATTTTTTGTAAAAACAAAAAACCGCGTCAAATCTTTAAATCATTAGATGAAAATGACTTAAAGAATCAAACCCCGCAAGAACTTACCACACAAATTCTCGGTATTAAGCTGTAGATAGGTAGCTGTCTATATATAAAATACGCTCAAAAAATGGTATCATTTAATATATGGATACAGCGACATTGTATGAATTTATCAAATGGGCCAAAACTACCGATTTGCAGGAACTTATCTGCAAGCGGGGCCCGGTTACAGTAGAATTTAGAAGTGCGGAGACCGCCTTTAACAGTTATACTTCCAAATTAACTAAAGTTCTTGCACCGGCCGTAGGTATTTACAAATCAAAAAGTAGTAAAGATAAAGCTAAATTGGAAGAAGGCATGACTTTAAAAAAGGGCCAATTTTTAGGTATTGTGCAATGCCATAAAAAAACAGTAGATATCTTTGCCCCTAAAGCGGGCGTATTAAAATCTATATCCATAAAAGAAGATACAGACGTCGAATATAATCAACCTTTATTTTTTATTGATTAATTTATGAAAGAGAAAAAATATACAAAAATTTTAGTTGCAAACCGTGGTGAAATTGCTTTAAGAATTATTCGTACTTTAAAAGAAATGGATATTAAAACCGTTGCGGTTTACTCTGAAGAAGATAAAACTTCCGCCCACGTTCTTGTAGCTGATGAAGCTCTTTGTATAGGTCCGGCTGAAAGCAAAGAAAGTTACTTAAATATTGATGCAATTATTGCCGCTGCAAAAATTACGAAAGCGGAAGCAATTCACCCCGGTTATGGTTTTCTTTCCGAAAATGCTGATTTCGCTAAAGAAGTTACTTCAGCAGGTATCGATTTTATTGGGCCAAGTGCCGAAGCAATTTCCAAACTCGGCCAAAAAGCGGCAGCCCGGGCTCTTGCAATAAAAGCAGGTGTTCCGGTAATTAAAGGTAGTGACGGTATTGTTAAAGGCAATGCCTTGCTTGAAGCTAAAAAAATAGGGTTCCCGTTGATGATAAAGGCAGCTCTCGGTGGCGGGGGGCGAGGTATGCGTGTCGCCCAAACCGAAGATGCTTTTGAAACAGCTTTTGAAACCGCTAAAGCAGAGGCTAAAATTGCATTTGGTAATGATGATGTTTACTTTGAACAACTTTTAATTAATCCTCGTCACATAGAAGTGCAATTTGCTGCGGATAATTTAGGGAATGTTGTTGCATTTACGGAACGCGATTGTTCTATGCAACGCAAAAATCAAAAGTTGATTGAAGAATCGCCTTCACCTTTTGTTACGGCTGAAATCCGTAAAAAATTAATTGCTGCGGCTGTTGCTTTGGTAAAACAAGCCAAATATAGCGGCGTAGGCACAGTTGAGTTTTTGATGGACGAAAATAAAAATTTTTATTTTATGGAAGTTAATACCCGTTTGCAAGTGGAACACCCTGTCACCGAAGCTGTTTGCGGGGGTGTAGATCTTGTTAAAATGCAAGTGGAAATTGCACAAAACCAACCATTAACTTTAACACAAACCGAAGCACAAAAAATAAATTGCCATGCCATAGAATTCAGAATTAATGCCGAAGATTATGAGCAAAACTTTTTACCTAATTCCGGGCTTGTAACTTATTTTCACACACCGGACGGTTTAGGCATTAGGGTAGACAGTGCCATTTACGGAGGTTATGAAATACCTTCTTTTTATGACAGTTTAATTGCAAAACTTATAATCAGTGCACCGAATAGAGAACAAGCCTTAAAACGTGCGCAAAGGGCTTTGGATGAATTTAGAATCAAAGGCATCAAGAATACTTTAGATTTTCATAAATTGATTTTACAAAATAAAAAATTTCAGGAAGGTCAAACAAATACCGCCTTGGTAGAGGAAATTTTAAATGAAAGCAAAAAGTAAAATAATGACCCGTGCGAAACTCGCTTCTTTCGTTAAAAAAGCGAAAGCACAAGGCAAAAAAATCGTTTTTACAAACGGTTGTTTTGATATCTTGCACGCAGGCCACGTAAGTAGTATAGAATTTGCTAAAAGTAAAGGCGATATTTTGGTGCTTGGTTTAAACAGTGATGCTTCTGTCAAACGTTTAAAAGGGCCCAAACGCCCGATAAATAAACAATCCGATCGGGCACTTGTAGTAGCATCCTTGGGCGCGGTTGATGCAGTTTGTTTGTTTAGCCAAGATACACCCCTTGAACTTATAAGACTTGTAAGGCCTGATGTCTTGGTAAAAGGGGCAGATTATAAAAATAAAAAGGTCGTAGGTGAACAATTTGCAGGTCGTGTGGTTTTGTTCCCTTTAGTTAAAGGGCGTTCCACAACAAATTTAATTAACAAAATATCTTTACAATAAAGTAAAATATTTATATAGGTAAAATTATGGCAGATATATTTGAAAAGTGCAGAAACTTTAAAGACGCAAAACGTTTAATGGAACTTGGTATTTATGGCTATTTTCAGCCCATTTCTTCGGCCCAGGGGCCTGAAGTTATGCTTAAGGGTAAAAAATATATCATGGCAGGTTCTAACAACTATTTAGGCCTGGCAAATGATCCTAAAATGAAAGAAGCCGCCCTTGAAGCTGTTTCCAAATACGGTACAGGTTCAGCAGGTTCAAGATTTTTAAACGGTAACACCGTTGCCGCAGAAGAACTTGAAGCTAAACTCGCCAAATTTAAAGGTAAAGAGGCAGGGTTAATATTTTCTGCCGGATACCAGATGAATTTAGGTGTAATTTCAAGTTTACTTAAGAAGGGTGATGTCGCCATAGTTGATAAACTTGACCATGCAAGTATTTTAGATGGGGTAAAACTCTCCGAAGCGGAGATGATACGTTTCAAACATAATGATATGAAGGATTTGGAAATAGTCCTCTCCAAAATACCGGAAGAAAAGGGCAAATTAATTGTTGTTGACGGCGTTTTTAGCATGGAAGGCGATATTTGCAATTTACCGGAAATTGTTAAACTTGCAAAAAAATACGGTGCAAGAATTATTGTTGATGATGCTCACGCAACAGGCGTTTTAGGTAAAACCGGGCGTGGTACTTGTGAATATTTTAATTTACATAAAGAAGTTGATTTGGTAGTCGGTACTTGTTCAAAAACTTTTGCAAGCGTAGGCGGTTTTGTAGTAGGGGATGCAGATATTATTCACTATATTAGGCATAATGCAAGAAGCCAAATATTTTCTGCAGCTTTGCCACCTGCTTCCGTTGCGTCAATTTCCCGTGCGATAGATTTAATTAGTGACGATATGAGTCGCAAAGATAAACTTTGGGCTAATTCCGAACGTCTTAAAAAAGGTTTTAAAAAAGCAGGTTTTGATATCGGCAAAACACAAACGCCGATAGTGCCAGTTTTCGTCGGTGAAATGGATACATGTTTTAAAATGTGGCGCGCTACTTTAGAAGGTGGCATTTTTACAACACCTGTTATTCCGCCTGCTGTTCCTCCAAACAGATGCATGATGCGTGTTACTTTAATGGCGACACATACTGACGAACAAATTGATAAAATCATTGAAGTTTTCACTAAAGCTGGGCGCGAACTTGGCATAATAAAATAATGTTTAAAGTTATAGAAACAAAAAATGTAAAAAAGTTTGTTAATTTTCCTTTTAAACTTTATAAAGGTTGTCCGCATTATATAACTGATTTAAAAAGTAATCTTATAAAACTTTTAACTAAAGACCCTTTTTGGCAAAATAATGAAAGGGCTCTTTTTTTACTCTATGAAGATGGGGAAATTATCGGCCGCATTTGTGCCTTAACGAACTTGGCGCATAATAAGCATTGGCAAGATAAAACAGGGTTTTTCGGCTTTTTTGATTGTATAAACGATACAAAAGCAGCCAAAACTTTATTTGCTTCTGCTTCTGCTTGGCTCAGGCAAAAAGGCTGTAAAATTATTCAAGGTCCGGTAAACCCAAGCACTAACCATACTTGCGGTGTTTTGCTTGATAATTTTGATAAAGACCCATTTATAATGATGCCCTATAATTTTTCTTATTATGATGAACTTATAAAAAGTTGCGGTTTTGAAAAAGCAAAAGATCTAGTGGCATTTGAACGTACTGATAAAGAAGAATATACTCCGCGAATGCAAAAACTTATTGAACGTTTTAAAAGAAATAAAGATATTACCTTTCGCCCTATAAATTTAAAGAACTTTGACGAAGAAGTAGATAAAATTTGCAAGATTTATAATGAATCTTGGGCTCAAAATTGGGGTTTTGTACCTATAAGTGATGCCGAAATTAAACAAACCGCCAAAGAATTAAAAACTATAGTCAAGACGGAGATGACTACTATATGTGAAGTTAAAGGGGAAGTCGTCGCCTTTGCAATTTGCGTACCAAACTTTAATAAAGTTTTAAAAGAATGGCAACAAAATTCCGGCTTCAGTAAATTTTTTAAAGCAATAAAAGCCTATTTTAATATGGATGATTGCCGTATGCTTATGCTCGGTGTGCACCCAAATCATCGTGGGCGCGGGCTTGAACTTTTAGTAGTTAATGAAATTATTGATAAATCTGTCAAAAAAGGTTGGCATAAAGCAGAACTTTCTTGGCTTTTGGAAGACAATAAAGGCATAATCTCCGTTGTACAAGAAACCGGTTGCTATAAAACCAAGACTTACCGCATTTATAAAAAGAATATTTAAGAATTTACAGTTATAGATTTTGTTTCGCGTGGAAAGTAAACATAAAGTAAATAAGTTTTTATCATTTCTGCACTAAAACCGAAAGAAATAAACATAAAATTTATAAAAGTTGCCCATGCATAGTTGCCTTCTATCATTTTATTAAAAAATACGAATTTTATAACTGCGCTAATTGGGGTAATTGTAAAATCTGGGAAAACATATATACAAAATATTACTTGAATCAAAGAGATTATCCATACTTGCCATTTTTTTGCCAGTATTAGTACTATTTGGGCAAAATATATTGCTATCATTGCAATAAACAAATTGCTTGCATCTTTCCCAAGTGCATGAAAGTTTTTTAAAAACAATATATTTCTGACTAAGCCAAGAATACAAAGAATCAAAATAAGATAAACTATAAAATTAAAACTTTTAAGATATTTTTTTATTTTTGTATTTTTCATTTTAATCCCTATTTAGAGCAGTTTTAATCAAGATATCCAATTGTTTCGTGTATGACAATCTCTTTGCTTTAAGCAAATTAGGAAATAAACTTGTTTTTGAAAGCCCCGGCAAAGTATTTATCTCGGAGAAGTATGCTTGCCTGCCATCTTGAGAAATTAAAAAATCTATTCTTGATAAACCTGTTCCTCCTAAAGCAATAAAGAATTTCTTAGTGTATTCCTGTAATTTCTTTTGAAGTTTTATAGGTAATTTTGCGGGTATTTCCATATCACAACCATGCGGATTATGGTATTTCGTTTCATAGTCGAAAAATTCACTGTCAGATTTAATTAATTCCCCGCAAGCGGAGGCTTCAAAAGTCTCGGGCGTAACTTCAATAACTGCGCAAAATACTTCACGCGCATTATCAAGGCCTTTTTCAACAAGGATATGATTTTCAAAAGCAAATGCCTTTTTAATAGCGGGCAAAAGTTCATCTTCTTTATTTACTTTAGTTATACCTATCGAAGAACCTAAACTGTTTGGCTTAACAAAAATAGGGTAACCTAATTTTTTGGCCTTTCGTAAAATAGTTTTTTTATCTAATTTATCATTTTTATTCAAGGAAAACCACGGTAAAACAGGTATTTTTGCTTTTACCGCAATTTCTTTTGAAAGTTCTTTGTTCATGGCAAGTGCTGATGCTAAAACTTTGCAACCTACATATTTGATACCTAAAGTTTCAAATAAACCTTGCACGCAACCGTCTTCACCGAAAGTGCCATGTAAAACAGGGAAAAATAAATCTGCCTTATATTTTTTTCCTTTTTTATCAATCAAATTACCGTCAAAAAGGGGGGAAATTTCAATATCGTTTTTTGTTTTAAATCCACAAGTTTTTTGCAAAAACCATTGGCCTGTTTTAGAAATAAAGATAGGTAAAATTTTATATTTTTTCTGAAGTTCTTTGCAAACATCACCTGCGGAGTGGACAGATACCTCATGTTCGGTACTTTTTCCGCCATATATAATCGCAATAGTTAAAGTTTTCATTTTTAATCCTTAAAGAGCGACCATTTAATTCTGTAGAACAAACTCTTGGTCTTTTTTAAGAAATCGGAATATTCTTCATCTTTGCGGAAAGTTGTTATCGGGTTTCTTACATGTTGACGTCTGCTGATAACACTTCTTCTTATGGAGTGGTCTGTATAGGTATTTTCATCAACTTGTACTTCTTTTTCTTCTTTTACTTCTGATGTGGCTGTTTTTGCATTTACATCAGTAGGCCTTACATCTTCGATAATAACCCCATTTTCCTCTTCCGTTACTTCCATTGAAGTATTGGAGTTCTCGTCTTCCTTAAATAAATTTTCCAGGTCAATTTCTTGTTCCGGTAGATAAACTTCTTCTAATGACTTTTCCGAAGTCTGATTTCCTAAGAATGGTAGATTATCCGTGCTTTCTTCCTCAGCGATTTCATCATTTTCGTAGTCTTCAAGGATATCCCGCTGGAAAGTGGTATCCCCATTGTTTTTAAATTCAGTTCCGGTTGATGTTTCTGTATAGTCAGATGATGTGTTTTCTTCTTCAACATCTTTTATATCGTTTTTTGTATCTGCAAAAAGCTCTTTTGCAAGTTCTTCTCTTTCGTTTTTGATAGTACTTGCAGTAGGTTCTTCTTTAACGGGGGCTTTAGGTTGTTCTTGAGTTTGCATTAAGGGGGCAATTTCTTCTTTTAACTTGAAGATATTGTCACTGTTTTTAGATAAAGCTTGGCGTAAAGCCTCTAATTCTTGGCTTGTTTTGCGTTCACGCTCAGCGGCTTCTCTTAGTTGTGCTTGGGCAGCCTCTAATTTATTTTTTAAATTATCTTTTTCTTGGCTTACACGTTCAAGTTGTACAGTCAATGCAGTTGCTTTGGCTTTCATCAAGGTATCTTTTTCTGTATTGTTTTTATAAGTTTCAAGTTCTTCACTCATTAAATTAAAATGCCTCTGTAAAGCATTTAAGCGGTTTTGAAGCAGCATTTTCTCTTCTGCGACAGTTTTTAATTGTGAATTATCTGTCTTGATTTTGTTTATTTCCTGTACTTGTGTCATGCATACTTCTGAAACACGTTTTAGTTCTTCTTCTAGGCTCTTAATCTTCATTTCATTTTCTGCGCTTACGGAGATAGTGCCGTTTGTGAAATTTAATGATTTAGGATCTGCCTGTACACGTTTTAATTGTTCTCTTAGTTCTAAAATATCTCTTGTCTGCTGTGCAGTTGTATTAAGTGCCTCAATCTTCTGCTCTTGCATCTGTTTTAATGCGGCATTAAGGGCTACATTTACTGTTTTGAGTTTGTTAATTTGTGCAGAAAGTTTTTTAGTAAATTCTTGCCCTTGCTTAAGTTCCGCTTTAACTTCAGAAAGTTGTTTGCTGAGGTCTGCCACTTGTGCTTTATAACTTTGGCATTCCTGTTCTATAAGTTCATTTTCTTCTTTTGCTTTAAAAAGTTCTTGTTCCAAGATTTCATTGCGGTCTTGCAACTTGGAATATTGATTTTTTAGTTCTCCGAGTAAAACAGTATCTTGATTAAAAACTTTTTTTGCCTTTTCAAGTTCCTGTTCCAAGCGGGCTGCTTTTGCTTTTTCTTCTTCTAATTTGCTTTGCGGACCGACATCTTTAAGTTGTTGGTTAAGAGAGTAAATTAAATTTTGGCCGGCAATTAATTTTTCTTGCAAGTTCTTTATTTTCGTTTCCGCCTCAAGTTGGGCTTGCATCTTTTCTTGCCTTAAAGCAACAATTTCATTTTGGTAACTTAATTGGAAAGTATTTAACTGCCTTGTTTGGGCTTCAAGTTGTTTAAGTAATTTAAATTTTTCTTCCCTGGCTTCCAAGAGTGCTTTATCTGTATTCTCTTTCGAACTTAATAAGGCAGCCATCTGGCTCTTTAAAAGTTCAAGTGAAGAGTCCTTTTCCTGTAAGTAACTTTGGCTTTGCTGTATTCTTGCGGCAGGGGTTTCCTTATTTTGCTTAAGGGCATATAAATCTCTGGCAATTTGGTTTTTGCTTGCAAGTATTTTTTGTATTTCTTCCTTTAAATCTTTAGTTAAATTGTTTTGTGCATTTTTAAGTTTTTCAATTTCCGTTAAATATCTTTCGTTTTCCAGCAAAGCATTATCTCTTTGCATAATAGCTTTTTTAATTTCTTCACTTAGATAATACTTTTCCCTTTGGGCATTTCTGTATTGCGTTTCTAAATTATTGTAAAGTTCCTGTTGTCTGTCATAGGAGTTTTGTGCTTGTTGTAACTTTTCTCTTAATTTTACTAATTCGGATTGATCACTTTTCTTAATAGAGTCAAGCTCTTTAGCTAAACCTTCCGATTCATTTTTATAATTTGATTTTTCTTGTTCTAATGTCCTTAAGTTGTTTTCCAAATTGATAATTTGAGTTTTTAATGAATTCACCAAACTTTCTTCTTGGAAATATTTGGCTTCCGCTTTTTGAAGTTCAGCGCGGAGTATATTTTCTTCCTGTAAAGCTTTTGTTCTTAAACGTTGGAGTTCTGCGCTCTGTTCCGTTCTTAAGAAAGCAATTTTTTGTTCATGTTCTTGTTGTGAAGATTTTAAAGGTGCCAATATTTCTTCTTGCTTAACGGTAAAGGCAGCTAAGTCATTTTTATTTTGTTCTGGGGATAATTGTAAATTCAATAGTTGTTGGCGCAAATCAGTGGCTTCTTGGCTCTTTTGTGCGAGCTCATTTCTGCTTTGCGTTAACTGGTTTGTTAAAGAATTTATTTCCTCTCTTTGCAAGAGCAAAGTTTTTTCCGCTTCGGATTTTTGAATTTCTGAATTTTGCTGTTGTTTTTGCAAAGCTTGATGTGCGGCTTCAACAGTTTTTAATTGTTGTTCCAAAAAGTTGGTTTTTACTTCTTCTTGTTTTAAAGCTTCTTCTTTAGTGGCAAGTTGATGACGAAGTTGCATTATATTTCTTGTTTGCTCGGTAGAACTTTGTAAGTAATTTAATTTTTCTTGCCTTATTTTTGAAATTTCTTCATCGAGTAAGTTCTTTTCTTGGGTAAGCACCGTTATTTGTTGTTCTAAGCCTGAAACTTTAAAGTCCCCTTGTTTTGTACGCTCTTCTGCGTGTGAAAGCTGCATACGCAGTGATAATAACTCCTTAGTTTGTTCTGCAGATCTGCGGAGATATTCAAGTTTTTCGCTTCTGGAGCGTTTTACTTCACTGTTTAAGGCTAAATTTATTGCTTTTAAGCGTGTTGTTTTTTCTTTTAAACGGGCTATTAAAGTTTGATCTTGCCTGATTAAATTCTCTTCATAATGGAGACGTGTATTGACGATATTATCCAAACTGCCCTTTAAATTTTGTATAGCAGTTGATATGTTTGAAAAGAACTCTTCATCACTCTTTACAGGTTCTGTTTTGGTATCATCTTCATCTACTTTGTTCAGTTCGGCCGCGAAAGCGGATTCTTCTTCTTTAGCTGTATTTGCTTCATTAAATCTTTGTTGGAGGTCACTTAACTTTTCTTCCAAGCGTTTTATAGAATAATTTTTATCTTCGGCAGTTTCAAAATTAACTTGTTGATTGTTGTCACTGGGTAAAATAAATTCGTTTTCTTTTGCTTTATTTATCTGTTCCGCTGTAGGGGGTGCCGGCCTTACAGGTGCGGTTTGTACGGGTGTAGTTTGAGCCGCCTGTATAGGTTCCTGTGCAGGTGCTTCCGTGGTTTTAATAAAACTTTCAATATCGAAATCTTCGTTAAAAGGGAAACTTTCTAACGAATTACCATTATCTTCTTGTAAAGATTTTAAAAAATCTTCGTAATTTTTGTCAACATTTGACATAACACACCCCACCAACAATATATTATATATTTAATCATAATATCACGCGTGTGTCAAATTATCAGTCAGGATGGGTTATTTGTATAGCGGGTATAGATAAATTCCCATAAATACCGGGTTATCCAAAAAGCCTTTAACTTCACTGTGCAAAACCCAAACACCGGGGGAATATACAGTATAAATTTGTGTGGCTTCCTCGTAGTTTAAAGCTTGCAAATTACTATAAAGTTCGGCACGTTTTTTGGGGGAAGTCTCTATCTTTGCTTGTTCAATAAGTTTGGTGATTTCCGGGTTATTATAATTTTGTGCTATCGCATAACGTCCGTTGTAATGTAAGAAAGGAAAGGCAAAATTGTGAGCATCCGGGTAATCTGCCACCCAACCGCGCACCCAAAGCGGCATTTTGTGGTTTTGGGTTTTTTCAAGGAAGTTCGCCCAAGGTATTTCACGTATTTCTATTTTAAATTTAGGATTAATACTTTCAACATTTTTCTTTAAAATTTCTGCAGCTGATTTGCGCAAAGTGCTACCGGAATTCACGGTTAAAGTAAAACTAAAGCCCTTTTCCCACACTTTACCGTTTTGGGCGGTTTTAAAAAGTTTTTTTGCTTTTTCTAAGTCAAGGTCATAACATTTTTGTGGTGCCGGGTTTTGCAAAAGTTTTGGTGGGATAGGGCCGCAGGCACGCGGTGCTTTGCCACGCATGGTTTGGTTTAAAAACGCATCATAATCAAAAGCATAAGCGAATGCTTGACGCAAGGTTTTATCTTCAAAGAAATCGGGTGGTATACCTTTACCGTCAAGTTTTCCGCTGCCGATATCAGGGTTATTTTCCGGGTTAATTTTAAAAGTAAAAAATAAAACAGGATCCGTTTTTAAACGAGGTAAAGTATCATAAATTTTGACATTTTTATCTCCCTCAAGTTGAGGGGTTAAAGAAGGGGCAATTTCCGCGATATCAAGTTCTCCGCTTTGTAACATAAGGCGCATTGTGCTTTGCTCCGCAAGAGTGATAATATAAACACGGTTAAGTTTCGGTGCGCCCAAAAAATAATTTTTATTTGCTTTTAAATACAAACGTTTTTTTGGTTTATCCCAACGCTCTATAATAAAAGGACCGCTACCGTTTGCTTTATTAAATAGGGCGGAATCTTGTTTTTCCGGGTTATTAAATTTAGGCATAGTTTCGGCAGTACCGTCCCAAGCACCTTGTTCAATAGCCCAGTTTTTATTTATTACATAAGACCATCTGGCCATAATTGCCAAAAAAGGTGCAAAAGGTTTTTTGAGTTTGACTATTAAATTATTACCATCGGCATAAATGGCATTTTTGAGGTCGTCAAAAGTTATTTGCAAATTGCCTTTTTCATCACGTGTGGAACTAAGGTCCAAAATCGGTTCAAGCAAAAGTGCGGAAGGACCGCCGGAACTGTCTGTCAGTAAAAATCTTCTTAAAGAATAAACCGCATCTTCAACAGTAAGAGGCGTGCCGTCTGCGAATTTAATATCTTGGCGGATTGGGAAAGTATAAATAAGTCCATCTTTTGAAATAAGGCCATTTTCTACACTTGGTACTTGGCTTGCAATTAAAGGTTCAAATTCATTTATTGAAGAACCTTTAAAGCGGATAATTGTATCGTAAATATTTAAAAGCACGCCATGGGTTATCCCGTCATAGGATAAAGCAGGGTCTAAAGTTTCTGTTTCACCGGCAAGGGCTATTGTTAATTCCTTTTTACTGCGTTTTGGTGCGCAAGAAATAAGGCAACAACATAACAAAAATGCGATAAAAATTTTAATCTTCATAAGCAAAGGCATAAGCAAGTCCGCGTTTATTTTTTAGCCATACTTTGGCAAGGTCTTTCCTACTGTAAATTCTACGTACTTGTGCGGCAGTTTTAGCTGCAGGGTCCATACATATAAAATTACCGTTTTCATCAATTCCGGTTAATAAAACAAGATGCCCTTCAGTTTGTTTTACCGGGGCATTTTTCAGCTCTCCGTTTTTAAATTCAATGGAAATTATTAAAGGCCTTGCTTGGTAAATTTCTGCTTCCGCTTGTGCAAGTGAAGAGCAACGCACCACACAACATTTAAGCCCGAGTTCCCCGGCGTATGCGGTATTGAAAGGCCAAGTACCGTAAATTTTTGCACCATTATCAAAAACACCTTTTATGACTTCATCTAAATTCACTTTTTTGCCAAAATAATTTAAAGCCATTGTTAGGCTGGTAGGACTGCAAATTTCATTACGCAAACTTTTAATTTTATATTCTTTTTGGCTGATTGGTTTTATAGGCAGTTCAATATTAGTAACGCCCAGACTCTCCAAAGAAAGTTCGGTATTATGCTTAATATCTCTGTTCGTTAAAGTAGCGGTAATTAAATTTATTTTTGCACTGCCAAGCACAGTAATTTGGAGTTTAAAAGCGGCGGATTTTGTACGCGGCAAAATAGTGTCTGTTTTGCGGGAAATAAATTTATCTTTTAAATCACTGAAAGTTTTTTTATAGTTTTTTGAGAGATAAAAAAGTTTATATAAAGGACTCCAACCTTGTTCGGTTTTGACAGCACATTGTACCAAAACCGCTGCATCTTTGTTTTTGTAAATTACATTTAAGGAAGGCACCAAACTATCAAAATCAAAAGGCGTTTTTATAGTTTTTGATACAAAAACCTGTAAATCTTTATTTATTTTTAAATTTTTAAAATCTGACGGAGTTAAAAATAAGGTATAGGCAGGTAAAATGCTTGCTTGTTTAAAAATTTTTGTTGGCATTGTTCCCCCAAAAAATCGGGGCACCCGGGCTTGAACCGGGAACCTCTCGCTCCCAAAGCGAGCGCTCTACCATTGAGCCATGCCCCGTAATATGTTGCAGCGTTAAACTCCGGGACTAGGACTCGAACCTAGGCTAAACGCTCCAGAGGCGCTTGTGCTACCATTACACCATCCCGGAATATATACATTTTACCATATTTTGAGGATGTGCGAGGTCTAATCGCTCTTTAAATGATATAATAAAGTAAATAACACATAGGAGGGAATATGTTCTTTATTTCACCGATCAAAACATTATACAGTATTAAGTTTTATTTACAAACTTTAAAAGAGTCGCTTTGGAAAGCATTCTGCTTTGTCTTATATCTTTTTGTTTTGGGCGCTATTTTCTTGTCTTTCTATACACCGCTCAAATTAAAACAACCGATTACTTCAGTAGTAGAACAAACTATAAATTATATTCCAAATATTAAAGTAAATAATGGTATCATAACCGCTAATGATAATAAGAGGCTTGTTATAAGCCCCAAGGAATTGCAAGGTGCTAAAATTATTATAGATACCGGCTCCGCCGAGCCTGCATACCCAACCCAAATGCAAAAAGAAAATATTTTGCTTTATGTTAACAAAGACACCGTTTATGGTTATGATCCTAGTCGCGGGCGTTTCGAAGCTATTGTAATGCAAAAAGATTTAGATTTAGAAATTTCAAAAGACGGCCTAGCTATTAATAAACAACAAATAGACAAACAACAGATTGTTAAATTTATTACCTATTTATTAACAATTGCATTTATATTGGCTCTTGCTTTTTATCTAGTAATATTTTCCATTATTGCTTTGATAATTACATTTATAATAAATGCGGTAACTAAAGCTAATTTAGATTTTAAAAAATTGCTCACTTTGGCTTTATACTTGCAAGGGCCGGTGTTTGTAATTTATCTTATTTTATCATTATTACCTGTAACTATTGTCGGTATGAGCGTGTGGTTAGCTATACTAATTTTTGTAATTTACTTAAATTTAATATTTTTCCATTTACGTGCAAATATCATGCAAAGAGTTGAAGTGCAAACTGATGAGGACGAAG
The DNA here is from genome assembly GCA_016281355.1 of Elusimicrobiaceae bacterium. GTDB lineage: Bacteria > Elusimicrobiota > Elusimicrobia > Elusimicrobiales > Elusimicrobiaceae > Proelusimicrobium. Next base: position 66,171 of record JAEEIL010000032.1, on the reverse strand, counting down.
AATAATGCTATTACGTATAAGGCGTAAGTTTTCCGCTGCACATAAATTGCCTGATTATGATGGCGATTGCCATAATTTGCATGGGCATACTTGGTATGTGGTTTTTGAGATTGAAGGCCAAGTGCAGCCAAGTGGTATGATTTATGATTTTAAAATTCTAAAGCCATTGCTTGACAGTATTTTGCCGGATCATAAATTCTTAAATGATTTCGTACCAAACCCGACAGCTGAAAATTTAAGCCAATATATTTTTGATAAAGCTGAAAAAGTTTTAAAAGATATAAATTTAACTTTAAAAACCTTGGAGTTGTGGGAAAATGAGGACTCTGCCTGCGTCATCCGTAAATAAATATAAAGTTAATGAAATTTTTTATTCTTTGGAAGGCGAAGGCCTTTTCAGCGGTTGCCCGGCAATCTTTGTACGTCTGGCAGGTTGCACTATGTGTTGCCCATGGTGTGATACAAAATATGCGCAAAAAACAAATTTTAATTTAACGGCTGAGCAAATACTTAAAAAGATTGCTGCCTACCCTTGCAAAACTGTTGTTTTAACAGGAGGGGAACCGACAGAACAAAATTTAAATCCGCTTTTAAAACTGTTAAAGAAAAATAAATATCAGATACACTTGGAAACAAACGGCGCAAATTTAATTGATACAAAACTAATTGATTTTTGCACACTTTCCCCAAAGGCTTATATAAATGCAAAAATGTTCAAAAAAGCGGATGCGGTAAAATATATTACCGATACGAAAACAACTTTACAGGAAATTGAAAGTTTGCAAACAGTATTAAACAAAAAAACTTTATTTTATCTTCAACCCAAAAATAACAGTAAGGAGAATATTAAACAATGCCTAAAACTAATAAAACAAAAACCAAACCTGCGCTTAAGCGTGCAGTTACACAAATTTCTAAACATAAAATAAGCGAAGAAAAAGCCAAACAAAATTTGCGCGAAATCATAACCTATATTGGGGAAAACCCTAATCGTGAAGGCTTGCTTGAAACCCCAAAGCGCATTGTTAAAAGTTGGGATACGCTTTTCAGCGGATACAAAAAAGATCCGGCTGCCCTCTTAAAAACATTTACCGAAGGCTCTTGCGAAGAAATGGTTATCTTAAAAGATATTGAATTTTACAGTACTTGCGAACATCATTTTGCACCGTTTTTCGGGACTATAAGCATTGGTTATTTACCAAATAAAAAAGTTATAGGTATTTCTAAACTTGCACGCTTGGTGGAAGTTTATGCAAGGCGTTTGCAAATACAGGAGAGATTAGTTGCCCAAATTGCCGATAGCCTTATGAAATATTTACAGCCTTTGGGCGTTATGGTGGTTTGCAAAGCGCGCCATATGTGTATTTGTTCGCGCGGTGTGCAAAAACATAATGCCGAGATGGTAACAAGTGCTTTGCGCGGTGTATTTAACAAACACGAAGTCAGGCAAGAATTCTTGCAATTTATACAAAAAGTCTAATGCAAAAAATAACTTTAATGGGTATTTTAAACACTTCACCGGAAAGTTTTTTTGATGGTGCTAATGTTAAAATTACCCAAGATTATGTTTTAAATAAAGCACAAAATTTAGTTACTGAAGGCGCCGAAATTATTGATATTGGAGGCCAAAGTACAAAGCCCGGGTATGTCGAAATTCCGGCAGAGGACGAAATTGCTCGCACTGCACCTTTCGTAAAATTAATTAAGCAGAATGTAAAGGCGCAAATTTCCGTAGATAGTTATAAAGAGCCGGTGGTAAAAGCCGCACTTGAAGCAGGCGCCGATATCGTTAATGATGTAAGTGGCCTTAAAAATACAAATCTTGCCCGACTTGCGACGGAATATAATGCTAAACTTGTAATAATGCACTCCGGTGAAGTTAAAAATTTAGAAAGTGTGGCTATGTTTTTTGAAAAGAAAATCAAACAAGCAAAAACTTGTGGCGTTAAAGAAGAAAATTTAATTTTGGATATCGGTCTTGGTTTTGGAAAGTCCGTGGAAGAAAATTGGTTTTTACTTGAAAATTTAAATTATTTTGATAGTTTTAATTTGCCAATGCTTGTAGGTGCTTCACGCAAACGCTTTACCGGTAGGACTTTAGAAAATTCTCTAAAAGCGGTAAGGCTTGCGGCGAAAACAAATTGCCCTTTAATTTTGCGTGTTCACGAAGTAAAAGAAACTAAGGAGGCTTTAAATTTATGAAAAATATAAAAATTTCCGTTAAATCGCAATTTCGTGCTTCTCATTATCATGATGGGGCTTTAGATGAGCCGATACACGATCATACTTTTGTTTATATTGTTACTTTAACAGGCCCGCTAAATGAAGAAGGATTCTTGGTGGACTTTCGGGAAGTAGAACAATTTCTTAATGAATTAAACAAGGGTTTGTCTTTTAAAGTTTTAAATAAAATTATTCCTAATTCTACTACCGAAAATGTGGCAATATTTTTATTTAATAAAATAAAAGAAAAGTTTCCTCAAATTTGTAAAATCGAAGTATTTGAAAAAGAAAATTATTCCGTAACTTATGAAGAGTAACATCGTTTATTTAGCTATCGGCAGTAATATTGATCCTGACAAAAATATCAAACTTGCCTTAAAAGAACTTGCTAAACTCGGCGAGATTATTAAAGTATCAAACTTTATAAAAACCAAGCCGGAGGGTTTTTTAAATCAAGATGATTTTTTGAACGGCGCAGTTAAATTTAAAACTACTTTAACACCTAAAAATTTACTTAAAGAACTTAAAAATATCGAGCATTTATTAAAACGTAATACTCCGTTTAGAAATGGCCCGCGTACTATTGATTTGGATATAATTTTCTATGGAAATTTAGTTTTTAAAACACCTGCTTTAATAATACCGCATCCGCGTGCCGATAAGAGGTTTTTTGTCCTAAGGCCTCTATCTGAGATTGCGGCATATAAAAGGCATCCTGTTCTCAAAAAACAAGTAAGAACTTTGTTAAAAGAGCTAAAATAATTTTGTAAATTTTAATATTTTATGTTAAAATATTTTTATGAAAGAAAACTCTACATTTTTCCATGTTATAGTTGTTATGTTCTTGGCAGTTTTGATCACTTACGGTGTTTCCCGCTATGCTAAAGAAAGCAGTGATTTGAGTTCCAAAATCACTAAAGAGCAATTAGCTTCTTTTACCAACGACAAAGTTGAATATGTGGAACAGGCTCCGGTCAATTCGGAAGAAACTTTTGTCGCTCCTGTGGAAACACGCCAAACACAGGCCGCCCGTTATGATGATGTAGGGCAGGCAATTAAGAGTTTGAATATAGGTAATATAGCCTATGCATCTCCTGAAGATTTACGTTTAATCGGGGCGACGAATTGGAGCTTAAACAATACAGTTGCAAATAATTTAGATTTCCCGCAAGTTATTGAAGTCGTTTTTAATAACAAGGATGTCATGGACGGGTTTTTTAATCGCGCGGATGTTATTGATATTTTAAGTAATTATCTTTCAATTTCGGATTTGGTCGAGAATAACTCTCCAGAAATGGTTTCGCTCATAGAAGGTAGTGCCTTTAAAGGTGTTTTGAAAGATCAGGATCTACTTAATAAACTTTTTAACAGCACTTTAGTTCAACAGGTCTTGCTTAGTAGAAGTGCAAATTACTTCTTAAATAATCCGAACCAGGCGAAGAAACTTATTGAAGGGAACAAAACTCTTGCACCTCTTCTTAAAGAAGAAAATTTAAAAACAGTTTTGTTGGATAATCCCAGAACAAGGAACTTCGCATTGTCGGTTTTCGGATAGAAATTAAGCGAAGTAAATACCGTTAAAAGCTTTGTTTACGGGGCCACTCATTAAGATGTGGCCCTCTTTTTGTTCTATAAACAAAGTGCCGCCATCCATAATAATTGCTGCCTTATTTTTAATGAGGCCACGTCTGATTGCCCCTGCTAAAGTTGCACAAGCCCCACTGCCGCAAGCCATCGTTATGCCGGCACCGCGTTCCCAAACACGCATGCGTATTTTTTGCGGTCCTAAAATTTGTGCAAATTCCACATTAGTTCTTTGTGGGAAAATTTTACTGTTTTCCACTTTTTTACCAAGTTCGGCAATATTTATTTTTGCTACATTTTTAACAAAAAATACAGCATGCGGATTGCCCATAGAAGTACAAACTGCGGCAGGTAAAGCAGGTAAGATTTTTAAATTCAAAGTATCTGATTTTTTAGAAAGAGGGATATCTTTCCAGCCGGTCTTAGGCTCGCCCATATCTACGGTAATTAATTTTCCGCGCCATGCACTTAAGATTTTTTTATAAGGTGCTTCTAAAGTAATTTTTTGTTTTTTTGTTTCTTCAAAAATCAAACTGCTTACGCAACGTGTACCGTTTCCGCAAGCACCGGCAGTTGAACCATCTGCATTAAAAATTTCCATTTTTACATCGCAATTTTTTGATTTCTTAAGTAAAATAAGTTGGTCAAAACCAATACCGGTTTTTCTGTTCGCCATTTTGCTGATAAGAACCGGGGATAGGGTAATTCTGTTTTTACGCCCGTCAATAATTATAAAATCATTTCCAAGCCCATCCATTTTTATAAAGGGTATTTGTTTCATAATTTTTTTATTCTCTCTAGTGCTTCTAAAGTATTTTCACGGCTACCGAATGCAGTTAGGCGGCAATAACCTTCACCGGCTTCTCCAAAACCGGCACCCGGTGTACAAACTAAAGCGCATTGTGTAAGTAATTTTTCAAAAAAGCCAAAAGAAGTTTGCCCTCTTGGGACTTCAAGCCAAATATAAGGGGCATTTTGTCCCCCGTAAACTGTGTAGCCTAAATCTTTTAAAGCATTGCGAATTATTTTCGCATTTTCCATATAATAAGCAATGGTTTCTTTTATTTGTTTTTTCCCTTCATCGGTATAAATTGCTTCAGCCCCGCGTTGTATTATATACGAAACGCCATTAAACTTTGTTGTATGGCGTCTGCGCCATAGGGCATTTAAAGAAACTTCTTTACCGTTAGCCAATCCTTTTAATGTCTTGGGTACGACCATGTAAGCGCAGCGTGTACCGGTAAAACCGGCTGTTTTGGAGTATGACCGTACTTCAATAGCGACATCTTTAGCCCCATCTATTTCATAAATTGAATGTGGCAAATTATCATCTTGAATATAAGCCTCATATGCTGAATCGTAAATAATTATTGCCTGCTCTTTTTTCGCATATGCAACCCATTGTGTTAATTGCTCTTTTGTCATGGTTGCACCGGTCGGATTATTTGGAGAGCAAATATAAACTATATCACTATGTTCTTTTGGAGGAGCGGGGGTAAAATTGTTTTCTTTAATTGCAGGCACTTTTAAAATTTTACGGCCTGCCATAATATTTGTATCACGATAAACCGGATAAATAGGATCTGTTAACAAAACAGTGCAATCGGCTGAAAATATTTCCTGAATATTTCCGACATCGCATTTAGCACCGTCACTTACAAAAACTTCGTCTGTATCTAAAGATATACCGCGCGCTTTATAGTCGTTTTCAATAATTGCTTTTATTAAAAAATCATAACCTTGTTCCGGGCCATATCCGCGGAAAGTTTCCTTTTTTCCCATTTCCTCAACAGCCTTTTGCATGGCAGAAATTACCGCCGGGGCCAGTGGTTGTGTGACATCTCCAATACCCAAGCTGATAACCTTTGCACTTGGGTTTTGTGCCTTAAATTCAGCCGTTTTCTTGGCTATTTTAGGGAATAGATACGATGCTTCCAAATTTAAATAGTTTTCATTTACTTTCATATAGATATTGTATATAATTTTTATATGATTAAGAAATATTTTTACTTAATTGCTGTTTTGTTTTTAGTTGTTGCTTGCAATAAGCCTATCCCTAAAAATTATCCTAATTCCAATACGGATATCATTGCTTTCGGTGATAGTTTAACTAAGGGCTATGGTGCTGCCGAAAATGAAGCCTACCCTGCCCGTTTAAGCCAAATGTTGGGACGGGAAGTTGTAAATTTAGGTGTCAGCGGTAACACTTCCGCTAATGGCCTTGCCAGAATTGATGAAATAAAGAGATATTCCCCGTATATGGTTTTAATAGAATTTTCCGCCAATGATTTTTTTAGAAGAATTCCAAAAGAACAGACCGAAAAAAATTTGAGGGAAATAGTCCGCCAAGTACAAGGCTTGGGTGCAATAGCCGTTTTAGTAGATACCGGTGGCGCTTATCCTATGGAAGCTTACACTAAAATTCAAAAACAAATTGCCAAAGAATACAATACTTTGTTTGTCCCCGGCATTATGGATGGTATTTACAATGAGAAAGCCCTTAAGTCGGACCAAATACATCCAAACAGTAAGGGCTATGAAATTGTTGCTACTAAAGTTAAAAAAGTAATTGAACCGTATTTGAAATAGATATTAAGCAACAAGTTGGTTTATTTTTTCTTCTTGCTCTTTCAAGTTCAAAGATAATACCTTTGAAACACCTTTTTCTTCCATCGTAATACCGTAAAGCATTTGTGCAGCAGACATCGTGGTCTTATTATGTGTTACCACGATAAATTGCGTATTAGCTGAAAATTCCTTAATAACATCAACATATCTGCCTACGTTAGCTTCATCCAAAGGTGCATCGGCTTCGTCCAAAATACAGAACGGTGAAGGTTTATGCATAAAGAAAGCAAACAAAAGCGCCAAAGCAGCGAAAGCCTTTTCGCCCCCTGAAAGAACTGCTATGCTTAACAGTTTTTTGCCTGGTGGTTGTGCGGTTACTTCAATACCTGTTTCAAGTAAATTATTTGGGTCAGTTAAAGTAAGTTCGGCTTCACCACCCATGGATAGTTTCTTATAAATTTGTTTATAGAAGGTCCTAACTTGTTCAAAAGTATATTTAAAGTTTTCGCGTGTTGTAGCATTAATTTTGGTTATTGCTGCCTTTAAGTCGCGTTTTGCATTTTGCAAATCTTCTATTTGTTTGGTTAAGAAATCATTTCTTTCTTTTAAAGCGTCGTATTCTTCAGGTGCGGTCATATTAACTGCGCCCATGCTCTCAATACGGTGGCGCATCATTTTGACGCGGTCAAGGTCTACCTTCTTTTCGCCCCATTTCATTTGGGCTTCTTCTTGTGTAATATTCCAGCTTTCAAGCAAAGTGTTAATAATTGCGGTTTTTTGGCGACGATGGTTGGTTAAAGTATTTTCTAAATCATGCGCCTTTACTGTAAGTTCATTAACACGTGTTTTATTTTTGTTTAAAGCGGAATTTTTATTATCAAATTCAAGTTTGATGGCAGTTAAGCCTTCTTTCATTTTTGTTTCGGAAAGTTCTAAAGCAGCCAAAGCATCACGTTGTGCGGTAAGTTTGGCCTGTGAAGTAAGTTTCTCTTCTTCCAAGGTTTTCATACGCTCTTGTGATTTAAGCATTTGTTCTTGGCGTTTTTTATCTTGTTCTGCCAAATTCTGTTGTTCACTTGAAGATGTTTTTAAATCAAGTTCAATATTGTTTTTCTTCAACTTTACTTCGTATAAAGCGGCATTAGCACTCTCAATTTCTGTTTTTAAATTAGCGGCTTCATTTTCAAGTTCCGCACGTTTATGGCGGGCAGTTTCAACCTCTTTTTTGGTTTCTTCTTGTTTAGTTCTAAAAATTTTAAGTTCTTCTTTTGCTGTGTTAATCTTTTGCTTGCGTGCTTCTAAATTTTGCAAAAGTTCTTCCTTACTTTTGTTTATTTGTGCTTGTGCGGCCTCAATTTCCTGTTTATTTCTTTGGCGTATAGCCAAATTATTTTTAGCCGTATTTAATGCAATTAAATCTTCTTGAATTTTAGCAGCAGCTGTTTTAATTTCCTGTTCTTTTAAGGAAATTTCTTCCATATTCTTAATTATCTTTTGTGCAGTTTCTTCTTGTTCTTTGTTTTTTTGTTTTAAATCAGCTTTTGCGGATTCTTCTTCTGCCCAAAAGCTTTCCAAAGTTTTAACTTCCTTTTCACCGCCGGAGAGCCAGAAACTGCCTGCCACTTCACTTCCGTCTAAAGTATAACCGCTACATAAATAATCAAGTAAAGTTGAGAGTTCAGGTTTACATTCAATTAAAGAACGTAAATTCTGTGCACTACCGAACATGGAACTTTCATTTTTGACTTGCGGTACTTTATTTAAAATTAAGAATCTTCCGCGTGCTCCGCCTCTTTGCTTTAAAATGCTGATGGCTTTTTGTGCGGTTTCAAGGTCTTGGCAGATTAAGGAATCTAAAAATTTACCTAATGTTTCTTCAACTGTCAAAGTATATTCTTTTTTAAATTTGATGTTTTTACGCAAAGTACCCATTATGCCGGCAATTTTATTTTCTTCAACAATTTTTGCACCCATCCAATAAGGATCTTTTTTACCTTGCATTTCAATCATCTGCATTTTGGTTGTTAAAGATGCAATTTCCGCTTGCAAAGCACTCAAAGTTTTATTTAATTCCTGCCTTTGGTTTTCCAAATTGCGTTTTGATTCTTCCAGTTCCTGCTGTTTTTGTTTTAAATCGTTTAATTCTTGCTCTTTTTGGGTAACAGTATTTTGGAAATTTGCAATTTCCCCATCGATACTCGCAGCACGTTCTTTTTGCGCTTCCAAATTGCGTTGCAAAGTAATTAAATTGTTATTTTCATGCGAGATTGCACTTTCTTCAAGGGCAATTTTGCCGCTTAATTCCATTTCTTCTTGTGCTAATGTCAAAAGTTTGGAACTTGCACTCTCCATTTGCTCTTGCACGATTTTTAATTGCTCTTCATTTTGTTTAACTTGTGCATATTTTTGATTATATTTTTCTTGTAAAGGGACAAGGGCCTCAGTCGCTTGGGTTAATTGTTGTTGTAAACTTTGTAAGGCCGGTACAAGTTCAAGCAAGCGTTTTTTGCTTAAATCTTCTTCTGCTTTGGAACTTTGAAGCTGCAAGGTAAGTTCGCCTGTTAAGTTCTGGCAGTTTTGCACTACACCTTCAAGCAAACCTATTTGATATTTTGCTGCGGCGATCTTTTCATTAAATTCTTGGTATTCTTTTTGTTTATGGGTTAAATTTAAATCTAAAGCGGCGGCTTCACCTTCAAGGGCGGAAATAGTGGCTTGTAAATCTTGTATTTCTTTTGAGATCGGTTCTAATGCAAAAGCGGTTTGGTTAATTTCTTTGTCATGGCTTTTGATATTTTCAAGTGCCAAAGCAATTTCGCTTTCTTTTAATTCTTCGCGATATTTTTGGTATAAACGCGCTTTGCGTGCTTCACTGTCAAGTTTCTTAATTTGCTCTGCAATCAAAGCCAAAGTATCGCTAAGGCGTGCTATATCCATATCGACATGCTCAAGTTTACGAATGGCTTCGTCGCGTTTTGCTTTGTATTTTGAAACGCCTGCCACTTCTTCAAACATTTCACGCCTTTCAAGCGGGCCGGCATTTTCAAGCAGTCTGCTGATTGACCCCTGGTCAATAATTGCATAACCTTCCCCTCCGATACCGGTATCTAAAAACATTTCACGAATATCTTTTAAACGGCATTGAACGCGGTTTAAATAATATTCACTTTCACCGGAGCGGTAAATTTTACGGGAGACTGTTACTTCTGAAAAATCTATTGGGAGTTCGCGCTTTGAGTTGTCAAAAATCATATTGACTTGCGCCATATTTTGCGGTGGTCTTTGCTTTGTTCCGTTAAAAATAATATCAACCATTGAGCCGGAGCGGAGTGATTTCCAAGACATTTCACCAATAGCCCAACGTACGGAATCAATAACATTTGATTTACCGCAACCGTTTGGCCCTACGATACAAGATACACCGGGTTCAAAATTTAAGCGGACTTTGTCAGCAAATGATTTAAAACCTATGATTTCAAGCGCTTTTAAGTACATATAATATATGATACAAAATTTGGAGAGTCTATGCTAATATAAAAAACTACCGTAGGCTTAAAACCAACGGTAGTTTTTTTTATATATCTAAATTACAGCCAAGTGCTTAATTTGGTTGCTTTATCTTGTTTGCGGACTTTCGGTTCTCCGACAAGTTCCTGAATATAAATTTCAGCTAAATAAACCTTGCTGCCTACTGCCAAATGCCCGCCTACAATTGTACCGTCTTTTTGGGCTAAAATAACGTGTGCGTGTACATTTGAGCGGTTATCCATGATGCTGATATTGCCCGTTAAAGAAAGTACTTCGGTTTCTTTTGAAACAACAATTTTTTCATACTTCTTTTTTGCTTGGTCAAAATAAGCCAAGGTGGCATTTTCTAAAGAGCCTATACCGTTTACAATACCGCATTTAATTTGGTTATCGTGGCAAAAATCTGTAAGTTCGGTTAACAAATCTTTGCCTTTGCTTATCTTAAAAATATAAGTTCTGCCTGTAAGATAAGTTTTGTGTTCTGCCATAATATTCTCCTTTACTTTATTTAAATTAGTACCAATTTTTTAAATTCTGCAAATAATTTTCTATTTGTTGCAATTGTGATTCGCCGTCAAGGCCTGCTTCTTTATAGCAGTCCTTTGCTTGCCCGCTGGTTAAATATTTGCCGTGTTTAAAGGGGTATAAGGACATTTCTTCCCCTTTAACAGATTTTATCCATCTTCGCATTGTAGGCAAGGTAAAATCTGTTATCGCCATTGCCCTGTATAATTCAGTGACGGGTAAAACTTTGTTTTGCTCTTCTTTATCAAGCATGTCAAAAAGTTCTGCGCTGGTTACATAGTAAGCATTTATCGGCCACTTTTCCTCTTTTATTTTAGGTAAAACTTCCTGGACAAATATCTCACCTACACCTGACCCCTGCAAAATTATTGTTCCTATTGCAAAAGGATGTCTGTAAAGTGCATACACACCGTTTTTTGCCTTTTCTTGGCTGTCACTGCCTAAATTTGCTCGGTCGGTAATCTTAACGTTGGGGCGTGTGACGACAGGGTATAAAACCGCAGGTCTTTTATTTAAAGCCGCAGTTAAAGCCGGCCAAACATCATTTGCATCCAAAGGTGTTAAAGTTATTGCCGCACCTTTGGGGAAATCTTCACTTATTAACTGTAACATTTGCGGATCTGCATGTGTCGGGCCGTCAGGGCCTGTGGGCAAACCTGCGTGACCTGTAAAGATAATAAAAGTATTTTTACCTTTTCCGGTTGCTTCCTCATAACCTTGTTGACCGATAGCATGTAAACGTGCTTGGGTATGCATCATAGCCGAAGTAAATGCCCCATACGATGCTGCAACACCGATTTGTTTACCGTAAGCGGAAACACCGCTCATAACGGCACTTAAGCCGTCTTCTGTAATACCACCGCTTGAAATTAAACGGCTATCAGGATTATTTTGTTTATTGTAAAAACTTTTACTGTCATAAGCAATTTTACCTGCACCGGTTGAACCCGATAAATCTGCCGTTGCTACAATTAAAGTGCCAAAAGTCTCTTTGCTGATTTTTGCAAGAGCCTCGGCCATGGTTGCCCTTAAAGTTGGGTTTTCTCCTGGTTTAAAGGTAAATTCCGCAGGAATATTCTTTGGCGTAAAAGCAGTATAAATATCTTCGGTATTAAATTTTTTGGCAGTGCGCGCCATATTTTGCAAACGATTTGCAGATTCTTTTATTTTATTTGCAAAATGCGCAAATAAATCTTTGTTTGAAGTTATTACACTTCTCAGTGTAAGCAGGTTTTGATAAAAGCAATCTTCAATTTCCTGCCCTTCACATAAATGTGGAATTTTTACGCCGAAAGTATTTTCAAACTCTTCCATTGTTTTGTAAAATTCCGGGGAACATAATTTATGACCACCACCATGGCTTGCCTTGCCTTCAAGGCCGTAATGCCAGCCTTTTATTGTTCTGTAAATTATGGCGGTAGGCAGGCCGTTATTTAAAGTTTCGGCAAATTTTTGTGCAGCATAAACATGTGCAAAATTTAAACCTTCTTTGACATAAATAACATTAAAACCGTTTAAGTAAAAGAGTTCAGCGGGTTCCCATGCGACATAATCACCAGGTGTTCCGTCTTCTTCTGTAACTTTATCGCTGTCTATTGAGGCTTGGTTCCAATCAAGATGTATAACTAAATTATCAAGCCCCGAGCGTGAAGCAATTGCCATAGCTTCTACACATCTGCCGGCAGTTAAACCGCCTTCACCTTCCAAAACGTGGACTTTGGGGGTGTTTTTTGGGTAAGTCATAGCTGCGCCCAAAGCAAGCCCTACACTTGCCCCGAAACCTATGCCGGATGCCCCTGTTGCAAGTTTAACGAAAGGTGTTAGGGGCTCTGGGTGTCCGTCTAAAGATTTGGCATTAAATTCTTTAAAAAGTTTACTGTTGTTTGCAGGGGATTTCCTAAACCCGAGCAAATCTTCAAAGCGTATTTGGCGTTTTTCATCAGCGAGCATTTCAGGTGCATAATTTTTTACTATTTCATTTCTCAAAGCCCATAAAGCATATAAACCAAGGGCTTTATGCCCAGCAGCATAGGAAATAATATCAGCACTTTCTTCGTCCGGGTTTTTAAAATTATAAGACATTTGATTAAACAGTAAATTTTGCACAATTTTACCGGAAGATATACTTCCGCCCGGATGCCCTGTCTGTGCGAAGTTATAAAGTATGGCACATAAAGCACGGTACATTACATCAAGTTTGTTTAAAGCATCAAGTTCATTCTCTTTTAACTTTAGTGATTCTTCTTGTAGTAAATCTTCTGCCTTATAATATTGGCCTTGTTTTTTGAGTATTAAAATATTTTGACTTTTTATCATTTAGAAATCCTCTAAATTGCTTTTTGCAAGTTCAAGCACAAGTTGCCAAGCGGCTTCGATATCGGTTTTGCAAGCAACTTCAACATTCGAGTGTATATATCTTACAGGTATACTGATAGGGCACGCCGCTGCAGGCCCGCCGGATCTTTGTATAGCTTTTGCATCATTAGATCCGCGTGAAGCTACACGTAATTGATAAGGAATATTATGTTCAGTACCGAGTTTTCTTAAAAGTTTTGTCAATTTGTAGTCAGATAATGTGCCTTTATCTGCCAAAGTTATACCTACACCTTTCCCAACATTTAAGACATAATCTTGTGGCGGTATGCCCGGGGTATCAAGTGCGCCGGTTGTGTCAATTGTTAAGGCGATATCCGGGTTAATGTGGAAAACTGCAGCTTCGGCACCGACTAATCCGAATTCTTCTTCGACTGTAAAAACAGCATAAATATTTGTGCTGTGTTCTTTAGGTAAATTTTGAAGCAGTTTAATTAAACCGTAAACACCGGCCCTATCATCAAGTGCTTTGGAACAAACACAATTTTCCCCAAGTTCAATGGGCGTACGTTCTAAAACGGCAGGGTCCCCGATAGTAATAATTTCAGAGACTTTTTTATAATCTAAACCGAGGTCAATAAAGAGTGCATTTTCTGTTATAGCGGCTTTATCGGCAGCAGTTAAATAATGTGCTGGTTTTGCACCTATCACACCGGTAATCATACCATGTTTTTCTGTCATAATTACTACGCGTTGTGCAAGCAAAGTTCTTGGATCAATACCGCCTGTTAAAGCAAAGCGCAAAAAGCCGTTCGGTTCAATATAGCGAATGCGCATAGAAACTTCATCTAAATGCGCGGTAAGCATCAATTTTGTTTTGCCGGTACCCTTTTTATATGTAACAAGGTTGCCGAGTTTATCAACTTTTACTTCATCGACATAAGGTTTAACTAAATTTAAAACGATATCACGCAATATTTCTTCTCTGCCCGATGGCGCCGGGGTTGAGGTTAATTTTGAAAGTAAACTGAAATCCATATAACTCTCCTGTGTTACATATAATAATCTCGCGTGCGCGGGAACAACGCTATTGTATCATATTTTTAAGATAAATGTTTACCTTAACTTTTTGCAAATAATTTGTTATCATATAACTAAACGGAGGATTTTATGTTTAAAAATAAAAAAGGTTTTTCTTTAATTGAATTAGTAGCAGTTGTGGCGACCATAATTATCATCGTAGGAATTGCAATACCTCAATATAGGAGTGTTTCACTTAAAGCAAAAATTGTAGCTAATATGGGCTTTATTCAATCTTTGCAAAATGATTATATAAACGTTTGGAATTTAATCAACGAAAGGCCCATTAGATTAAAACAATTGTCAATTAATCCATCAGACTTTGTTAATTTAAACGCAAATAGCGTAATAGCTAGGCACAAGTCAAGCGGGTGTGATGTACGATTAGGACCGGGGGTATATATGATATGTCCGGATCAGGGATATACTTTATTTTATCGAGTTATTGATAATAATAATATGCCTCGGATAGGAGAAAAGCGCTTACAGTTGAATGGGGGAGATAGAGAACTACTTGAAAAAGTAGCTTTAAATTTGGGTTTTCAGCCTACTACTAATGGATGGATAATCCCATAATATAAATTAAGGTTTTATAAAATTATTTTATGAGCAAAAGAAGATTAGCCAGGGAATATGCCCTACAAACTTTATATATTACGGATGCTGCTTCGATGTCAGCAAGCGAGGCCGGTGTATATGTAAATAACTTCTATAACAATTTAGAAGAAGACACCTTCCCCTTCTGTAAAGACCTCGTTGTAGGCACTTTTAGCAATAAAAGTAAAATTGATAAAATTTTAAGTTCTTATGCTAAAAATTGGTCTGTGGACCGTATGTCTTCTGTCGATCGTTGTATTTTGCGTATGGCAACTTATGAAATTGTTTTCAGTGCTGATAAAGCACCGGTGCCGGCAATTATTGACGAAGCAATAGAACTTTCAAAAAAATATTCTACAGATAAATCCGGTAAATTTATAAATGGCCTTTTAGACCGCATTAAAGCCGAGCGGAAAAATGGATAAAAAAACAGAAGCCGAAAATTTAAAAAAACTGCTTTGGTACCATAATAATCTTTACTATAATTTAGATAAACCCGAAATTTCCGATTATGAGTATGACTTGCTTTATACCCGTTTGAAAAACTTAGAAAAGCAAGATCCTTCATTGATTACACCTGATTCCCCTACACAAAGAATTGGCGGTAAATCTTCATCAAGTTTTGAACCGGTGGAACATATTGTTCCAATGATGTCACTTGATAATACTTATAATGAAGATGATATGTGTGCCTGGTATGAACGCACCGCAAAAACTTTAAACTCCCATGATTTTGAAATGGTGGTAGAAAGTAAAATTGACGGTTTATCTTGTTCCTTAACTTATATAGACGGTATTTTAAAAACCGCCGCAACGCGTGGGGACGGTAAAATCGGTGAAGATATAACCCAAAACGCTAAAACAATTAAAAATATTCCGCTTAAACTCGCAGGTGAAAGTAAAGGTTTATTTGAAGTTCGCGGTGAAGTATTTCTGCCTAAAGACGCTTTAACTAAATTAAATGAAATGCAGGAAGATAAAGACCTCCCGCCTTTTGCAAATGCAAGGAATGCAGCTGCCGGTTCCTTAAGGCAAAAAGATGCCCGGGTTACTGCTGAACGCCCTTTAAAATTCTATATACATTCTTTTGGTGCGAGTGATTTTAATTTTGATAGTTATAACGGTTTTATCAATAAATGTAAGGATCTTGGCTTACCTGTTTCACCGGTTCGGGAAACTTTCACAGATTTTAATAAAGTTATTGAGTTTTACCGCAGATTTAAAACAGAACTTCATAATTTACCTTATGACGCTGACGGGCTTGTAATAAAAGTAAACTCTTTTGCTTTGCAAAAGATATTGGGCGTAACTGCCAAAACACCGCGTTGGGCTGAGGCTTTTAAATATCCGGCAGAGCGTGTTAAAACTGTGGTTAAAGATATTTCTTTTGGTGTCGGAAGAACAGGTGTTATCACGCCTGTTGCGGCACTTGAAGCAGTTAAATGCGGTGGCGTTACAATAACGTCCGCGACCTTGCATAATTTTGATGAAATTAAACGCTTGAATTTAAAAATCGGGGATACTGTCTTAATTGAACGCGCCGGGGAAGTTATACCTAAAGTTTTGGAAGTCGTCAGTAGCCCCGCTGATGCCAAGCCTGTAGTAGAACCCCAAATTTGCCCGGTTTGTAAAGGTACTTTGGTTAAAGAGGAGGGGGAAGTTGCCCTTCGTTGCATAAACCCAAACTGCCCTGCACAAATTAAAAGGCGTGTAAAACATTTTGCCTCACGCGGAGCAATGGATATTGAAGGCCTCGGTGATGTTGTAATAGATCAACTTGTGGATTATCAATCAATCAAAAAACTCAGTGATATTTACAATTTAACTTTATTTGATTTAATGGCTCTAAAAGCATTTGCTGATAAAAAGGCTGATAATTTGCTTAACGCAATTGAAAATTCAAAGCACCGTCCACTTGATAAATTTATTTTTGCTTTAGGGATACGCCATATCGGTGCAAAAATGGCGGAAACTTTGGCACGACACTTCGGCACTTTGGAAAATTTAAGCAAAGCAAGTATCGAAGAACTTGCAAAAATACCTGAAATCGGCGAAATAGCCGCACAAAGTATATTTGATTTTTTTAATTCTGCGGAAGTCCAAACCGAACTTAAAAATTTTGAAAATCTTGGCCTAAAACTCGAACCTTTAAAACAAAAAACTTCTGCAATACTTGAAGGCAAGACTTTTGTTTTTACCGGCGAACTTGAAACTTTAACACGCGAGCAAGCCCAAAATCTTGCCAAAGAAAATGGGGCAAAAGTGTCAGGCTCTGTATCAAGTAAAACTTATGCTGTTGTAGCCGGTAAAGAAGCCGGATCTAAACTAAAAAAAGCTGAGGAACTCGGTGTAAAAATTTTAACGGAAGCGGAGTTCCTTAACTTAATATCTCAAAAATAAATAATATTTATAAGCGCAGTAAATTAGAAAGAACTTGGGGCTGTACCTTTTTTAAAGGCTTCCAAGAATTTATTACGGTCAGCCGGTAAAGCAAGTTTACCCGTTTCCGGGTTCACAAATACATATTCAATACCATCTGGAACAGGGAAATCTTCAATCGGTTCATCTTTTAAAAGTTCTTGCATGATAGAAGTCCACCACGGTGCAACTGTGCCACCACCGGTCCATTTACCGCTTTCTTGTGATGTGTCATCATCATAACCCATCCAAGCACCGGCTGCGTAACTGGGTGTCATCCCGATAAACCACATATCACGGTGGTTTTGTGAAGTTCCGGTTTTACCTGCAATAGGCCTGCCCAAAGCACGTGCTGCACCACCTGTACCGCGGGCAACGACGCCCTTCATCATGTTAATTAACAAATAAGCATCTTGAGGTGTAAAAGCTTGTTTTTCAAATGGTATATGTCTTTCAAGTACACGGCCGTTAGAATCTTCCACGCGTTCGATAGAATAATCATCCACCTGCACACCTTTATTTGCAAAGGTGCTAAGTGCGTTTAAATGTTCTTCTAATGTAACTACTGCTGATCCTAAAGCCAAAGCAGGCGCATTAGGTAAACTACTTTTAATGCCTGCACGGCGTGCCACATCAATAACCCGTTTCGGCGTAACGGCATCAATTAAATTGATTGCAACCAAGTTTTTAGAAAGTTCCAAAGCACGCCTTAAAGTGCTTAAACCTGAGGAATTACCGCCGAAGTTCTTAGGTGCCCAAACGTCAAAGTCTTTGGTATACATAAAAGGCTGGGAAGCAAGTGCAAGGGAATATTGGTCCTTAGCCTCGTCAAACATATTCCAATTTTTACCGTCAAAGTAAAATACCATATCCAAATCGCGTATAGTTGATGTCGGTGTATAACCTTTTTCCAAGGCAGCCATCCATACATAAGGTTTAAAGGAAGATCCGGGCTGGCGTTTGGCTTGTGTTACACGATTAAAACGTGATTCTTCATAATTTCTACCACCTACCATTACGCGTATTGCCCCGGTCTTAACATCACGCATATAAAATGCACCTTGCAATTTCGGGTAATCAGGTTTTTCTTTAGGTTCTTCCGCATTTTCTTCTTTATTTTCTTCTTGTTCACCCATGCCTTCTTCTTTGGCAATGCTGTCATCAACAAGTTCTATGCCCAAATTTTCCGCAATTTTTTTGTCATATTCGTTTAGTTTTTCATCAAGTATCTTCTCGGCAATAGCTTGTTTTTCAATATCAATAGTGGTGTAAATGTTTAAACCACCTTTCCAGAAAGTATCAAAGCCGTATTTCGGTTCAAGTATACGGCGTATATGCTCAATAAAATAAAGTCCTGGTTTTGAAGCACTGCCCTTTTTTGTAGGCAGAGGCTCTGCGTTCGCTTGTTTTGCTTCGTCTTCTGTAATGAACCCCATTTCGAGCATAGAGTTTAGTACAAGTGAACGGCGTATTTTTGCCTGTTCAGGGCTTGAAAAGGGATTGTACCTGCTCGGTAAAGGTATAACACCGATAAGCATAGCACTTTCGCCCAAAGTTAAATCTTGTAAATCTTTATCAAAATAGCGTTTTGCGGCAGTCTTTACGCCATAAGCACCTTCACCCATATAAATTTCATTTAAGTAAAGTTGTAAAATTTCTTGTTTACTGAAAGCATGTTCAATTTGAACTGCCAAAAATATTTCGCGTATTTTGCGGATAAGTTTTTTCTCTTTACTCAAAAATACACCGCGGGAAAGTTGCTGTGTTAAAGTAGAACCGCCTTGTGCAGCTTTACCTGTTAAAATATCGCTCATCAAAGCACGGAAAATACCTTTAATGGAAAATCCGCTATGTTCAAAAAACTCCCTGTCTTCCATTGCAATAACTGCATTTTGAATATCAACCGGGATATCCGCAAGCGGAACAAGTTGGCGCTTTTCAACTGAAAATTCATAAATTAAATTATTATTTTTATCAAAAACTTTTGTGGTAAGGGAGGGGGAATAGTCCTCAAGTTCATATACGGGCGGAATACCTGAGACGATATAATAAGTAAAAGCCGCACCGAGCAGGATAAACAAAAAACTTACCCCTAAAAACAGGAGCAAAAAAGTTTTTGTCTTGAATATTCTAAGGAAACCCATATATAAATTATAGCAATTTAGGAGATATTATATGCGAAGTTTTTTAAATTCAAAATAAATTACTATACTAAAAAATACCACAGGGCCCCAGGCGGCAAGCCAGGCGGGCATCATCCCGCTTTGCCCTGCGGATGATAGCACAGATACAAGCCACCAAAACCCAAAACCGATAGCAATCGCGGCAACTATATTTAATAGTTTTGAGGACCTTTTTAAAGCAATGGCAAGCGGCATACCAAGCAGGCAAACAATCAAAGTTACAAACGGCGCGGCAAGTTTTGTTTGTAAAAATGTATATTCCTGGTTTACCTTTAGGCCGCTTTTGTTTAAAAAGTTTATGCGTGTTAAAATTTCGCGTATACTTAAAAAATCTGCCTCTGTTTTACCCATAGCGATTTCGGCCGGGGGTACAGTATAATCTGAGGCTAGTTTATCAAAATATTCTTCCGTAACTTTCGCTTCTTTGCCGAATTTCCTTAAAATTCCGTCCTCAAAATTCCAAATTTTTTGTGTATCGTCCCAAATAAAACGTTTGGCTTGTATTTGCTCTTTTAATGCAAGGTCATCCCCGTAAATATCAATAAACATACCTTCCATTAAGCCGGCGTCCGCTTTAACTTGTTTTGCAAATAAAATGCGCCTGTCATCCAAACGCAAAGTAACATCATTTTGAACATTTAGGTGCCAATCTTTTTTGCCTTTGATTTTGCGCTGAAAAGTAAGTTCCGCACGCTTTGTAAAATCAGGCACAACAAATTCCTGCACGCAAAAACCGAGCACCGCCACAATACCGATGCAAATCAGCAAAGGTTTAAAAATTTGCCTTACGGTAAAACCGCCGGCAAGGCAAGCCGTCCACTCCCCTGTTGAAATCATATCGGTTATAACTAAAAGGCCGCTAAGTAAACATGCAATAGGTAAAAGTTGCACTATCCATGCAGGCAAAGTAAAAAGCGAATATTTTAAAACCATCCTTAAACTTGTGTTATAGGAATTTATCCAACGTATTTTTTCAATACTGTCACCCAAAAACACAAGCACACAAAATATGCATAGTATAAAAAGGAAAGGCCCCCAAAACTTCTTTGCGATATATTTTGAAATTATGGACATTAGTCTTGTAACCTCTTTTTCCATAAAATTTTTCCGATAATAAAACCAAGCAAAGGTGTTAAAAGCGGCAAAGGTAAAGCAAGCACAGTAATAGGTAATTTTTCTGCCAAATCACGCAAAACGGTAAGCAAACCGAAGTACCCTAAAATGAAAACCAAACTAAAAGCCATAGCGGCTGCCCTATTTGCACTTTTGCCTTTTATAAAAGCAACCGGGCAAGTTAAGAAGAAAAATATTAACGGTGCTAATGCCCAGGATAGCCTTGTTCCGGGTTGTGATTTGTAGTCTGCGAAATCTTTTTCCGATGCTTGTTTGTTTTTTAAATTCGCTATAAGTTGTAATGTCGTTTGCTCGGAAGGTTTTAAATCACGTTTTTTAGTTTCTTTGGCAAGTGGAATAAACAAATTAAATTTATCAAATTCCGCAGTTATAATTTTGCCGGTTTCTTGCTCGCTGATGCGTTGCATTTGGCCTTTTGTAAGTAAAATTTTAATACCGTTTTGCTCTGTGACGAAATTGCCTTGTGCGGCATTTATTTTGGTATTTAGCGCGCTATTATCATTTTTTCGTGTTAATAAAACTTGTGTAAAATTTTGGCGTTTTTTATCGCCTTCTTCGGTATATAATTCCCAATCGCCCAGGTCTATAAAGGTTCGCGGTTCTAGTGAAATTTTAGAGATTTTTGAAGATAATTCATTTTTCTGCTGTTCTAAATTTCTCAAAGCAATCGGGCTAAAGAACCCGTTTAGAGAAATCAAAATCAAAGTCAAAAATACTGCCATAAAAAATATCGGGCGTGTGATTTCTTTAAAAGATAACCCCGATGCACGCAGAGCCAATATTTCCCCTGTTTTTGAGAGGTTAGTTAAAGTCATAAGCAAAGCAATTTGAAAGGAAATCGGTAAACTCAAAACTAAAATATCGGGCAGTAAATATATCATCATTGACATTACCCAAAAAATATTTGCCCCGTATTGCATGGCATAAGAAAATATACGGGAAAACTGACCCATAAAGATTACAAATACGATAACAAACAGTATTCCGACAAACATTGTCAGAAAGTTTTTGGAGATATATTTACTTATAATTGTCATATTTAAATTTTACCAAATATGGACCATTTACGCTTATAAAAAAACCATACCTATTATATAAGTATGGTTTTTAAAGTAAAAAATAAAATTTATTTTTCCAAAATAAGTTTTATTTTGTTCCAAGTTGCTTTGTGTGCTTTGCGTTGCTCAGCGGAAAATGTGTTAAGTAAAGTTTCATTGCAAGCACCACAGAGTTTTAATTTTTTGATTTTCGGCAAAACCGCAGCTAAAAGTTTTTTGGCGTAAACTTCATTTGTTTTCATCGTTTCTAAAACTTTTGCATGTGTTACGCCTTCTTCATCTTCCTTCCAACAATCATAGTCGGTAACCATAGCTGTTAAAGCAAAAGCAAGGCCTGCTTCACGTGCAAGTTTTGTTTCCGGGCAAGCTGTCATACCGATTAAATGCCAACCCATTTTGCGGTGGAATTGGCTTTCTGCTTTGCTTGAATAAGCCGGCCCTTCCATCGCAATAACAGTTCCGTTTTTTGAGTGCGGAATTTTTAAGGCCTTGGCTTCTTTGATTAAAAGTTCGCGCAAGCATTTGCAAAAAGGTTCCCCAAAAGGTGCATGCCCAACTAAACCGTTACCGAAGAAAGTATTTGCGCGTAAAGTTGTTTTATCAACAACTTGGTCCGGGAAAACTAAAGTTTTAGGTGGCATTTTATCCGTTAAAGAACCGACTGCGCTAAATGCCAAAACAACACGCGCACCAAGTTTTTTTAATGCGTAAATATTTGCGCGGTAAGGAACTTCCGTCGGTGTAAAAATATGTTTTCTGTTATGACGTGCTAAAAAACCTATTTTAACACCGGCAAGTTCACCCGTAATAATTTTGTCAGACGGATTTCCAAACGGTGTTTTAACCGCAATTTCTTTTTTGTTTTTTAAACCGTCTAAATTACAAAGACCGCTGCCGCCTATAATACCTACATCTATCATAATATACCCCCTTCATATAACGGGAAATTTTTAAGAAATGTTTTAACGTCTTCCGCAATTTTTGCAAGTTTATTATCATCATTTGCGGCAATTATTGCACCGTCGATAAAATCAGCAATTTTTACCATATCTTTTTCTTTCATACCGCGTGTTGTAACGGCAGGTGTACCAAGCCTGATACCGCTTGCAATAAACGGTTTTTGTGTGTCATAAGGAATAGTGTTTTTATTGCAAGTTATACCTGCTTTATCAAGTGCTGTTTCGGCTGCTTTGCCGGTAATGTTTTTAGAAGTTAAATCAACACAGAAAACATGGCAGTCCGTTCCGCCTGCGACGATACGATAACCGCGCTTTTTCATTTCTTCACATAATGCCTGTGCATTTTTTTTGATTTGTTTTTGATATTCTTTAAATTCCGGTTTTAAGGCCTCACCAAAACAAACTGCTTTGCCGGCAATTACATGCATTAAAGGCCCGCCTTGTATGCCGGGGAAAACGGAAGAATTAACTTGCTTTAAATATTTTTCTTTACATAAAATCAAACCACCGCGCGGACCGCGTAAAGTTTTATGTGTTGTGGTTGTAACGATATCTGCGTATGGCACAGGGCTTGGATATTCGCCTGCCGCAACAAGGCCGGCATAATGCGCGATATCGCAAACCAAATATGCGCCGACGGAATCAGCAATCTTTCTTAAATAAGCCCAATCAAAAATACGGGAATAATTTGAAGCACCTGCCATAATTAATTTCGGCTTTGCACTTTGTGCGGTTTTATATGCTTCGTCGTAATCAATTTCTTCAGTATCTTTTCTTACATTTATTTCAAACATCTTAAAGAATTTTCCGCTGAAGTTTAAAGGGTGCCCATGTGTTAAATGCCCGCCGTGGGAGAGGTTTAAACCCATAACGGTATCACCTACATTTATTAATGCAAAGTATGCAGCCAAATTTGCTTGTGCACCGCTATGCGGTTGCACATTTGCGCCTTCTGCTTTGAATAATTCTTTTGCACGATTTATTGCTAAACTTTCAACAATATCGACGTATTCACAACCGCCGTAATAACGTTTTGCAGGGTAGCCCTCGGCATATTTATTTGTTAAAATACTGCCTTGTGCTTCCATTACGGAAGGAGATGTAAAGTTTTCAGATGCAATGAGTTCAATGCGGTTTCTTTGTCTTTCAAGTTCCTTTTCTATCGCTTCCCAGACGGGTAAATCGGTCTTTTTTAAATTAGGGTACATAAATGCCTCACAAATTTATATAATATATTAAACATTATAGCAATTATGAGTGCAAGTTGTGTGTGCGCTTGTGCTCCTAGCGGAAATGTTTATATTGTAATTAGGAGAAAGTGTAAATGAAACCAACACAAAAAAGTTTCTTAAAAGAAACTATTAAACATATAGACATTAAAAAACACAATGTCGTACCCTTAGTCGAAGATATGGCAAATATGGCCTATACTTCCCGCGATTTAAACCGCGCAGCAGTCATCTATGACAAAATGCTTAAAGATAAAAAATGTTGCATTTTTGTGTGCATAGCCGGTTCATTAGTTTCCGCCGGGCTTAAGAAAATGATTGTTGATATGATTCAAAACAAAATGGTTGATGCTATTGTTTCCAACGGTGCGAACATGATTGACCAAGATTTATTTGAAGCCCTCGGTTACAAACATTATAAAGGCACCCCGCATAATGCAGATGATAATTTGCTCCGCGATCTCCACATTGACCGCATTTATGATACTTATATTAATGAAGATGAACTTAAAGAATGTGATGAAACCATCAGAGTTATTGCCGAATCTTTAGAACCGCGCCCTTATTCTTCCCGCGAATTTTTATGGGAAATCGGCAAATGGTTAGAGAAAAATAAAAAAGGTAAAGACAGCATTTTATACAATGCATATAAATACGGTGTACCTGTATTTGTTCCCGCATTTTCAGACTGCTCTGCCGGTTTCGGTTTAGTTGCACATCAAACAGAACATCCGCAACACCATGTTTCAATTGACAGTGCAAAAGATTTCTTGGAACTTACCAAAATCAAAATCAATGCAAAAGAAAGCGGTCTTATGATGTTCGCAGGTGGTGTTCCGAAGAATTTTGTGCAAGATACCGTCGTTGCAGCAGAAATTTTGGGCGCAAATTCCCCGATGCATAAATATGCCGTTCAAATTACCGTTGCCGATGTCAGGGATGGTGCATTGTCAGGTTCTACTTTAAAAGAAGCATCCTCTTGGGGTAAAGTTTCCACCTCTTTGGAACAAATGGTTTACAGCGAAGTAACTGTTGCCGCACCTTTAATTATCGGTTACGGTTACCATAAAAAAGGTTGGAAAACCAGAAAGTTCAGCAACTATGTCAAATTCTTACAAGATGATGACAAGAAAAATCTTACTGCCAAAGGCAGAAAATGCAGATGCAATTAGGAGAATATTAAATGAAAAAAATCTTTTTATCCCTAGCCTTAGTTGTTTTGAGTGTTTCCGCTTTTGCGCAACTTAGCGCAACCGCTGTTAGCGGTAGTGACGGATATTTTGTAGGTAAAGGTTCTTATGACCTTTCCTTCATCCCTGGCCTTACAATTGCGCCAAATGCCGCAGTTGTCAAGCACGATAATATGGATGATATGTACCAAGTCGGTCTTAATGTTGAAGCAAAAGTTCCGCTTTGGGATGCGGTCCGCGTTGGTGCAAAAGGTGGTTATACCCCGAAGAGAAATGACTATTCCAATTATTTTTACGAAGGTTATGCAAAAGTTAATTTGGAATCTTTACTCTTCCATGTTGTCGAACTTGATAATTTAACACTTGGTGCCGGTGCAAGGCAAACCGAACATAAATTTTATGCACCTACTGAATATAAAGTAGGCGAAACCGATGGTTATATCACATTAGGTGGTACAAAAGGCGGTTTTGACGGTTCTGTTACTTACACAAGAGCACTCCACTTTTCTGATAACAGAGGTGCTAGTGCTCCTGCTTGGTTAGATATCCCCGGCTTTACTGCTGTAACAGGCGGTTATTTAAAGTATGCTGTTAGTGCCAATTTAGGTTATACATATCAAATTGTCAGACCTTATGTTAACTATACATATCTTAAGAGGTATGATTTGCCTATTACAGATAACTTGGCTGTTGGTGTAACTGCAAAAGTCGGTGTAGTTGTGGTTAATGCCGCAGTTGAATGGTTTGATGTTTCTAACAAAAACCATGAAAGGCAAACATTTTACTCTGTAAACGGCGGGATTTCATTCTAATGAATAATCTTTCAAGCAAGGGCTTAAATATTATGCTTTTTGTAGAGCGAATGATTTTCGCCCTTGCTTTTATTTATTTGGCAATAGGTGAGGCCTTACATTTGAATGCTTTTATTCAAAACGGGATTGATATTGGCTTGCCTTATGCCCATTTTCTTTGCCCTCTGATTGTAATAGCAACATTTATTCTTTGCTCACTTATTTTGCTCGGTTTTGCCTGGAAAACAGCTTGCTTTGGCTTGATGTTCATCAGCTTGTTTAGTGGCTTTTTCTTTTTTGCCGGTGCATTTAATAAGGTTAATATCGTTGGTGTTTTGTTATCTTTTGTTATACTTGTAAACTTTTTGATGCTTGGTAGCGGGCAAATAAGTTTAGAGTACTTTTTAATACAAAGGCGCAAAAAACAAAATACACGCTTATCAAATATACACTAAATCTAAAATGTTTTAAAGATAAAATAGGCCTGGCAAGGCCTATTTTTTATTCTCTCTTAAAATGGTAAAATGTATATATGAACAATATAACATTACCAAAGGCCTACGATCCTAAAAACGTAGAAGACAAACTTTCAAAAATCTGGAAGGAAAAGGGCCTCTTTAAAGCCCAAATCGACGAGAAGAAACAACCTTATACTATCGTTATTCCGCCCCCAAACATTACGGGCGTGCTCCACATGGGGCATGGTTTAAATAATACTTTGCAAGATATGCTTGTAAGGTATCACCGCATGAAAGGTGAATGTGTAAATTGGGTACCCGGTACAGACCATGGCGGTATCGCTACACAAAATGTTATTGAAAAACGTTTAGCTAAAGAACAAAAACTTTCCCGTCATGATTTGGGGCGTGAAAAGTTCGTTTCTACCGTTTGGGATTGGTATAAAGAATGTGGTAATGCTATCTATAATCAATTTCAAAAAATGGGTTGGGCTTTGGACCAATCAAATATCCGCTTTACTATGGATGAAGCCCGTGCAAAAGCAGTTTTTGCCTGTTTTAAAAGTTGGTGGGACAAAGGCTATATTTACCGCGGTAAACGCTTAATTAACTGGTGCGTTAGATGTTCAACTGCTTTATCTGATATTGAAGTGGAACACGCAGAACATGCCGGTAAACTTTGGCACCTTTTATATAAAGGGGAAAACGGGCAAGATATTGTTATCGCTACAACCCGCCCCGAAACTATTTATGCTGATGCCGCTATTGCAGTTAACCCTGCTGATGAGCGCTATAAAAATATGATCGGCAAAAAAGTGCAAATACCGTTAACTGACCGCTTTATTCCTATTATTGCCGATGAAGCCGTTGAGAAAGATTTCGGTACAGGTGCTTTAAAAATTACCCCTGCACATGATGCGACGGACTATGAAGTCGGCAAACGCCATAATCTTGAAATGCGTGTTGTAATTTCAAGTGCAGGCAAAATGATAAATACACCTGAAAAATACTTGGGTATGGACCGCGATCTTTGCCGCAAAGAAACAGTTAAAGATTTAGATGCGGCCGGCCTTTTAGTTAAAGAGGAAAAATATAATAATGCAGTTTCCACCTGCTACCGTTGCGGTCAACCTATTGAACCTTATTTAAGTGAACAATGGTTTGTTAAGATGGATAAACTTGCCGCAACCGCTTTGGATGCAGTACAAAAAGAAGAAGTTAAACTTGTTCCTTCAAATTGGAAGGCACCGCTTGAAAATTGGTTTAAAAATATGCAAGATTGGTGTATTTCCCGTCAAATTTGGTGGGGGCACCGCATACCTGTTTGGTACTGCCCGCATTGTTCCGCAAAAGGCTTAACTTTTGCAAAAGATAAACAAGGCAAGGAGTACCTTTCAAAAGTTTCTTTTGAAGACGGTGCAGAGCCAATAATTTCCTATGAACAACCGGTTTGCCCGAAGTGCGGTTGTAAGGAAACATTGCAAGATCCGGATGTTTTGGACACTTGGTTTTCTTCTTCACTTTGGCCTTTATCTGTTTTCGGCTGGCCGGAGCAAACCAAAGAATTAAATTATTTTTACCCGACTTCAATTTTAGTTACCGGTTATGAAATTATTTACCTTTGGGTTGCCCGTATGATTATGACCGGGCTTGATTTCACCGGCAAAGTACCTTTCAAAACCGTACTTTTAAACGGTATTGTGCGCGATAAGAGCGGTCAAAAAATGTCCAAATCAAAAGGCAACGTTGTTGATCCTTTGGACCTTACCGCCAAATACGGCGCGGATGCTGTTAGGTTTTCTTTGCTTTCCCAAGCAATAACCGGTAAAGATATTCCGTATGGCGAAGACAGCATTATCGGTGCACGCAATTTCTGCAATAAAATTTACAATGCGGCAAGGTTTATTTTGATGAATGTTGCCGAAGGTACACAAATTACACCTTTGCAAAAAGAATATAAAAATCTTGAGGACCGCTGGATAATCTCCCGCTATAATCAAGCTATAAAACGTGCTACAAAAGAAATTGAAAATTATAATATGGCCGCCGCGGTTGATACTTTATACCGTTTCTTGTGGGGTGATTTCTGCGATTGGTATATTGAACTGGCCAAACCGCGTTTTAATACTGATGAAAATGCCCTTGTTTCAAGCATTTTAATCAATATTTTATACGGCACTTTAAAGGCCTTGCACCCGGTTATGCCGTTTATTACCGAGGAAATTGCAAACGGCCTTAAACCTTACTTAAAAGACACCAAAGAATTTTTACTTTTGGAAAGTTATCCTGTTTGCGATGATGCACGCATTGATGCCGAAGCCGAAAAGCAAATGGAACTTTTGCAAGGCGTAATAAGTGCGATAAGAACAGTTCGATCTCAATTTAATGTTCCGCCTG
Organism: Elusimicrobiaceae bacterium; assembly: GCA_016281355.1. Lineage (GTDB taxonomy): Bacteria > Elusimicrobiota > Elusimicrobia > Elusimicrobiales > Elusimicrobiaceae > Proelusimicrobium. The sequence goes on along the minus strand of JAEEIL010000032.1, from coordinate 37,936 downwards.
CAAGCAAAATCAAAGTTATACTTGCACCGAAAGATAAACAAGAAGAAACTATTTTAAATAACCATCAGGCATTTATTAAACTTCTTGCAAAAATTGAAACACTTGAAATTAATTCAGATGCTCAAAAACCGGCGCAAAGTGCGACAGCTGTTTTTGCAGGTACCGCAATTTATATTCCACTTGAAGGCCTTATTGATTTCAGCAAAGAACTTGCCCGCCTTCAAAAAGAACTTGGTATTGTAATTAACGGTATAAATAACAGAACGCGCATGCTTGAAAATAAAAACTTCCTTGAACGCGCCCCAAAAACACAAGTGGAAAATGCCCGCCAGGAACTTGCCCAAATGCAAGCCAAAAAGACGGAAATTGAAACTTCTATTAAAGACCTAGCTTAGAACTTACTTATTTATATGTACCAAAAGGACCTATATTCATATAGGTCCTTTTTCCCTTGTACTAAGGCTCAAATTTCAGTAAAGTAATGGTAAGGCAGTAATATGAGGAGTTTTTATGGCTAAAAAATGTTTTACCTTTTCAGTTTTATTTTGTTTAAGTGCATTTATTTATGCACAAAGTATAGAAGACAAACTTGTTGATCGCTTAGTTGAATATGCACAAATTTATACACAAAGTGAATATGATGTAGACGAAGTCCCTTCTTCACAATGCCAATTTGGTTTAGCACTTGTTTTAGCAGATGAATTAGAAAATTTAGGTGCCCAAAATGTTAAAGTAGACGAACACTCCTATGTATATGCTACTATCCCCGGTAATGTAAAAAATGCACCTACATTATTTATATCGGCCCATTTGGATACTTCCCCGGATTTAGATTTACAAGGCAGAACTCCTAAACCTATTGTTCATGAATATACCGGTGGTAATTTGAAAATTAATGAAAATTTAATTTTAACCCCGGAAAAAAATAAATTTTTAGCTGATGCCGCTGGTGGGCGTGTCATTACTACCGATGGTGAAACATTACTAGGAGGGGATGATAAAGCAGGTATGTCTGTCGTAATGACTTTAGCAGAAACCCTATTAACAAACAAAGACATCCCGCATGGTGATATAAGGGTAATTTTTACACCTGATGAAGAAATCGGCAACAGTACAAAGTATTTAACTAAAAAGAAAATTGCCGCAGATTTCGGCCTTGTTTTAGACAGTCATGGTTTTGGCCGTATAGTAGTAGAAAACTTTAACGCTACTGATTTTACTTTTACCATTAAGACGCCTTCCGCCGGACACCCGGGTTATAGCAGTAATGTCCCGCCTTTAAATATTGCAACCAATTTCGTTTCCAAATTTCCTGAAGCATTGGCTTCTTATAATAGTTCCGGTAAGGACGGTTATTTAAGTTATTATAAAACAAAAGCAGTATCCTCAAATGAATATGTAGTTTATGGTCGCATACGTTCTTTTGAATTAAATGAAATGCAGCTTTATAAAAAAATGCTTTTAAGTTGGGCACAGGAAACAGCAAAACAGTATAATTTAGATTATATTACTGTTATAAACGGTAAAGTAAACGGTAGTTCAGAAAGTGATGCAAGTGTTACCTTGAACATGAAAGATTCTTATTTTAACTCCAAAGAAGTTCTTAAAAATTATCCTACAAATTATAGTCTTATTGAACAGGCTTATCAAAAAGCAGGTGTTCAAATGCTTGCCGAATCAGGCCGCGGCGGTAGTGATGCAGGTGATATAACATATTTAGGTATTCCTACATACAATATGTTTGCAGGTTCACATAATGAACACAGTGCAGATGAATGGGTAAGTTCAAAGCAAATGCTTGCTTCTTATAACGTTGCTTTAAATTATATCAAGTTAATGGGCCAACAAGACCGCGATGCAATGTTAAAGGAAGGAAACCCAAATTATATACCGCAAATCCCAAACCTTGATATGAAACGTTTAGAAAAGGTTTACGATAAAATTTCAGTAAAATATGGAAATACTTTTAGCAACTTCAAATAAACATAAAGTTAAAGAATTACTTAAAATTTTACCCGTTAAAACTAAATCGGGTAAAGTTTTAGTTTATAAAACTTTGGCAGATTTCCCTAATTTGCCGCCAATTATAGAAGACGGCAAAACACTTGAAGATAATGCAAAAATTAAGGCAGTTTTCGGCGTTGTTCATACAGGTTTAATAACTTTAGCTGACGATACCGGCCTTATAGTAGATTATTTAAATGGTGCACCGGGTGTAAACAGTGCACGTTATGCTTACTCGGATAGGTGTGACAACAAAGCAAATAATGAAAAACTTTTGAAAGAACTTTCCGGCGTATCCGGTGCAAAACGTAGTGCACACTTTAAAGCTATTGCTGCACTTGCGATGCCAACGGGCCAATTATTTATAGAAGAAGGCAAAGTAGAAGGTCGAATTTTGACTGACTATAAAGGCACCGGCGGCTTCGGTTATGATGCTTTATTTTTTGTTCCCAAATACAAAAAAACTTTGGCAGAAATGACTGAGAATGAAAAAAATGAAATCAGCCATCGCGGTGCGGCCTTTCGTAAAATATCTAAATATCTGCTTGAATTGTAATTATTTATCCTCTTGGATGGAATTTCCTGTGTTTAGCACGTATATCTTGTATATTTACGTGTGTATAAATTTGTGTAGTATTTAAACTTTCATGCCCAAGCATCTCTTGAAGAGAGCGTAAATCTGCCCCACCTTGCAAAAGATGGCTTGCAAAAGTATGCCTAAATAAATGAGGGTGCAGTGGAGTGCTGATTCCGGCCTGGCGGCCAAGCATTTCAATATCTTTCCAAACACTTATACGGCTTAGTTTTTTGCCGTTTTTATTTAAAAATATTTCACTGTCTGTTTCTTTGGTAGCAAAATGGGCATTACGTTCAAATAAATAACGTTCAAGCAAAGTGCATGCTTCTTGGTGCATTGGTACAAAGCGTTGCTTTCTACCTTTACCGAAAGCCAAAACCCAGCCTTCTTTTGTATTGACATTTTCAAGTTGCAAATTTATAAGTTCGCTAACCCTTAAACCCGTTGCATAAAATAAACTTACGATACAAAGTGTTCGCCACTCCGCAAAATTTGTAGGGGGGAAAGACAAAAGTTTTTCCATATCTTCTTGTGATAATTGGCTTGGCACTTTTTGAATAAGGCGCGGCGAATATAAAAACTTTGTAGGGTCCTCTTTAATCAAACCCTCAACCAACATAAATTTATAGAAACATCTTACCGCCTCAATTTTGCGGAAGACACTCGCCGGCGCAAGTGTTCGTTCGGTTTTAAGCGAATAGACAAAATTATCCAAAAGTTCTGGGCTTGCTTCTGCAAGGCCTTTATTATGGCGCGTGCAAAAATCGGCAAACTGTTTAATATCGCGCCCGTAAGAATCAATGGTATTAGGTGACAGTTGCCTTTCAAAAGTAAGATGATTTTTAAATTCGTCTATTAGCATATTATTCTTTAAGTTCAAATATTTTTGCCGGCATTGTGGCGCCTTTAATTAAAAATAATTTTTTGGCCTCACAACCTAAATGTGCGGCAAGTGTTTGGCGTGCTTCGTCGTTTGCGCGGCCTTGTTCTGCAGGCGCAAGTACCCACAGTTCAAAAGTATCTGGCTTTTTTTGAACGAGTTTTGCCCTTTTTTGCCCTGCATGAACTTTAACTTTTATGAACATTTAATCAAACCTTTAGTTTATAAAGAACATCACAATAATTTTATTCGTTAACTCCGGCTGATTCTAATAACTGTATAATTTTTGCGTTATTGGCTTGTTTGGCTAAAGCAAGTGCCGTGCGAGCGAATTTATCTTTTAGTGCAGTTTGTGCTTTGGCATCTAACAGAAGTTTTACCAAAGTTTCTTTACCTAATTTACAGGCATGCATTAGTGCTGTTTGCCCGCTAGAATCTTGCTCGTCTACAGGGGCACCGGCTTGTAATAATATTTCCAAAATTTCCGGTTTATTATATGTGGTAGCAAATATTACAGCATTTTGGGAGCGATCATTCTTGTAATTTAAATCTACTTTTGCTTCCAATAAAACTTTTACAATTTCCGGTCGGTTATTTTGAATAGCAACAAAGAGTGGAAAGTTTCTATATTCGTCTAAAGTTTTAATATCTGCTCCGGAAGATAATAACTCTTTCACTTTTTCAGTTTTACCTAAACGGCAAGCAAGTATAAAATGTTGATTTAAAATTTTTTTCAAATACTCTTCGTCTGAAAGTTTTTCATCTGTTTCGTAATTAGTTCCTAAGATATCCACAAATGTAAGATTTTTTCCGTCTATGGATATTTGTAGGGCATATTTACCTGATTGGAGTTTAATTTTCGAAAATTGTGTGCTTCGCGTAATTTTAGGGAATAGTTCCAATTGCAAATCTGAAATCTTTTGAAGGGCTTCTTCACACCTCATATCAGCAGCTTTTTGATAATCTTGCAGTGCTGATACGAGGTCATTTATTTTTAATGCAACGTCAGCTCTTTCCATATATGGTTCAAAAGTTGCAGTTGGGAAAATTTCTATCATTTTGGTAAGATCTTCCATTGCCCCTTGCCAATCTTCCATCTCCTTTTTACAAAGGGCGCTACCCCAAAGGCTTCCTCCTGCTTTAGGGTTTATTTCTATTGCTTTATTAAAATCTTTTATTGCCTCATCATATTTTTTTAAATTTCTTTTTGCATGTCCCAAAAAATTATATATTCTGTCTGAAGGCTGTTTTATTGAGGGGAGAGTTTCTGTCAATATTTTTACACCTTCTTCAAAATCGCCCATTCTAATTTTTAATTCTCCTACCTTGCATTTGGCCTCGTAGTCATTTGGGTTTGCTTCCATTGCTCTGGTATACCCTAGTAAAGCTTGTCCGGGATATCCCAATAATTCATTAGCATAAGCCCATAATTTATGTGGGGCGGAATAATGAGGATCTAAGTCCGTCGCTTGTTTTAAGAGGGCACTAAACTCTTCCCTAGGCACATTAAATACTTCACTTTTATTCCATAAAATAAGGGCTTTTAAATAATATAGTTCTGCTACATTAGGAAATTTTTCTACAGCCACATCGCATTCCGACAAGGCTTTATCCAAATCACTATTCATTAATTCTTTTATTGATTTAATATATTCTTGATCATTCATAAATATTATCTCCTTATTTATTTGTTAACAAATTTAATAGTGACAAAATATTTAGTTGAGTATTTATGTTTTGCAACACTTTTTGGCATTGCGTTCTAGGGGAACTAAGGATATTACAATACATGCCTGTATTTTGGTAGAAAAATACTTGTTTAGGTGTAATAATTAATTCAATTGTTCTCTTATTAATTCTATTGTAATTTAGCAGAGTATATAAAAAATCTCCGCTTAAAATACCTAAAGCAATTTCCGGGTTATCTGTATAAACATCATAGTATTTTTCAAATTCTTTATTTTCAATTTTTAAACGTTCTAGTTTTTTAATTCCCCATTTAAGCATTGTATTTTTCTTAATTAAGATATTGCAGTCTATTGGGCAAGGGGTGTCTGTAGTCAAAAGATTATATTCTGCGACAGTTGTATCCCTTTCCCCATGTTTAGTACGCCTAGGCTCTATCCAAGAAATATTTTCTAAAGTAAATTTATAATTTTCTATCTGCCCTTGTATATTGTCATTGAATTGAACATGCCCTCTATCATGTAGCAGACCAAATTTTATAAGACAATTTTGATATAAACTGTATATGATTTCTAATTGCGGGCCGCCGGTGTACATGTCCCAACCAAAATTACCGGCTATTATACGGTATGCCGTATTCATAACTGCCCTCTTATATCTAGATAAACAAAAAAACAAAATGACAATGCTTAAAACAAGTACAAGAGGGATAAAAGCAGCTAAATTTTCCTTGTTATAATATTTATGAAGAACATAAAAAACGATACAAAGGGTTGCAAAAAATGTGGTAAGTAAAAAGAATAATCTTCTTTTCCAAGTTAAACCACTAAGATCGTTATCCGAAAAGCGCATATCTAAATCGTTCATTTTGATCTCCCGTATAATGAATATAATTTATTGTAGCATTTAATATGATATAATTAAAGCATCCAAATTTATGAGGGAGATTTTATGTTTATTTCTATTTTACTTAACATAATTATAATTGCAGTATTAATTAAATTGATAGCTACCAGACGGGCAGGGCGTTTGAGTCAAGGACAACATGTTTTATTTTGTTTGACTGGAGTAATTCTTCTTTTGTTGGCTATGAAATTTAATATAGACAGTGCATGTGTTTCCGGGGGAATATTATGTTTTACATATGCATTAATTGGTTTAGATGAACAAATGAAACGGTTAGAAGATTGTAAGCAGATTGAAGGATCAAAACATGTTAATTCTAAGGTTTTGTTAATAGTAATAATCATATTTATTATTTCAGTCCTTTACGCAATAGCGAATATATAATTATATATCAAAAGTAAAATAATTGATTAAAAAGGTCTTGTCGCAAGCAAAGCAGTTTGCTTGCTTGGGCGAAAATTTAAAAACCCGCACATAAGGTGCGGGTTCTTAAATTTTTGCGCCCACCAGGACTTGAACCTGGGACCATTCGATTATGAGTCGAGTGCTCTAACCAACTGAGCTATGGGCGCCAAAGCGTATATATAAATTATACTTTATTTCGTTTTTGTTTTCAAAACTTTTGTATCATAATATAAAAATAAATAACATAAATATAGAAACCTGCCAAGTATTTTTGAGGAAATTTTAATTTTCTCTTTGACGACGAGTACAAAGAAGAACGGGAGCGAAGCGACTCTCGGTACTCTAGGAGAAGGAAAATTAAAATTTACCAAAAAGAATTTGGCAGCAAAAATACAAAGTATCAGACTTCCTTATAATATTATAAAATATAGTCAATGTAGGAGGACTTATGGCACAGTATAAAGACTATTATAAAATTCTAGGGGTATCAAAAAACGCAAGTGAAGCGGAAATAAAAAAAGCATTTAAGGTTGCTGCAAGAAAATATCATCCTGATTTGCAGCCCGAATCAAAAAAAGCGGAAATGACAGAAAAATTTAAAGATGTAAATGAGGCATACGAAGTTTTATCAGACAAAAAAAAGCGTGATATTTATGACCAGGTAGGTTCAGCAGATTATCAAAATTATGCACGTGGCGGTGCCGGTGCCGGTTACGGGGGAACTCGTACACAAAGAGGGCCTAACGGTAGCACTTATTATTATAGTTCAAATGGCGGTAACCCATTTGGCGGAGGTCAAGCAGGCGGTTTCAATTTTAACGGAACAGGCGGTTTTGATGCCTCTGACTTTAGTGACTTTTTCCAAAGCATTTTTGGCGGCGGTTTCGGTGGCTTTGGTGGTGGTGCAAGGCGCAAACAAAGTCGCGCTCAGCAAGACCCTTACGGCTACTACGGTGGTGATCAAACCGAGCAAGCAAATTTAAGTTTAGATTTACCTTCAGCCTACCGCGGCGGCCTTGTAAATTTAACCTTACCGAACGGAAATAATGCACAAGTAAAATTCCCGGCCCGTATTACAGATGGCGCAAAAATAAAATTAAAGGGCCTTGGCTCGAACGGCGGTGATTTATATATCAATATCAAACTTGCGGCTGACCCTTTTTATAAAGTTGAAAATAATGATATTTATTATGTTGCAGATATTATGCCATGGACAGCAGCCCTTGGCGGGCAAGTAAGTGTTCCCTTACCGGATGCAACACGCATAACAATTAAAGTTCCGCCCCAAAGTAAAAGCGGTCAAAAACTTAAATTAAGCGGTAAAGGTTTAGGAAAAAACGGCAATTTTTACGTGCAACTTATGATAAACAATCCTGCACATTTAACAAGTAAGCAAAAGGCCTTATTTGAACAGTTGCGCGAAACCGCAATTTAACTATTTATACGCCTTGTCAACTTCTTCTTTAAACTTGGCAAAAACGCCTTGTTCTATGGCGGTGCGTGTATCTTGCATTAAGCGTGTTAAGAAACGAATATTATGTATGGAAAGCAAGCGGTGGCTTGTAAGTTCACCGCACCTAAATAAGTGCGATAAATAAGCGCGTGAATAATGCTTGCAAGTAAAACAATCACAACCTTCTTCAAGCGGTTTTGTGTCGTTGCGATAAGCCAAATTTTTGATATTTAATTTACCGTTACGCGTCATAACTTGGCCGTTACGGGCAACGCGTGTTGGCCACACACAATCAAACATATCTACGCCGTGTGCGATACAATCAAGTATTTCTTGCGGTGTGCCAAGACCCATTAAATATCTAGGTTTTTCGGGCGGTAAATATGGTGTGGTGTGGGTTAAAGCAAAATTCATTTCTTCCCGTGTTTCGCCGACTGATAAACCGCCGATACAAAAACCGTGTAAAGGTAGTTTTGCCATAGTTTGGGAGGCATCTTTCCTTAAATCATCATAAATCGCACCTTGAATTATACCGAAAATCAAAGAGTGCGGAACGGTAAAAGAGCCGTCTTCATTTTTTACAATTTGTTGCGGAACAATAGAGTGATATTTTTTTACGGCACGTTCCGCCCAGCGTTTTGTAAGTTCAAGTGCTTTTTTTGCATCCGCTTTTTTTGATTGGGCAGGTATTAACATATCAAGGCAAGTCCAAATGTCGGAGCCTATTTTTTGCTCCGCTTCAATAACACTTTCCGGCGTAAAAAAATGTTTACTGCCGTCGTGATGGCTTTTAAACCAAACGCCTTCCTCGGTAATTTTTCTAAATTGCGATAAACTGTAAACCTGAAAGCCGCCGGAATCGGTTAAAATGCTCCTGTCCCAATTCATAAATTTATGAAGGCCGCCCATATTTGCCAAAAAATCAGCCGTCGGGCGCAAAAATAAATGGTAAGTGTTTGAAAGCAAACACTCCGCACCCACATTACGCAGATCTTCATCAGTTAAGGCCTTAACGCAACCTTGTGTTGCCACAGGCATAAAAACAGGAGTGTTGATTACACCGTGCTTTGTGTATAATTTACCGCGGCGCGCTTTACCGTCGGTAGCAAGTATTTGGAAAGGTGAAATAATTTGTGTCATAAAATTGCCATTGAATCCCCGAAAGAATAAAATCTGTATTTTTGTTCAACCGCTTGCGAATAGGCGCGGTAAATAAAATCTTCCCCGGCTAAAGCACAAACCATACATAATGGTGTAGAATCGGGGAAGTGGAAATTTGTTATAAGCCCATCAATAACTTTAAATTTATAATCGCCGTAAATAAAAAGATCTGCCCATTTTTTGCCCGGTGTCACACCGCCACGGCCATCAGCAAAACTTTCAATAGTGCGTGTACTTGTCGTGCCAACTGTTATCACGCGGCCCGTTTTATTTTGTTTTGTTTCATTAATAATTTGTGCGGTTTCCGGCGGAAGTTCGGCAAATTCCGCAAGCATAGTATGGTCCTTAGGCTCACCGCGCAAAGGTTTAAAAGTACCCCAACCGACATGCAAAGTAACATAAGCAATTTTTACACCTTTTTGTCTTAAAGCGTCAAAAACACGTGGCGTAAAATGGAAACCTGCCGTAGGTGCTGCAATAGAGCCTTCATTTTTTGCGTAAACTGTTTGGTATTTTTCTTTATCTGTTTCTAAACTTTTACTTAGCCCGGCATGTTTGCGTGCTGCTTCAATATAAGGCGGCAAAGGCATTTTACCGTGTTTGTGCGTAAAAGGCAAAATATCTGCTTGGTTAAATTGCATTATGACTTCGCCGTTTTCCTTTTTTTCCAAGACGTGAGCCTCAAGACCTTCTTCAAAAATTATGTGCATGCCATGTTTGTATTCACGGAGCAAAACCGCCCAGCAATTATTTTCAAGTGCGCGTACAAGCAAAACTTCTACCATGCCGCCTGTTTCTTTTTTACCGTAAATCTTTGCCGGGAACACTTTTGTGTTATTAAGTATCAGCAAATCACCTTTATTTAAAAATTCAGGCAAGTCATAAAAATGTTTATGAGTTATTGTCTGTTTATCGCGGTTTAAAACCATTAAACGGCTTGTATCACGTGGATCAGCCGGGTTTTTAGCGATCAAATCGTCAACATTAAATTTTTTAAATCTCTCAAAAGCCATATTAAATTTTTGCAATTTCCGCACTTGGGTAATAACGGTTTAAAATCTCTTTATAATTTTTTCCGTCAAGTGCCATACCTTTTGCACCTTCCTGGCACATTCCGGCACCATGCCCAAAGCCACGGCCTTCAAGTTTTAAACCATTAATGGAAGTCAAGAAACAACTTTTCATTACAGTAGAACCAACACCTATACGGAAATCATTACAAGAAATTTCTTTTTTGGTTTTATTTGTAACAACCGTTAAAGTTTTTGCACGGCCGGACGGGAATTTTTTGGCAATTTTAATTTTCTTAAAAGTACCTTTAATATTATTTTTTGTTAAAAATTTTTGAACAATATCTTTATTTAATGTTGCTTTCCAGGTATAAGTTTTTGCGTGTTTACAATAACCGCAAGTATTACCAGAAAGCGGTTTAATAGTTTCTCTAAGCCATGGGACAGGATCTGTATGACCGCCGCAATTTGCATGATAATAAGTATAAAATTTATTTCCTTTATAGGTCAACACTTGGCCTTTTGTTGCCTCAACTGCCTCTTTAACGCTATCATAAACGGTAAAACTGCCTTTGTACATTTGGCTGCGGATATCGCTATATAAATCAAAATCTCCGCCGAGTTTTTTATCTTCAATGCTTTTTAAGGTATAAGTGCGTGCGGCAACTGCTTGTGCTTTTAGGGCTTCAACGGGCCAAGTATAACTCATCTCATAAGGCAAAACGCCGAGTAAATAATTTTCAAAATCTAAAACTTCAATAATATTTACACCGTTTTTTGTGGGTAAAATCTGCAAGGCACCGTTATATTTGTTTTTGTTTAATTCAAAATTCGCATCGTTTTCCGCTAAAGTTAAAATGAAACCTTTATTTGATTGTAAATTCCCGCAAGTTATATTCCCTTTGGAATTATTGATTGTAAAAGTTCCGCCTTTTTTAACTTTATAAAGTTTATTTGTTTCAAGGTTTTTTACTTTAAAAGGTGCACTTGCGGTTAAGGATACATTATTTTTATCTTCGCTGATTAAAACTTTTACATCGCGTGCAAAAATATTTATTGCAAGCAAAGCAAATGTTAAAACAAGGCAAAGTTTTTTGAACATTAAAACAAACCACCTTCGGGTGTCATTTTGCGGCCTAAATGTTTGTAGGCCTTTGCAGTTGCCACGCGGCCGCGCGGAGTGCGTGTGATAAACCCGGCTTTAATAAGATAAGGCTCAATAACATCACTTAAACTATCTGCCTCTTGTGAAACGGCAATAGCCAAGTTTTCCATACCCACCGGCCCGCCGGAAAATTTATCAATAAGTGCTTCCAAGATTTTTTTATCAACGCTGTCTAGGCCTTCGCTGTCAATATCAAGCGCTTCCATAGCAAGAACGGCAATTTCTGCGGTAATTACGCCGTTACCGCGCACTTGTGCAAAATCACGTGCGCGCCTTAAAAGACGGTTTGCAATACGCGGTGTTCCGCGTGAGCGTTTTGCAATTTCAACAAGGCCCTCATTATCTGCTTTGATATTCAAAAGCCCTGCTGAGCGTTTTAAAATTGCGGCAAGTTCTTTTACTTCATAAAAACCTAAATTGAAAACTATTCCAAAACGGTCGCGTAATGGCCCTGTTAATAGGCCGGAACGTGTTGTCGCACCCACTAAAGTAAAGCGCGGAACTGCAAGTTTTAAAGTGGTAGATCCTGCCCCTTTGCCTGTATTTATAAAGAAAGTAAAATCTTCCATGGCAGGGTAAAGTGCTTCTTCAACAGCGGGGTTAAGGCGGTGTATTTCGTCGATAAATAAAATATCGCCTTCATTTAATTCAGTTGTAAGCATGGCGGCCAAATCACCGGGGCGCGCCAAAACAGGGCCTGAAGTCACTTTAATATTTACACCCATTTCGCGTGCCAAAATATTTGATAAAGTGGTTTTACCAAGGCCCGGGGGGGAATAAAATAAACAATGGTCTAAAGGTTCTTTTCTTACTTTAGCGGCTTCAATAAAAACGCGCAAGTTTTCTTTTAAACTTTCTTGCCCCACAAACTCCGCTAGTGTCGGTGGCCTAAGTGCCGCTTCTATTGAAGAAGTCGGCATTTCGTCTTGGTTTCTTGAAACACTTAAATATTCATTACTCATTTTCTTAAAATCCTTAAAGCCGCTTTAATATTTTCTTCTAAATTAGGTGAAATTTTTTGCTCACTGTTTAAACGTTCAAGTGCTTTGCGGGCTTCACTTGCGGAAAACCCTAAAGCAGTTAATGCAGATAAAACTTCCGTCATAAAAGGCACTTCCGCCATCTTGATTTTTGCTTCCCCTTGTACTACAATACTGTCAATTTTACCACTTAAACTGTCAATAAGTTTTTGTGCGGTTTTTGCGGTAAAACCGAAAATCGCAGTCAAAATTTTAGGGTCTTTTGTTGAAATTGCCTTATGGAAATCGGGCAAACTTCTAAGGGCTTTTGATAAGAATTCCATTGCTTTTTTAGGCCCTGTGCCTGAAATGTTTTCTTTAAAAAGTAAAAATAATTGCTTTTCGTCTTTACTCAAAAACCCATATAATGAAGTGCCGTCATAGGGGGAAAGCGATTCCGTTACATAAACGGTAACTTCCTGCCCCTTTTCAAGGCTTGCAATACTTTGCGGTGCCATGTTTACTTCATAACCGACACCTGCACAAAGTATAATTGCGCTTTGGTCTTGCACATCAAACACTTCACCTTTGAGTAGACTAATCATAAATATATTTTACTTTATTTAACTGTTTTTCTGCCTAAACTGTGGTAGGTAATACCTTTCATGCTTTCTAAAGTATACAAATTGCGTAAATCTACCACAACAGGTGTTTTTAAATTATCTTTAAAATCTTTAGCGGTTAATTGCTTAAATTCATTCCACTCGGTAATAATTATTGCACCGTCCGCACCTTTCAAAGCCTCTTTGGTACTATCACAGAAAGTTGCGTAAGGGAAAAATTCCGGCCCGTGTTTTTTACCTTGCGGGTCATAAATTTTTAGGTTTGCACCGGCTAAATTAAGTTCGGATAATATGCCGATACTAGGTGAATCTCGCATGTCATCAGTTTCGGCTTTAAAAGTTATACCCAAAATCGCAAGCGTTTTGCCACGTAAATTATCATCAAATGCAGCACTTATTTTACCAACCATTTTAAAACGGCGCGCATTGTTTTGGGCAATGGTTGTTTCAATGAGTTTAAGTGGGCTGTCCACTTTTTTTGCCATACGTTCAAGTGCCATAGTGTCTTTAGGGAAACATGATCCTCCGTAACCGGGCCCCGGGTTCAAAAATTTGTAGCCGATACGGCTGTCTAACCCAATACCTTTTGCAACGTCGCTTATATTTGAGCCGGCCTTTTCGCACATATCGGAAAGTTCATTTATAAACATAATCTTCATTGCCAAAAAAGAATTTGATGCATACTTTATCATATTGGCGGTGGTAGTATCTGTTTTAAGCAAATGGAAACCTTTGTCTGTTAAAGGTTTGTATAAATCAAGCATAATTTTTAAAGATTTTTCATCGTTTGCACCGACTACAATTCTTTCCGGGTTTAAAAAGTCCGCTACCGCAAAACCCTCTTTTAAAAATTCAGGGTTTGTTACAACAGCAAATTTTGCTTTAGGGTTATTTCTTTTGATTATGCTTTCAACACTTTCTGCGGTACCTATTGGAACAGTAGATTTTAAAACGATAACTTTATAATCTTGTTTAATGTTTTCCGCAATTTCTTTGGCGACGGCAAAAACGAAAGACAAATCAGGGTCCCCGGTTTTTTTATCTGCCGGTGTTCCTACGGTAATGAAGATTACATTACTTTCTTCCACACCGCGTGCCATGCTGGTGGTAAAACTTAAATTACCGTTTTTTACACCTTCGGCAACAATTTCTTTTAAATCTTTCTCATAAATAGGCATTATGCCTTTATCTAAATTTTCGATACGGGTTTTATTATTATCCACACAAATAACTTTATGCCCTAGGTGCGCAAAACAAGCACCGCTTACTAAGCCGACATAGCCTGTACCAACCATACAAATTTTTTCCATATGTATCTCCACTTTCGCGATATATTTATATTGTACCAAATTTGATATAATATATACATATACAAATGAGGTGTTTATGAGAGAAACTTTTTTGCCTTTCGCAAAACCCAGTATCGCGCAAGACGGTATTGATGAAGTCGTCAACTGTATCAAAAGCGGTTGGCTGACAATCGGCCCCAAAACTATTGCTTTTGAGCAAGTTTTTAAAGATTTTACAACTTCCCCGTATTGCATTGGGGTAAATTCGGCTACTGCCGGTTTACACTTGGCTTTAATGGCCCTTGGTATCGGTAAAGGGGACGAAGTTATTACAACACCCATGACATTTGCATCCACCGTAAACACCATAATTTTAGCAGGGGCCACACCTGTTTTAGCTGATATTGACCGCCGCACTTTAAATATTGTTCCTGCAAATATTGAGGCAAAAATAACACCGAAAACCAAAGCAATTATGCCCGTTCATTTTGCAGGCCGCCCTTGTGATATGAAGGCAATTAAGGAAATTGCCAAAAAACACAATTTAATTATTATTGAAGATGCCGCCCACGCACTTGGCGCAAAATATCAAGGGGAAAGAATCGGCAAAACCGAAGGCAAAAATGCGGTAGTTTTTAGTTTCCATCCCACAAAAAATATTACTACCGGCGAAGGCGGTATGGTCTGTTTAAGTGATGAAGCCGCCGCTGAGGCCGTTTATATTATGCGCCAAAACGGTATGAGCAAAGGTGCTTGGAACCGTTATGCCGCAAAAGGCAAAACGCATTATGATATTTCACTTTTGGGATTAAAATACAATATGCTTGATATTCAGGCGGCAATCGGTATTTCCCAAATGAAGCAACTTGATTATTTTAATAAACGCCGAACGGAAATTGTGGCAAAATATATGGATGCCTTTAAAGATACAAAAGGTTTAATTTTGCCTGCACCGGTTAATAAGGGCGATTTGCACTCTTGGCACATTTTTACACCTTTAATCGATACCGAAGTTTTAAATATCACCCGTGATGAATTTATGAAACTTATGGGCGAGCAAAATATCGGCACTGCTTTGCATTATCAGGCAATACCGACATTCAGTTATTATCAAAAGGCCTTCGGCTGGAATGTTAAAGATTACCCGGAAGCCGAATATGTGGGTGAACATATTGTGTCTTTACCTTTATTCCCGGCTATGACCGAGCAAGATGTTGAAGATGTAATAAACACCACCAAACAAATATTAAAAGAGCATTTAAAATGAAAAAGTTATCAGTAGTAATACCCGTATATAATGAAAGCGCGTCTTTACCAAAACTTTTTGAGCGCACTTTCCCCGCATTAGATAAATTAAACCGCCCGTACGAAATAATTTTCGTAAATGACGGCAGTAAAGATGACAGCATTAAACAACTCAAAGAAATGTATGAAAAGCGCAAAGATGTCGTTAAAATTATTGATTTTAACGGTAATTTCGGCCAACACATGGCAATAGTTGCAGGATTTACAAAAGTAACCGGCGATGTGGTGGTAACAATGGACGCAGACCTTCAAAACCCACCTGAGGAAATTGAAAAAATGCTTGCGGAATTTGATAAAGGGCATGATGTTGTCGGCACTATCCGCGCAAAAAGGGACGATCCTTTTTTTAGAAAATTTGCCTCTAAAATCGTAAATATTGTAACTAATAAAATTACAGGTTTAAAAATACACGATTACGGTTGCATGTTGCGCGCTTATGACAGGCGTATAACCGATATTATTGCACAAAGCGAAGAAGCCACAACATTTATTCCTGCCTTTGCACAAAAATTTGCGGTAAACCCAATAGAAATTGAAATTTCCCACAGCAAGCGTATGGAGGGGGAATCAAAATACAGTTTTTTCCGTCTTGTCAGTTTAAATTTTGATTTGATGACAAGTTTTTCTTTAGTACCGCTCCAATTTATAACAATTTCGGGGATGGTAATTTCCGGTTTAAGTTTCTTGCTTGCATCTTACTTGATTGCTATGCGTATAATTTACGGTGCTTCGGCTGATGATACAAACGGTGTGTTTACATTGTTTGCAATACTGTTTTTCTTAATCGGTTTTATGATTAGTGCCATCGGTATTACAGGGGAATATATCGGGCGCTTGTTTAAGGAAGTCAGAAAACGCCCCAAATTCGTTATTAAAGAAGAATATGGAATCTAGGCCTAAACTTTTATTTTTCGGTTTCAGTATGACCGGTGCCGCCGTTTTGGAAGAACTTATCAAAATGGGTGCAAATATCATCGGTGTTTATACTTATGAAGATAACCCTAAAGAAAATTGGTTTCCTTCCGTCAAACTTTTAGCACAAAAACATAATATCCAAACTTTTACGCCGGAAAAACTAACAGCGGAAGATGTGCAAAATATCAAAACTTTAGCACCGGATATCATTTTATCAGTCTATTACCGTTCTTTAATAAGTGATGAAATTTTAAAACTTGCGCCTTTGGGTGCTTTTAATATGCACGGTTCATTACTGCCGAAATATCGTGGCCGCGCACCGATAAATTGGGTATTAGTTAAAGGGGAAAAAGAAACAGGCGCAACCTTGCATTATATGGTGGCCAAAGCAGATGCCGGCGATATTGTGGGCCAAAAAGTTGTGCCTATTGATAACGAGGACACTGCATTAACTTTAACAAAAAAAGTAACTGCTGCCGCTTGCGAAATTATCAAAGAAGTTTACCCTTTAATTGAAACAAAACAACTAAAACCGCGCAAGCAAGATATGTCTATAAGCACATATTTCGGGCGTCGCACTCCGGCAGATGGTTTAATAAATTGGGATAGTGATGCGCAAACAATTTATAATTTAATCAGGGCAGTAACCAAACCTTTTCCCGGTGCGTTTTTTGAAGAAAACGGCAAAAAAATTATTATTTGGCGTGCTAAAGTTTTGCCTGCAAAAACACAGGCAGAACCGGGAAAAACGATTTCAAAAAACCCATACATTATAACGACTGCCACAAACGATTTGGAAATTTTAGATTTTGAAGTACAGGAGATTATATGAAAGTTTTAATACTTGGTGCTGATGGTTTTATCGGTTCACATTTAACTGAAAGGATTTTAAATACTACCGATTGGAAAGTGGTTGCTTTTGACTATGCAAGACGCAATTTAAAAGGTTTAAAACACCCTAATTTTACTTTTAAAAAAGGTGATATTTTTAAGGCCGACCGCTGGATTGAAAACCAGGTCAAAGAAGCGGATGTGGTTTTACCTTTAGTCGGTGTTGCAAAACCGATGTACTATATTAAAAAACCTGTGTGGACTTTTGAACTTGATTTTGAACAAAATTTAAAAGTTGTCCGTATGTGCGTTAAACATAATAAGAGGGTTATTTTCCCGTCTACATCCGAAGTTTACGGCATGAGCCCGGATAAAGTTTTAAATGAGGAAACTTCCCCATTAATGACAGGCCCGATAAACAAAATGCGCTGGATTTATTCCTGCGGTAAACAAATGATGGACCGCGTTATTGCAGCGTATGCGCAGGAACAAGGCTTAAAATATACTTTAATCAGGCCTTTTAATTGGGTAGGTACACGCCTTGACACTTTTGAAGATGCAAAAAATCGTGCGGCAAGAAGTATCACACAAATGTTTTATGATGTCGTAACAGGCCGCCCCCTTGTTTTAGTTAACGGTGGCGAACAACGCAGAAGTTTTACTTATATTGATGACTGCCTTGATGCTTTAATGCTCATTATTGAAAATAAAGGCGGTAAAGCAGACGGCAAAATTTTTAATATAGGTAACCCTAAAAACAATCATTCCATTAAAGAACTTGCTTACACCATTGTTGAAACAATGAAAGAGTTTAAAGAGTACAAACCCATGGCAGATAAAGCGCAAATTGTTGTGCAAGATGCAAAACAATATTACGGCGGTACTTATCAGGATGCACAGGACCGCTTGCCCAGCATTGATAATATGCGCAATACTTTCGGTTGGGAACCGAAAATTTCTTTGAAAGAAATGGTACGCAAAACACTTGCCTTGTATCTTAAAGATTTTAAAAAGGGCAAAATTAAATAGATGCAAAATATAATCAAGTTTTTTACGGACAAACGCAATTTAAAATATTTTATCTTTATTGCTTTTGTCATGTTGTACTTTTGTAATATCGGCGGTTACGGTTTAATGAACCCGGACGAAGGCCGCTACGCTGAAATACCGCGTGAAATGCTTGAAAGCGGTGATTTTTTAACTCCGCGTCTAAATCATGTTTTGTATTTTGAAAAGCCACCACTTTATTATTGGTTTACCGCTGCCTCTTTCGCCGTTTTCGGGCAAAATGAATTCGGTGCAAGGTTTACTTCTGTGATAATGGGTTTAATGTCCATATTTTTGACATGGTTTGTTGCCCGCAAATTTGAAGATGAAAATACTGCAAATTTATCAACTGTAATTCTTGGAACAAGCGGTTTGTTTTTTGCACTTTCCAGGGTAAATATTATTGATATGACACTATCTGCCCTGCTTACACTTGCTTTGTTTAGTTTTTATATTTTTTATAAAGAAAACAAAAAAAGATGGCTGTACATTTTTTATATTGCTTTGGCTTTAGCTACTTTGTCAAAAGGCTTAATCGGCATAGTTTTGCCGGGCGGCGTAATATTCTTTTTTATGCTCTTTACGCGTGACTTTAAAATTTTAAAACGTTTGTTTTTAACACCTGCGATATTGGTGTTTTTTCTTGTATGCGTGCCTCCGTTTTATATGGTTTGCAAAAAGAACCCGGACTTTTTTTACTTCTTTTTTATTCAGGAGCATTTCCTACGCTATGCCACAAAAATGCACGACAGATATGAACCTTTTTGGTTCTTTATACCTGTTATAATCGGCGGTTTGTTTCCGTGGACTTTGGGTTTGTTTGTAAATGTAAAAAATTATTTAAGCAAACAACAAATTAATCTTTATTTAATTTTGTGGGTTGTTATAATAACTTTATTTTTCTCGGCTTCCAGTTCAAAACTCATACCGTATATTTTGCCGGTATTTCCGCCACTGGCAATTTTGATTGCCAAAAATATTTTGGCCTTAAAGGATTATGCAAAAATTACCAAAATCTGGCTTTGGGTATTTACTGTTTTAACAGTTATTTTATGCATAAGTGCTATTTTAATTTTTAACGGTTTTATATCTCTAAAACGTATAAATGAAGCCTTAGTTTATAAAACCCCGGTTACTTTAATTTGTACACTTTGTTTTGTATTTTGTATCTCTTTTTGGGTTTACAAAAAACAAGCCAAAAAAATGCTTATTGTACATAGTATTTTCGCATTTTGTTTCTTAGCTGTAAGTTTACCGTTTTTTAGTGCTCTTGCAACGCAAAGGTCCACAAAAACTTTAAGCAAAATGCTTAAACCGCTTTTGCAACCTCAAGACATTGTCTTGCATTTTCAAACTTATAAGCAAGATATGCCGTTTTATACAAAACACCGTATTGCAATTTATAATAGGGAAGGCGAACTTGCCTTTGGCCGCAGTAAAGCCGAAGATGCAGATAATTGGTTTATAGAACCTGAAAATATTGAAGCATTTTTAAACAAACCTTTACAGGAAAACCAAAAACTTTATATAGTAGTAAAAGATAAACATATTAACCAAGTGCCAGGTATTGAAAATTTTGAATATATCGGCCATGATGAGAGGGAACTAAATTTATATGTCAGAAAATAAAAATATTTTAGCAGTAAAAGTTGATGTTGATACTTTAGAGGGTTACCTCAAAGGTGTGCCTGCCATGGTGGAAGTTTTAAATGAATTGGGGCTTAAAGCAACTTTTTATTTTTCCTTTGGGCCTGATAATTCCGGCAAAGCAATTTTCAGAATTTTTAGGAAAGGTTTTATCAGCAAAATGTTTAGGACAAAAGCCCCAAGCACCTATGGGCTTAAAACCATGATGTACGGCACATTTTTGCCTGCTCCTATGATTGTTAAAGACCACCCCCAAGTTTTTATTGATACTGTAAAAGCCGGCCATGAGTGCGGTGTACACGCTTGGGATCATGTCAAATGGCAAGATAAATTACCCAAATTGTCATATACCGAGATCCGCGCCGATTTGTTAAAAGCAGTGGAATTATTTGAAAAGTTAAGCGGTCAAAAACCGCATACTTTTGCCGCACCCGGCTGGCAAATAACATCTAATGCTTTGGCAGCTTTGGACAGTTTAAATTTTGATTATGTCAGTAACGGGCGCGAAGGCAAAGCTCCTTTTTACCCGATTTTCGAAGGCCAAAATTTTAAAACTTTGGAAATATCTTCTACACTACCTACGATGGATGAAATTTTAGGCCTTGACGGTATAAATGACGATACCATTGCAGATTTCTATTTAAATTCCTTAAAACCCGGCTTAAATGTTATAACTGTTCATGGGGAAATGGAAGGCCGCAGCAAAATTAAGCAATTTGAAGCTATTTTACGCGGTGCCTTAAAACGCGGTTATACAATTTGCCCCTTGAAAGATGTTGCAAAAAATGTAACTGATGCTAAAGAGGGGGAGATTTTTCTTGGATATCTTAAGGGCCGTGCCGGCACACTCGCTATACAGAAGTAAGTATTTATCACAATATATCACGACTTTAAATAGTGCTATTTTATCTTTACTAAAATAGCACTATATTTTATATAATATTTTTATAGTCCCGCGGAGGTTCTATGAGTGATAATTTAAAGAAAACACCCCTCTATGACGCATGCCTTAAAGCAGGTGGGCGTATGGTTGATTTCCATGGCTGGCTTTTGCCTGTTCAATACGAAAGTATTATTGCCGAACATAAAGCCGTCAGAAATTCTGCCGGTTTATTTGATGTTTCCCATATGGGGCAAATAATTTTTAAAGGTGAAGATGCCTATAAATTTTTGCAAAGTGTTGCTACAAATAATTTTAAGCAAGAACCCGGCGCCGGTGCTTATGCACATGTTTTGAATGACGACGGCGGTATTATTGATGATATTATCGCTTTTTGCATTAACCCTAATGAATTTTTCCTTGTAGTAAATTCCGCCACGCGTTATAAAGATTATAATTGGTTTGTTAAAAAATCTGCCGGCTATAAAGTAGAAGTAAAAGATGTTTCCGACGATTATGCCATGCTTGCACTTCAAGGCCCTAAGGCTTTAGATATCTTGGAAAAATTGGTTCCGCAAATAAAGCAAATTGCGCGTTTCCATATCAAACAAGATAAGATTTTTGACGCTTCGGTTTATATTACCCGCACCGGTTATACAGGCGAAGATGGTGTTGAAATTATGGGGAATGCAGACACTATAAATAAACTTTTTACCTGGTGTCTAGAAAATGGTTTTGTTCCTTGCGGGCTTGGTGCACGCGACGTGTTGCGCCTTGAAGCCGGCTACCTTTTAAGCGGTAGTGATATGAACGAAACACGTAACCCTTATGAAGCCTCTTGCGGATGGGTAGTAAAACTGAAAAAAGAAGAAGATTTTACCGCCAAAGCCAAAATGGCAGCAGTAAAAGAAGCCGGTGTTAAAGAAAAATGGACCGGTTTCCTTTTGCAAACTGCCGGCGTTGCGCGGGAAGGATGTTTGGTTTTTAAAGACGGGAAACAAATCGGTAAACTTACAAGTGCCACCTACTCCCCGTTGTTTAAAGGTATTTGCGCCGGTTACGCTCCTGCTGATTTAGAAGAAGGCGCAACAGTTGAAATAGAAGTGCGTGGGCGTAAATTGCCTGCCAAAAAAATAAAAATGCCGTTTTATAAAAACAGAGTTTAGTGAGGTATAAAAATGTATAATCAAGAAAATTGTAAATTTGCAGCCACACATGAGTGGGCTTATATTGAAAACGGAGTTGCAACCGTCGGTATCAGCGATCACGCCCAACATGAAATCAGCGATATTGTTTTTGTGGAACTCCCCAAAGTCGGTACGAAAGTTGAACAAGGTAAAAGTTGTTGCGTGATTGAATCAGTGAAATCAGCATCTGATATTTATGCACCGGTTTCCGGAGAAATTATTGAAGTAAACCAAGCCGCTGCCGATAACCCCTCAATAGTAAACCAAGCACCGCACGGGGACGGTTGGTTGTTTAAAATTAAAATTTCAAATCAAGATGAAGTAAAAAATTTACTTTCTTTTGATGCTTATAAAGCAACTTTATAATATGTTTACTTCAAATACTAAAGAAGATTTAG
Organism: Elusimicrobiaceae bacterium; assembly: GCA_016281355.1. GTDB lineage: Bacteria > Elusimicrobiota > Elusimicrobia > Elusimicrobiales > Elusimicrobiaceae > Proelusimicrobium. The sequence continues at coordinate 15,608 of JAEEIL010000032.1, read as the reverse complement.
CGCAAATGCTTGCGGAAATCGGTGTTAAAAGTTTTGATGAACTTCTGCCCGTTCCGCAAGTTTTGCTTAAAGGTAATATTAATTTACCCTCTGCTCTAAATGAGCAGGAACTTACCGCCGAAGTTAAAAAAATTGCGGCCAAAAATAAACCGCTTGTTAACTTTGCAGGCGGTGGTATGCAGGAACATTTTGTGCCTGCTGCCGTTAATGCTTTAAGCACAAGGGGGGAGTTTTTAACCGCATACACTCCTTATCAGGCAGAAGCATCCCAAGGCACTTTGCAAGCCATTTACGAATATCAAAGTTGCATTTGTGCTTTGTTTGATATGGATATTTCAAATGCCTCACATTATGATGGTGCAACTGCTTTAGCCGAGGCTTGCCTTGCGGCCACACATCTAAAAAATAATAAAACAATTTTATACACAAAAGCATTACAACCGAATTACGCCGAAGTTTTAAAAACTTATTTTAAAAATGCAGAAGTTAAATTAAAAGAAGTCCCTTTAAATACAGACGGTACAACAGATTTAAAACAACTTGAAACACTTCTTAAAAACGGTGCCGCCGCATTTATTTTACAAACACCTAATTATTTCGGTTGCCTTGAAAGTGCAGAAGAAATTTCTTCTTTAGTTCATACAAATAACGCTTTACTTATTGCAAATGTAAACCCTACAAGTTTGGGTATTTTGCAAACCCCCGGTTCTTATGATGCGGATTTTGCCGTCGCAGAAGGCCAAGGTTTAGGCAATGCATTAAATTATGGCGGGCCGACACTCGGTATTTTCACCTGTAAAAAACAATTTGTAAGGAATATGTCCGGCCGTTTATGCGGTATGGCAAAAGATAAAGACGGTAAACGCGCTTTCGTTTTAACATTACAAGCAAGAGAACAACATATAAGGCGTGAGCGTGCATCCTCAAATATTTGTTCAAATCAGGCACTTTGTGCTTTAAATGCAACGATTTATCTCACACTTTTAGGGCCTGAAGGTCTAAAAGAAGTTGCCCTAAAGAATTTGGAAAATGCTCATTATTTGCAAACAGAACTTTGCAAATATGACGGTTTTGCATTAAAATACAAAGCACCTTTTTACAACGAATTTGTTGTAACAACGAAAGTTCCTGCCGCAAAGTTAATAAAAGCGGCTGCCAAAAAAGGCTTTTTGGCAGGTATAGCACTTGCTAAAAACGAACTTTTGCTTTGCTCTACCGAAGTAAATACTAAAACCCAAATTGATGCTTTAGTTAATGTTTTAAAGGAGGTAAAATAATGACAAATGCTTACCCGCACAATGTGCTTTCAATAGAAAAGTCCGTTAAAGGCAGACGCGGTGTTAGAGTTTGTACCACATCTTGTAAAGCGGAAAATATTTTACCTTCAAAATATTTACGTAAAACAGGAATCAATTTGCCGGAACTCAGCGAATTTGATACAGTAAGGCATTTTACTAATTTATCACGTCTTAACTTTTGCCTTGATACGCATTTTTATCCGCTTGGTTCATGCACAATGAAGTATAACCCAAAAAGTTATGATGTATTGTCTGCATTAGATAATTTTACAAGTTTGCATCCCTCTTTACCCGAAGCAAATGCCCAAGGCACTTTGCAAATTATTTATGAACTTGATAATATGCTTGCAAAAATTACGGGTTTAAGTGCATTTACTTTGCAACCTTCTGCCGGCGCGCACGGCGAATTCTGCGGTGCTTTAATTGCACGTGCTTACCATGCAAGCCGCAAAGATAAAGCAAGAACACAAATAATAGTGCCTGATACCGCACACGGTACAAACCCGGCAACTGCGGCAATGGCAGGTTGCGAAGTGGTAAATATTAAATCTGCCCAAAACGGTAAAGTAGATTTAGCGGAACTTCAAAAAGCATTAAGCGAAAAAACAGCACTTGTAATGCTTACAATACCAAATACCGTCGGTTTATTTGAAGAAGATATTTTGCAAATTGCCGATATGGTGCATAAGGCCGGTGCTTTGCTTTATATGGACGGTGCAAATTTAAATGCCTTAATCGGCCTTGTTAAACCGGCTGATATGGGCGTCGATATTATGCACATTAACTTGCACAAAACTTTGGCTACCCCGCACGGTGGCGGTGGCCCCGGTGCAGGTGCCGTAGGTGTCAGGCAAGGTTTGGAAGACTTTTTACCAAATCCGCGCGTTATTTGCAAAGACGGTAAATATTCTTTTGCCAAAAAGAGTAAATTAAGTATCGGTAAAATGAAAAGTTTTTACGGCAATATTGCAATTTTAATCCGTGCATATTGTTATTTAAAGCAACTAGACGGTGAAGCCTTAAAAGATATTGCAAAAAATGCAATTATCAATGCAAATTATGTAAGGGTGAAATTAAAAGAATATTTCCCGGCATTTTTTGACACTAAGTGTATGCACGAGTGTGTTTTAACTATTGATAAAACAAAAATGCCAACCGTTAAAACATTAGATATTGCAAAGAATTTGCTTGATAAAGGTTTCCATGCGCCGACGATTTATTTCCCGTTAATTGTTCCTGAAGCCCTGATGATTGAACCAACTGAAACGGAAAATAAACAAGTGCTTGATAATTTTATTGAAGCCCTAAAGGAAATTTATAATAAAGCCTTGCACACTCCTGATGCCTTGCATGATGCACCGATGAATTGCCCGGTTAAAAGGATTGATGAAGTCAGCGCTGCAAGGGAACCTAATTTGAGATGGACAAAGTAAAACTGATTATCAGCCCTTTGCTTGATACATACGGGCAAATGGCTGTTGACGAATTACTGGTTTCAAATTTTGCACCGTGCATAAGGTTTTTTAATTGGGACTTTCGCCCACAGGCTACTTTTGGTTATATACAAAAAATTGCCCAGGCTAAAGCAGAATTAAAAAACTTAGGCATAGGCAGTTTTACAAGGCGCATAACAGGCGGTGGCCTTGTTTTGCATAAAGAAGATTTAACATTTTCTTTAGTATTTGATTTAGAATCCAGAACACAACCGAGTTTAATTTACACAGCATTGCACAGTGCTATACAAGACGAACTTAAAAAAGCCGGTTTCCTGGCAAGTTTTTATGAAGGGAAAAGTGATTATAGCCCGCAAACTGCCGGTGGTAAAGTTCAAAACTGTTTTACAAACCCGGTTGCAGATGATTTAATGCAGGACGGTAAAAAAGTTTTGGGCGGGGCCTTAAGGCGTTTTGATAAAAGGGTTCTATATCAGGGCTCTTTACAAATAAAAGAAGCTGAAAGCCAAAAAGCGAAGGATGCTTTGCTTAAGGGATTTTTGAAATATCTTAATACGGATATCTTTGAAAATTATACTTTGAGCCGAGATTTTATAAATAAAGCCATAAAATTGGCTGAAACTAAATACAGAAGTGAAGATTGGTTAAATAAATTTTGATATGAAAAAGTTTCTTAAATTTTTAATTGGTATAGTTTTACTGCCTTTTGCTCTCTTTTTTATTTATAATTTTATGGCGGTAATTTGGACCATAATTAAAAATTTTCAAATAACATTTCCGTTTTTATTCGGTGCTGCGATATATCTGATTTTACATAGGTATATTTATAATTTTTCACGTCCGTATGTCTTTGCCCACGAAATTTGCCATGCTTTGGCAGCTTGGTGCAGTGGCTATAAAGTAACGAATATAAAGGTGAAAGAAGAGAGTGGGGAAACCCAAGTCAGCGATGTTAATACTTTTGTTTTGTTAGCCCCATACTGTATGCCTTTATATGCAATTGTTTGCACGGTTTTATTCTATATAATAAGTTTATTTTGGCCTGAAATTTCAAATTATGAAAGATCATTTTTGGGCTTACTTGGTTTTTTGGTAACTTTTCACCTAGTACACACTTATAAATCTTTGACGGAGACAGAGCAAAGTGATATCACTCTTGCCGGTGGCAGTGTGTTTTCCTTCGTTTTAATTGCAATAATCAATTTAACTTTAATTATCCTATTTATTAACTTTTTATTTCCTGGTATAATTGCACCGACATCCATTATTAAAGAAGTTTTTATGCAAACGTGCAGTTTTTGGAAAATGTTTTATATATATATGCGCAAATTTATTGTTTGGTTAGGTAATCTATGACGGCACGAAGAATAGGGCACGGTTTATTTAGAGCGTTAAAATTCAGTGCAAAAAATATTATCCGCACAATATTTTTAATGGTATCTTTGTGCTTTTTAATTGGTGCCGCATCTTGGTTTTTGACAATTCATTATGTAAATGCCAATAATATAGGCGGGCAAATTGCAAAACAACTAGAAAGATATTTGGGGCGTGATGTATATATTTCAAGGATTAAATTCGTTTTACCTACTACTTTTATATTGGAAGATTTAAAAATTGTTGATAATAATGCCCCGGATTACAGAGAACTTGCATCAATAAAATCAGTTGTTTTACATTTTGAATTAATGCCCTTATTAGAACATAAAGTTTTTATCAAAGAAGTACTTTTTGAAAATGCTGTTATAAATATAACAAGAGCAAGGAACGGCACCTTTAATTTACCCGAATTAAAAACCAAAAAACATAATGATTCAAAAGGTACAGAGTTTTCTTTTACCACCAAAGAGGGTACACCCTGGCAAGTCATTATTAAAGATTGGGTACTTCAGAACGGTACATTTTCTTTTAGGGATTTTGCTCACAAAAAAAGCCACTCTTTAAACGGTCTTAATCTGCGTTTTTATAATTTGGAATTTAACGAATATACCCGTTTTGATCTTAACTTTATCTTCAGAAACAGATTTAAACATAAAGTTATTGAAGCCGAGACTTTTGCAAAAGGGGAAGTAAATTTCGCGAATTTTAAACCGCAAAATATATCTATAAAGAATCTGGAGGCGGAATTATATGCCTTAAAATCTCCGGTAAAAATTAATTTAAATGCAAATAATCTTATTAACCCGGAAGTAGATTTAAAAGTTGAGTTTCCTAAAGCTACGGAAAATGATATTGCTTTCTTATTTGACTTAAAAGATAAATATTCAGTCCCATATACGGAATTGTCACTTACCGGTTCTGCAAAAGATAATTTCAGCCAAATAGATGTTTCATCTTTAATTTTAAAAAATCAAGATGTCGATTTAAGTGCTAAAGCCGGGCTAACTATAACTTCTGGTACTTTAAACGGTGATATAACTCTCAGCAAAGCGAAGATAGATTCTTCCAAAATAGCAAATTATTATAAACCCTTAAAACCGTTTGCGTTAGTAGGTAATTTAGACGCCGGCGGTAAATTTTACTTTGAAGAATCTGTTTTTAAAACCAAGAAATTAAATATAAAGACCAATTCTTTAAGTTCCAAAATCTTTAATTTTACCGTACAAAACGCAAATATTGCTTTTGAAGCAACGGAAAATTTCAATAATATGAGTGCAGTTGTTAAAGACGGTACTTTTTTGGTTGGGCGTCAAAAAATAAATTCAATAAAAGGTAATACTGTCTTAGATTATAAAAAACAAGATTTCTATGCCATAATAGAAAGTGGGCTTTTAAACGGTAAGGAAACTAAAATGAGTGTGGCTATTGCCAAAGTCCGAAATGAAAATAAACGCAAAGTAAAAATGTTACTTTCTACAGAGGAATTAAACCCAATTGAAATTTTTGATATAACCCAAGATTTTGTTGATGCCTTGGTTCCTAATCATCAAAAAGATTGGCAGGAAGATACTTCCGATCTTGCTTGGCTTCGTAATTTCAGAAGTGCTTTGCCAAAATTTATGATAAATTTTAAAGGTGCTGTATATGCCAAAAAATTTACAAGCCCTGTTCTTTCCGGGCAAGACTTTTATGCCAAATTTAATTTTGTTAATTTGCTTCCTCAAATGAAATGGCTTGGGGGCAGTATAGATGCTACACTTTCAAATGGTATAATTTATAAGTTACAGGAGGCTGCGGATAATCAAAAAGTACTTGGCGTAGCATATCAGCCTTTTGTTATAATGAATCGTATGGAAAGGGCAGGATCTTTTAAAATGGGTAAAATTTTAAAAGATACACCTTTTGAAATTATGAGTGCATCTGCAACTTTTAAAGACGGCGATATGTTAGTGAATAATTTTTATGTTGACGGGCCTGTAATTTCAGCAGCTATTGGCGGTAATGTGGACTGGGTTAAAGAACATTTTAACTTGGATATAGTTACAATGTTTAAAAACACTTCAAGGCGCGGGGCATTATCCGAGAATTTAACAGATGAATCCGGTGCTCCTGCATTGGCTTTTGTTACTTATGGTAGCATGTCCAAGCCTAAACTTGAAATGAAAAGCCCTAAAAAAGTCGGTAAACAAATTCAAGCAGCGCGTGAAAAAGAAGTCTTGGAATTTAATGAAATTAAAAAATTTAAACAAAATTATAAGGAATAATATGCTTAAAAAACATTTAGATTTACTTAGTATTATTGAAGAAAATAACGCCCTTATAACAGGGCATTTCGCATTGCCAAACGGTAAGCACTCGCAAATTTATATTGATACTGATATACTTTTGCAATATCCGAGTTTAGCAGCTAAACTGGGTGCGGGTATTGCCGGTTTGTTTACAAAAAAAGCGGATATTATTTTCGCATCTTCGCCGGAAAGTTTACTTCTTGCCGCACAAGTTGCCGTTGTTATGGGTGCCCGTGTTATGGGTGCTAAGTTTAAAGACGGTAAAATAGAATTAAAAGAAACTCTTAAAATAGATGAAGGGGAAAAAGTTTTAATCATAGATAATGTTTTTATGACCGGGCGTAAAATTAACCAGACGCTTCAAATTTTACAACGTTACCATGCAAATATTATTGGTGTTGCGGTTTTGGTAGATCGTTCAAACGGTTTAAATCTGGCTTTTGAAAATGTTCCGCTTCGCGCCCTTTTAACTTATCCTCTTGATTTATATGAGCCTGAGTCTTGCCCCATGTGTGCGCAAAAAATGCCGTTTACTAATAAGGAGAAATAAATGATAACCCTAAAACTTAAACAGAAAGAAGAACACCGTATAAAAAACGGGCATTATTGGATATTTTCAAATGAACTTGAAAAAATTGATACCTCTATCAAAGCAGGTACTATCGTGCGTTTTGAATCTTCTCGCGGTGAAGTTTTGGGGACCGGGTTTTTTAATCCGCACAGTTTAATTTCCGGGCGTTTAATCGTGAAAGGCGAAGAAGAACTCAGTAAACATTTTATTTTTGAATTTTTAGATAATGCCTATTCTTACCGCAAGGAACTTGGGCTTCGTAAATATGGGCGTATGTGCTATGGCGAATCCGATGGGCTACCTGGCCTTATCATTGACCGATACGGTGATTATTTGGCAATTGATATTCACTCAGCCGGCATGGAACTTTTAAAAGAAGATATTTTAAGTGCTTGCAAAAAACTTTTTAAACCTAAAGGTATTTTGTTTAAAAACGAAAGCACTTTTAGAGTGCTTGAAGGCTTGACCCAAGCCCCTGAGACAGTAGGTGAAATACCGGAAGAAATTGAAATTGAGGAGAATAAAGTTAAATATTTAGTATCTTTAAAAGCAGGGCAAAAAACAGGTTTTTATTTTGATCAACGCGACAACCGTGCTCTTTTAAAACCGTATTTTAAGGACAGAATTGTTTTGGATCTTTATTCTTACAGTGGTTCTTTTGGTATAAATGCCGCTTTAAACGGGGCACAAGCTGTTTGGGGTTGCGACAGTTCTGCAGCCGCGGTAGAACTTGCCAATAAAAATGTTGCTTTAAATAAAGTGGAAAATATTTGCGAATACCGCCGTGATGATGCCGAGCGTTTACTTTCTGCTTTCCGTGCCAATGAACTACCGACAAAACCTAATATGATTTTGCTTGATCCGCCTGCTTTTGTTAAAAATAGGAAGGCTCTGCCTCAGGCAATAAAATTATATACAAAACTGAACCGTATGGCTTTTGAAGGTTTAGAGCCCGGCGGTTTGCTTGCCAGTTCCACTTGTTCGCATCATATTTCAAGGGAAATTTTTGTCAGTATTTTAAAAGATGCCGCTGCTGCAGCAGGTAAAAAAGTTATTTTAAAAGAACTTCGCACGCAAGCTAAAGATCATCCTGTATTACTGGGTTTCCCGGAAAGTTGTTATTTACACTTTGCATTGCTTGAAGTTATTTAAATTTATACCGGATGATTATTTAAAATAAAAAGCCCCCTGAATAGGGGGCTTTAAAATGGTGGACCTGGTCGGGATCGAACCGGCGACCTCCTGCATGCCATGCAGGCGCTCTCCCAGCTGAGCTACAGGCCCGTATATATATTATACCAAATATTTTAACTGATTTATTAATAAGAATACGATTCTTTAACTCATAAATAATGAATTTTTATAATTTTGATGTAAATTAATAAATAATTTTGGGCTTATCGTCGAAAAGTTACCCCCTTGACAAATTTGAAAAAACCCTTATACTATGAGTACGGGTAGCAAATAAGGGGCTTAGATTTTTATAAGCGTTTCCAACTCTAAAAAAGAGGGCTACCCGCAGATTTTTGGGTGGGCTCTTTTCGGGCGGTTGCTGTGATTTTGGGTGATTGCCTGTGCCGGCGGAAATCCCGTGAGGGTGCCGGTTGTGGGGCTTGCAAGTGAGGGAAGTAGCGCAAGTTGCGTAGGTTTCTTGGGTTGTTTCTCTTGCGAGTGTGGTTCGGGCGCGGTTGGTTCTGTGTCTGGGCTGCTTAGGGCGGCGGTGCGGTGCGTTTACCCCCGTTTGCCGAAGGTGGCGGTAGGGATTACCGCTGAAGTTAGAAGGGAAGGAGTAGTATATGGAGGATAACTCCAGTTGTAGTTAGGGCAGGTTCGGTGGATAACTGAGCCTGCTCTTTTTATGTATAAATTTTATGTGTAAAAAAAGTATAATGTTTATATGGAAAAACCGTCATATATCGGGCATAGGGAACGCATTAAAAACAAATTTAAAAAGGAAGGGCTAAAACCTTTTTTGGATCACGAGGTTTTGGAACTTCTTTTAACTTATTCTATACCGCGTAAAGATACTAAAAAACTTGCTTGGGCTTTGCTTAAAACTTTTGGTTCTTTAAGCGGAGTTTTGGAAGCAAATAATTTTGAACTTCAAAAAGTAAAAGGTCTTGGCCCGCAAAGTGCTTTACTTATAAATATTGTAAGGGAAATTATAACCCGCCATAGTTTTGATAAAGTTAAAAACCGCAGAAGTATTTCCAATCAAGAAGAACTTTACAATTATTGTATGACACATCTTCAAAATAAAAAACAAGAATGTTTTGAAGTTCTGTTTCTGGATATAAAACTTCGGTTAATAGCTTCTGAAATTTTATCTGAAGGCAATATCGATAATACAACCGTATATCCGCGTAAACTTATTGAATTGATATTAAAACACGGTGCAAAATATATAATATGTGTACATAATCACCCATCAGGTGATCCAAGCCCATCAATGGAAGATAAATTTATGACGGATAATTTAAAAAATATTTTGAATATTTTGTCCGTTAAAATGGTGGATCATATTATAGTCGGTAACGGTAAAATTTATAGTTTTGAAAGTGGTACTTATATAGAAAAACCAAAATTATTTTTATGAAAACAAATTTGCTGAAAGAAGTTTTAAAACATCAAGTATACCCGGCTTTAGGGTGTACAGAGCCGGTATCTGTCGCACTGGCCGCAGCTACTGCAGCAAGTGTTTTAAAAAAAGAAGACATTAAAAAAGCTACTTTATTTTTAGACGGGGCGACTTTTAAAAACGGGCTTGGTGTAAAAGTTCCTAATACAGGTGGGCTTCGCGGTAATTTGGTAGCAGCAGCTTTGGGTTTGGTTCTTAAAAACCCAAAACAAAAAATGGAACTTTTAAAAAGTGTTACACCTAAAACTTTGGACAAAGCCTTAGGGCTTATTAAGCAAAAACGCGTTATTTTAAACACTGTTGCGAAAAAAGGTTTTTATATTTGTGTTAACGTTGTTGGGGAAAATGGTAGCAAGGTTAAATGCATAATTTCAGGTGGACATCAGGATATATGTTACCTTTCTTTAAACAGTAAAGTTTTAAAAGAAAAAAAGCAAAAAATACAAAAAAACTCTTATTTGCAAATTTTGAAGGAAACAAAGATTGCCGACTTAATTAATTGCGCGGAACATGCCGATAAGGAAGATTTAGCCTATATCAAACAAGGTGTTGTTATGAATTTGGCCGCATCACGGAAAGGGGAAAGTTTAGAAAAAGTCGGCTTCTATTTAAAAAATTTAGTTAGGCAAAAAATCCTCACTAAAGATTTAGTTACCGATACCAAAATTTTATGCGCTCAAGCAGCTGACGGCCGTATGGATGGTTTTTGTTATCCGGTAATGAGTTCCGGCGGTTCAGGTAATCAGGGAATAGTAGCGATTTTAGTTCCTTATTACGTCGGTAAACAGTTAAAAATTAAAGAGGATAGAATTTTAAAAAGTATAGCACTTTCCCACTTGTTAAACGGTTATGTTAAAGTTTTTACCGGCGAACTTGCCCCTATTTGCGGTTGCGCAATTGCGGCAGGTGTTGGTGCTGCGGCCGCTTTGGTTTATCAACAAAAAGGTGCAGATATTAAAGCAATAACACTTGCCATAAATAATATTATTAGCGATATCGGCGGTATGCTTTGCGACGGTGCAAAAAGCGGTTGTGCTTTAAAAGTTGTCAGTTCAGTTGACAGTGCTTTACGCTCTGCTTTTATGGGCATTAAGCATTACGGCATAACGGAAGCAGAGGGCTTTGTTGGTAAAAGTGCTGAAAAGACTATTCAAAATTTAAGTAAAATTTCAAATGTCGGCATGCTGAAGGTAGATAGTACTATCGTCAGTATAATGAAGGAAAAAATAAAATAATGAAACCTGTTTTTATTTTAGTCCGTCCAAGAAACCCTTTAAACATTGGTGCTTGCGCACGCGCGATGGGTAATTTTGGCTTTAAAGATTTAAGGCTTGTCAAACCTTATGCACCTTCGTGGAAAGAGGCGGTTACCGCAGTTCACGCAAGCCATATCTTAAAAAAAGCAAAAGTCTATGAAGATTTAAAAAGTGCAGTTGCCGATTGTTCCACAATACTTGCAACTACTTCGCTAGACAGGCGCGTTGCTTACCGCCAGGTTATCAGTTTGCCGGAAATTGCAAATTATATTCCTAAATTTACCGGTAAAACCGCCATTGTTTTCGGCTCGGAAAAAACCGGTTTAAGTTCGGAAGATATTGCCCTTGCAAATTATATTTTGCATGTACCCACAAACCCAAAAATACCATCATTAAATCTGGCGCAGGCACTTATGCTTTGTTGTTACGAAATTGCAAAACATGACTTTCCGCGCCCGTCAATAAAAAGCGAGAAAATTGCCAAGCAAAGTGATTATGCAATCTTTGAAAAAGAGTTTCAAAATTTCTTAAAAAAAGTTCCGCGCCCGCCTGTGCTAAACGATAAAAACTGTATGGAATATTTTAATGAAATCAAAGCAAAAAGCGCTTTAACAACACGTGAAGTTTATTTTTTAAAAAGTTTGCTTGTTCGTACTTTAAAACTGATAAAGTAAATTAATATTTGTGGCATTAATTTACAAAGGAAAGAATATGAAAAAAATGTTTATTTCAATAATGATTCCGATGGTACTAATAGCAGGTATTGTCTATGTACAATGGTCAGAACATGAAAAGGAGTGGAAAAAACAAGAAGAAAAAGTAGCCGAGCTACAAGCAAGCTGGAAAAAGCAAGGCGCAGAAATGGAAAAGACAAAATTAACACAAAAAGAAAAAGCAAGAAAACTCCATGAACGGTCAGATGTTCTAACTTTAATAGCTTATTCCCAATATAAGTATTATCAGGCCAATGGGGAATATACGGATGATTTTAGTAAATTGAATTTCAATTTAGATAACGTCAAGGGTATTGTCTCAAAAGAAACTTCTAGTTTTACAGTAGATAGCGGCATAATATATGCCATAGATAAAGAGAAAGCAACTGCAACCGAACCCCAAAAATATGTGCTTGAAGAATATTACAAAACAATGGAATTAGTTTGCAAAGATAACGGTACCGGCAGTTGCGATGAAATGGGCGTAGTGTCTAGACCTGCCGAATATAAACCAGTCTTCCCTAATAAAACTGAACAGGCAAAGCCACAGCAACAGGTAACGGGGTCCCAAAGAGCAGGGTTAACCGAAGAACAACTGGTGGAACAAAGGGAAAAGTTCCTAAAACTTGCCAAACGTTCTAAATTGTTGGGTTCAATAAGCAATGCGCAGTTTAACTATTCTAAGTACAAGTCAAATGGGGAATACACAGATGACCTTAGTAAATTAAATTTAATTTGGGATGATTTTGGGGAAATAGTATATAAAGATACTTCAAGTTTTACGACAAAAGATGGTATGATATATTCCATAAAAGACAAAGAAAAAGCGACCGTAACTAAACCGCAAGAGTTTATACTTGAAACGCACTATAAGACAAGTGAAATAATTTGCCGGGATATAAAAAGCGGTGCTTGTGAAGAAATGGGTATGACGTCAAAATCTATCTAATGTACACACCAAGTTAAATATTTTGTATACTGAATTGTAATAATTCTAAAAAAGAGGTAATAAAATGAAAAAGTTATTTGCAGTGTTTGTAGGTTTGATATGTGTTATGTCCGCTTGCCAAAGGGGCCCAAACCCGAAGGATTCCTTAATCGCAACAGGTAATGCTTTACAAAACTGTAATGCTGACGGCGTAGATAAATATATAGACATAAGTTCCGTTATAAACGGTGCGATTGATGTCGCCGCAAAGCAAGAAATTAACGGTCTTTCCAAACAAGAAATTATGGGAGTTGCTGCTGCAAAAATGATTATTGTGCCTATTGCCAAACAGTTTATTTTAGAAGGCATAAGGCAGGCGGCAGATTCAGAATATAAAGAGTATGCGAAATTAGTTAAAGTAAAAGAATACAAAATTTTAACCAACAAAGACGGTATTGCTACCGCAAAAGTTACAATTAATTTTGAGGATGCCAAAAAATTTGCAGTAGATAAAAATTTAGTACCCGAAGAAGCTAAACCTTACATGAACAACACAGAAACAACCCTTATGTTAAAGATGAAACAAAGCGGTGAGTATTGGCAAATTACGGAGATTACTAATTTGGACGAATTAATCAAAAAATACGCCCCTTTGTATGAAGAACAAAAGAAGAAAAAGGCGGAAATGGCTAAAGATATTAAAGCAGCTATGGGCTTATCTCAGGCAATTTGTATGTCCCAGCAAAGATACTTTTTAGTACATAATGTATATACGAATAATTTTGAAGATTTGGATTTAGATTTTGTTGATGATTCCGGTGATCCTGTACAAGGATCTTCTTTTGTAGGTAAAGGTGTTACTTATTCAATTAATAACGAAGGTGAAGTTATTATAGAAGGTACAAAACCACAAAAATATGTTATCAAAAAAGAATGTTTCAGCGGCATGATAATGTGCCAAGATGAAGACGAAAGTGTATGTAATGTGGTAGTGCCTACTATGAATATTTAGTTTATTTTAAGATTTCCCCCGGCGTAAGTTCTTGCCGGGGGTTTTTTATTTTATTTCCTAAGTTCTTTTAACCAGGCATTTATTTCTTTTTCAAGTTTCTGGCGGTTTGATTTTTCTTGCTTCTTGCGTTGTTCTTCGTCGTCATTATCTTTAATCGGTGTGGCTAAACTTCGGGGATCGGCAGGGATGGCAACTAAACTAATCTCATAAATTTCCGCAAGTGTCAGCAAACTCGGATCAGTTGCAACTTCGTAATGAAAACGCCCAGCAATACTGATACCTTTTGCATGCCCCTCTTTATAAAGTTGGCGTGCATGTGCAATAGTTGGGTGGTTTGAAGCGGAAAATAAAGCCTTAAAATATAAACCCTTTTCATCTTCGTAAATTTCTGTCACCGAGCCCGCTAAATGGTCAAGTTGGTTTACATGGTCAATCAGTAAAACAGGATTCTTTTTAAATTCAGTAAGTTCATAAACAAAATTGCGTTTTGATTTTAAAACTGTAGGAATATCTCCGTAGCGGTCCGCTAAATTTTTGGTGTTTGCGTAACCCTCAATATAAACAAGGCCGTTTTCCTGTTTAACTGTTGCGTCTTGCAAAGGTAAGATTTTTAGGGCCGGTGTTTTTAATGTACCGCAAATTTTATGTTTCATTTTTTGCTCCTTTGATTCTTTTTTGTACTAAACGGTAAACCAAGTGCTTGTGCGATTTCCGATACTGAATAGCCCATTTCATGGTAAATTTTTGCTGTTTGGGCGCGTTCTAATTCTTCCTCTTTTAAGCAGGCAACTTGGGAAATATCTTTATCAAAATACATTGTTTGTGTTTTGTCAAAATGCGGAAGTAAAAATTCCGTAAGTGTTTCAAGCATTAAACTTTGTTTCGGCAAAATGCAAAGTTGCCAAAAAATGCGCTGCTGTTCTTTAGTGTTAAACTGTTGTGCCTGTTCAAAAAGCCCGACTAAAGCCGGCGGAACATGGAAGATGGAAAGTATTGTTTCACGGCTCATTTTCATCGCTTCAATAAAGTCCATATCCTTTTGGCTTAAGGTGATATTTTGCCATTTTAAACCGCCCTCAAGCAAAGCAACTTTATGCGCTTTTTTGGCACCCTGATACTTTTCATTCCAACTGTTAATTATGCGCGAACGCGTGGCAGGGTCAAGTTTACCGTCGGTATATAACAAGCCGGATAGTGCGCCTGCATGCTCAAAAAAAGCGCGGTTATAAGATTCTGCTTTTTCAAGTGTATCTAAACTTGCGCGTGCCGCTGCTATCGGGGAAAGGCCGTAAAAAAAGTCAAACGGATTAAAATATTTAAAGTGAATAACATCACTTGCCTTGTAATATGCGGTTTGTGAACCTGCGCGGTATTTGTAGCCTTCCACAGGTTCGGAAGATTTTTTGCCCGGTATAATTTCCACAAGTTGCGAAAGGAGGGGGAACATTTCCGTTGGTGTACCGTCGGGCAGCTGCGAATCTTTTAAAATATAAGCGTTCCCGGTCAGTTCCAAACTTGCAATAATCCATTGGCGTAAAGTGCGGCCGCTCATAAATTTATTTGGGCGGTACATTAAGTCAAGGGCAGGGTGGCTTTGAATAATTTCGCCTTGCTTGTTTTTTAGGACAAAGTCTGCCGCGGAAGTTGTTTCCGCTATCGCGTTTACGCAAGCATAAACCCATGCTTTTGAGCCGTAACTATCAACATATGGGCTGTAATTATGGCTTGAGGGGTTTGGCAAATTCTGCCCTTGCAGAATGCTTGGTGCAAATTGCATTACGGCAGGTGCAGTTTTTGTTTTGATATTTTTTAGTATTTTTTGAAGTATATTCATTTATTTTTGGCTTTTTAGGGCGGGCAACTTGGTAGATTATTTGAGCAAAAAAGAGTGCCAACCTAATTTTAGGCGGCACTCCCAAAACGATAGTAGCAAATTTTTAAATTTTATGCAATAAACACTTGACGGAGCACATATAAAATGTTTTAATTATAATATATATGTTACAGGAGGAGTAACTATGAAACTCAAAATCACAGCAAAAAACATTAAATTAACTGAAGCAATCAAAACTT
>JAEEIL010000031.1 GCA_016281355.1 Elusimicrobiaceae bacterium | reverse complement strand
TAAAGCAATACCGGCTTTTGCATCAAAGATTGATGTGCGTGTATCGCCGAGGAAATCTGAAGAAACTACTGCATCTTCCGTATAACCTAAAATGCCTTTGAGTTCGCCTTCGCTGGCTTCCTTCATAGCGGCGCAAATTTCTGCATATTTTGCAGGTTTTGCAAGGTTAACTGTTAAGTCAACTACTGAAACGTCCAATGTAGGAACGCGCATTGACATACCTGTTAATTTACCGTTAAGTGTAGGAATAACTTTACCAACTGCTTTTGCTGCGCCTGTGGAAGAAGGAATAATATTCCCGCTTGCTGCACGGCCGCCGCGCCAGTCTTTCATAGAAGGACCGTCAACGGTTTTTTGGGTTGCGGTGGTGCTGTGAACGGTGGTCATTAAACCATCGGTAATGCCCCATTTATCATTTAAAACTTTGGCGATAGGTGCCAAACAGTTTGTTGTGCAAGAAGCATTGGAAACAAATTGTGTACCTTTCACATAGGTTTTTTCGTTAACGCCGACTACGAACATCGGGGTATCATCTTTGGAAGGTGCTGACATTACAACATATTTTGCACCAGCTTTAATGTGTGCTTCTGCTTTTTCTTTTGTTAAGAATAAACCGGTGGATTCAACAACATATTCCGCACCGACTTTATCCCAAGCAAGTTCTGCAGGATCTTTTACTGCTGTTACGCGGATTTTTTTACCGTTTACGATTAAGGTGCTGTTTGCGACATCTGCTTCAACGGTACCTTCAAATTGGCCATGCATTGTGTCATATTTGAGCATATAAGCCAAATAATCAACGGGGCACAAATCGTTAATACCAACAATTTCAATATCTTTTCTGTTTTGGGCAGCTCTGAAAACAAATCTGCCGATGCGGCCAAAGCCGTTAATACCAACTTTTATAGACATACTATTACTTCCTCCGTAAAATAACTTCTTCCTTTATATTTTACAATTTTTTAAGGAAGTTGTTAAGTAATATTTTTTAGTAATACTTTGGAAATTTAGACAATAAAAAACTCCCCGAAAGTTTTTTATTTAATTTTCGGGGAGTTTATATTTTATTTAGCTAAAACATTTTTTCTAATACGTTTTTGGGCCTCAGGATCAACAGATCCAATTTTATCTAATATGCTCTTAATATCAGAATCGGTAAATAAGAGTACTTTATCGGTTCGAGTATTAGAGAAATTGTCCCACAAATTCACTGCGTTAGCAAAACCTAATAAATATCTTTTACCGTTTTCAATATAGAATAAAGGATCACCTGCTCTAAGTTCCTTTCCACCAATCCAACTTGTGCTTATTCTTGCAAACAAATTTTGTGTATTTTTATCATAGTTGAATGACTTGAGTGTTTTTGGATAGTTAGTCCTTCCTACACCGTAATATGGGTGAAAATTATCTTCATAGGAACCATGGGAATCGTCATAAGCGGCTTTTTTCCTGTCAGTTCTGTTAACTTCAAAACTACCATCCAAAAAATCATCTCCATGTACATAGTTGGCCGACACATATGCTAATTGAGGTTTTGCACCTAAACTAAAAAGAGGATTACCGTTTTCATTGACAGCCCTTAAAAGAATCAAATTTTTTGTTTCATAATTATCAACTTTATATATGCGATTATTAATTATAATTCTAAAGTTACTGGTTGAAACAGTCTCTACTTCTCCGGGTAAAGGTGAAATTTTGTCACCTTTTGAGAGTTGACATTTTTTGGAAGCAACGGCCCAAGCATCATCAATTGCTATTGCTATACATTCCTTTTTATCGGTAGATACATATTTATCACCTGTTGTGGAAATGTCTTGACGGAAAAATATGACGTTTATCAAACCGCCGGGAATAGGGTTGTTATCTATGGTTCCGAGTTCTTGATTATCAATAACCTCAGATTTAACAGTTTGAGTAATTTGATCTCTCATTTCCTTATTCAGGATAGAATCATTTGCATGAAGTTCTACGTATGCCGTAGGGCATATCACAGAAAACATAAATAATAACGTAAATAATCTTTTCATATAGTCTCCTTTGATTTTATATACCTTTATTATAAAAGTTATTTTTTTAAATTTCAAGGGTATAAATTTATTTAATAGATACATTGTATCCATTGCGAACGAATTTAAAGTCATTATATATTTCTTGGAAATTAGGTTCCAAAATATATTCCAAAGTTTTACCGTTAGGTGTCGTAATCGTAAGGACAGGAAGAACGCGTGTTCTTAAAGTAACCTTTTTTCCGTTATATTTTATATCCGTGGTTCTTTCAGGGTCGTAATTCTCATTGATTCTCTTCCAAGTAAAATATTTTGGTGAAAATCTTATTTTAAGAGTTAATGCTTTTGTCATATAACCGTTTTCATCGTATGAAATTTCACTTGGATTTTTAAAAGTAATATCGTAATCTAAATTAAAAGATATATCACTAACATCATTATACTCTTTATCGGTAGCAAATAATAAAATAGATCTTTCTGAAGGAAATGAAAGATATCCATCATGAGTAATATTCTTGTTTATGCTATAACCTTCCGGAACGGAAATTATGGCTTCTACATAACTGTTTGTTTTGCGTTTTTCTAAATTTTGTTTAGCATTTCCTACATATTCAGGTGGCATTTGTTGCTCTGTATAGAATTCCCCTTCCACTAACTGTGTAGAAACATGAAAGTCGCTTTTTTGAATATTCTTAATTTCCTTAGAATATTCTTTAAACAATACTTCGATGCCCGGTAACGGATATGTTTGCGCAAACCCTAACGGGGATAAACAAATTGTAAAAACTAAACTAACTATTATTTTTTTCATACATCCTCCTTATCTTACTAAAATTATAAGACTTATTTAGTATAGCTGCAAGGGTATTTGGACCTATTAAAAGGGACCAAAAGACCTATAAAAAGCCCCCATCTATAAAAGACAGGGGCTCAAATTTAAATACTAAGGAATTTACTCAAAAATAATCTTTTTCCTTATTTTCGGCCATTCATTAGGGGTTACGTTGGAGATAATGTCTTCAATGAATTTGACATTATTCTCAGTAAACAACTGTACCATTTTCCCACCGTTACCTCTTTCGCTCCAATCTATACAATAACCTATCATACAACCTTTGTATTTACCGTTATTTAAGAATATTGCAGTGCCTTCGTGGGAATGGCTACGTTGTAATTCAAGAATTTCCCCCCTTACGCGAACTTTATCTATAACATGTCCGCTAGCAGTAAATATTTCTTGTATCATTTTGCTATTTGTAACAGGAACAAAGATATCAACACTCCACCTTTTATTAACCGGGTCTGGTATTTCGTTATCAGGTAAATAAAGCAAAACGAAATCTTCGCTTATATACATATTTTCTTCATTAACATCAAAGTGTTTGACCGGATCTAAAGTTTCCATTTTTGCCTTTATCATAGTAGTCTTTTCTATGTTGGGGGTTTTAAATTCTTCTAATATTCTTTCCCCTTGGCCTACCAAAGTTTTATTAGGATTTTCTATCAAATAATTAGGTAAACGGCTGCTCAAACCGATAAGCCAATTCTTTGAAATCTTTATCATTTCCACATTGTCGATATAGCCCAAGTTTCTTTTGCTTACATACTTTTTCTCTTTTAATGCTTCCGCCCATATTCTGTCTATTTCGGCATCAATAGTTTTTGATTCCTTATTGATAATATTTTTTATTTCAGCGGATAATCTTGAGTATAAAGAGAAGTTACTTGCGCCCATCTCATTTCTATGGCCTTGTGATAATGAAGATTCTAATTGATTAGCTGAATTATCCCCATAGACAAAGTTTCTTAACTCTTGTTGTATTTTTTGTAATCTGATTATCTTTATCATTGATTGTTTAACATTATCTTTTCTTAACGGGGCACAAACAATGTTAGAAGATAGCATATTGCCCTGATTACCAGAACCTATTTTTACGTCTGAAATAAGGGCATTGAAATAATTATTGGTGTTAGGTCCCAATTCATTTATAATATCGCTGTTATCTGCGGGGTAGCAGGCAGATATTTGTAATAAAGTTTCGTTATTGTGTTTAGCAGAATTGATCCAATCGTTCCAGTCAGTAGAAGGTAATCTGTCACGGTTTTTAAAGGTTAAATTATAAGTATCAAACTTTAACCATACAGTGTTATAATTATCGGCATAATCAGAAGCGATATGTCTGGTTGTAATTAAATTGCTGTATTGTTGCAATGTTTTCTCATCTAAGTTTATATATTCGAACTCTTCTGCAAAAGCAGATAGTGAAATAAAAATTGCAAATATTAAGATAGACAATTTTTTCATATAATATCCTCGTATTTTTTAAGTTATACTTTCATTATAAAAGTTATTTGACAAATTTTCAAGGGTGTTTAGATCTAGATTAAGGTATTTCAAAGGAATTTATTATAAAAGCCCCCATCTATAAAAGACAGGGGCTTAAATTAATAGCAGAAATTAGGAATTACATCATTCCCATTCCGCCCATACCGCCCATCGGTGGCATTGCGGGAGCATCTTTCTTTTCAGGTTTATCTGCAATTAAAGCCTCGGTTAAAAGCACGGTTGATGCAATTGATGCAGCATTTTCCAAAGCGGTTCTTACCACTTTTGCCGGGTCAACAACACCTGCTTTTAACAAGTCTTCATAAGTATCGGTATCGGCATTAAAACCTTCATTACCTTTTAGGTTGCGGACTCTTTCAACAACGACGCTACCGTCTAAACCGGAGTTTTCTGCAATTTGGCGTAAAGGAGCTGTTAATGCCTTTTTGACGATATTGATACCTGTTTGGACATCTTCATTTTCGCCTTTTAAGCCTTCCAAGGCTTTTTCACAGCGGACTAATGCAACACCTCCGCCAGGAACTAAGCCTTCTTCAACACCTGCTTTCGTTGCGTTTTTGGCATCTTCTACTTTTGCTTTTTTGGCTTTAAGTTCAGTTTCTGTTGCAGCACCGACATTAATTACTGCTACACCACCGGAGAGTTTTGCCAAACGTTCTTGAAGTTTTTCTTTATCATAATCAGAAGTTGAAAGTTCAATTTGTTTTCTGATTTGTGCAGCACGTTCTTCAACTGCTTTTTTGCTGCCGCCACCATGAACAATGGTCGTACTTTCTTTATCAATAATGACGCGTTTTGCTTTACCGAGCATTTCCAATGTAGCATTTTCAAGTTTTAAACCACGTTCTTCTGAGATTACTTCCCCACCTGTTAAAGCTGCGATATCAGCTAACATTTCTTTGCGTCTGTCACCGAAACCAGGAGCTTTAACTGCGCAACCTTTTAAGGTACCACGTAAGCGGTTTACAACTAAAGTTGCAAGAGCTTCACCGTCCACATCTTCAGCAATAATTAAGAATTGGCGTCCGCCTTGTACAATCTTTTCCAAAACAGGTAAAAGTTCATTCATTGAAGAAATCTTTTTATCGGTAATAATTACTGCACAGTCTTCCAAAACGCATTCCATACGTTCTGAATCGGTTACAAAATAAGGTGAAATGTAACCGCGGTCAAATTGCATACCTTCAACAACTTCCAAAGTGGTATTTGCGGTTTTACCTTCTTCAACGGTAATAACGCCTTCGTAACCGACTTTTTCCATCGCTTCTGCAATCAAATCACCGATAACTTTATCATTAGCGGAAATTGTTGCAATTTGTGCTTTTTCCTGTTTTGTTTTAACAGGTTTTTGCATTTTTTTAAGGTGTTCTTTAACAGCTTCAACGGCTTTTTCCATACCTCTTTTAACTAAGGTAGGATTTGCACCGGAAGTAATGTTTTTAATACCTTCATTTAATAAAGCATTTGCAAGAACTGTCGCTGTTGTTGTACCGTCACCGGCGACATCATTAGTTTTTGAGGCGACTTCACGGATGAGTTGTGCACCCATATTTTCAAATTTGTCTTCAAGTTCAATATCTTTTGCAATGGTTACACCGTCATCAATAATAAGCGGTGAACCAAATTTCTTTTCAAGAACTACGCTTCTGCCACGGGGGCCGAGTGTAACTTTAACTGCATCTGCTACTTTTGTAATACCCGCTTTCATTTTTGCACGGGCTGTTTCAGAAAATACAATTTGTTTTGGCATAATAATAAATCTCCTAACCTAAAATACCGTAAATATCATCTTGATGCATGATAATATATTTTTCATCATCAATTTTAATTTCACTACCGGCATATTTACCGTAAAGAACTGTATCACCGACCTTTACATCCATCGGTAAACGTTCTCCTTTTTTATTTAAAGCGCCTTTACCTACTGCTATAACTTCCCCTTGCATAGGTTTTTCTTTTGCACTATCGGGAATAATAATTCCGCCTTTAACAACTTCTTTAGGTTCGGCCGGTTTTATGAGGACTCTGTCACCTAAAGGTTTAAGTTTAATTGCCATACTGCCTCCTATTAATATGTTTTTAATTTTTTGGTTCTTGGCTGATTTATTTTTGGCAGCCAAAACCTTACACTGCT
Source organism: Elusimicrobiaceae bacterium (assembly GCA_016281355.1). GTDB lineage: Bacteria > Elusimicrobiota > Elusimicrobia > Elusimicrobiales > Elusimicrobiaceae > Proelusimicrobium. Next base: position 64,322 of record JAEEIL010000031.1, on the reverse strand, counting down.
AATTAAAGCATTATTTTTGATAATTGTCAATCCCCTTGTTTGAGTGCTAATTATTTTTACGACTCAAAACAAGGGGATTTAATAAATACTGATAATTTATTTAAACAGATTTTTGATACTTTTTAAGAAAGATTTCTTTTGTTTCGGAAATACTTGCAAAACAACACAGGAAGTATTATCTTTACCATCTTTCCTTGCGGATGTTTGAACTATTTTTTTACATAGTTCTGTAGGTTTTAAATTAGATTTTAAGAAATCTAAAATTTCTTCATCACTTACACCTTTATTTACGCCGTCTGAGCATAATACATATACATCACCGACTTCGGGTTTTATATTAATTATGTCACATTTAACGTCTTCTTTAAGACCAAGTGCCTTCATTAATATGTTTTGTATACGAGATTTTTCCGCAGCTTCTTTGGTCATATTTCCCAAAGCCACTTGTTGCTGAACATATGAATGGTCCGTAGTTATTTGGGAAAGTGCCCCTTTACGATATAAATATACTCTACTGTCACCGATATGAACGACAGCGGCATTATTTTCGTCTTCTATGTAAATAGCACTTAAAGTTGTACCCATACCGCTACGTTTAATGTTTTCCGTAGCTAAAGCATGTACCCTATAATTGGCCAAAGATGAAGCATATAAAAGTTTACGCCCTACCGGGGAATAAGAAGTCTCATAATCTTTAGGCAAAACAATTTTCTTTTCCTTTAAATCAGTTAAAGTTTGTTCTAAAATACTAACGGCCAGATTACTTGCAATTTCCCCTGCATTATGCCCCCCCATACCGTCAGCAACGGCACCAAGACATAATTCCGGAGAAATCAAGATAGAATCTTCATTCTTTTCTCTTATTTTTCCTATATCTGTATAAGAAGCTAATTCTATATCAAATTCCATTTTTCCTCTCTATAAACCAACATTTTGATTATGAACATAAATATACCATACATAACACCCATTATCAATATGAAGAAGAATAAATTTTGAGTCTTATAATAGTATTTAAATTCAGAAATAGATTCAGTTAAAGCATAATTCCAAATAAGAGAATCTACCTTTTCTTTGTTTTCATCTGAATAATTCATTTTTAAACGTTCTATAAAAACTTTTCTTCTCTCTTCGGGATTAAGATCTTTTAAATCGCTATAAGATTGTGTTGATTGTAAATAAGATCCTTTAGAACTTTCTAATAATTTAATAGCATCTTCTGACAAACCATTAGTGTTAGGCTCATATTCTTCCAATTTTTGTGTAGGCATATGGTTCATTATTGCATAAGCATTACCGGTTCCTTGATAGAGCCAAACGGAAATGGCCGCAAAAACAAATATTACCATTGTAGTCATCCTAATTATAAAGCTATCCCTCATAAAAGGCATGACAGCCAATGCGATCAAGGTAAAAACAAGAGAGTAGAGTAAGGTTGTAATCATTTCACCTGAAACGAATTCCGGCGGAGCAAAAAACTTGTACAAAGCCATAAGGGAACAGGCAAAAAGAACAACCGTAAATATACGGAAATAGAAGGGAAGAATATCATAATCATCCAACATTATTGCCATAAACACAAACAAGAATGCAAGCACCGGCAGATAAGAATATGTTGAGAAATCCCCTATAGAAGATCCCAATGTAGCCAATCCTGCTACGCCAAAAAGATAAGAAACAATTGCAAGAAGGACAGCATATATGGAAATTCCTCTAAGCAATTCAGTCGCGTTGATTAAAAACATAGCAATTAGGTAAGCGAAACAAATTCCTCCCCACATAATTTGGCCTGAAGCATAAGATGAGCGCCAAGGCTTAATAAAATAGGCCCAAAAACCGGAACTATCACCTATTGCAGAAGAACATATCACACCTAATTTTAAAAAGCATACAACACCTACTATAAGTATAACTGCAGCAACTATAGTGTTTATGAATGCTTTTAACAAAAAACTGGTCTTTTTTAAAGAAAATGCAGCTGAAGGATCAATAAAATTATTAGTTATTGAAGTCATTTTCTTTAATTCTTTTTTTCTACCGCTTATATAAGAATCAGTTTTAGTACTGCCTGAACCGGAAACAGATTCCAAAGACATCATTTGAACGGCACTGTTTTTTTCTGTCTCTTCTTTTTTACGAGCAGCCTTTCGATTGTTCTTATTAATATCTGAAAGGGAAGGTAAAACCACATTATCATTTTGTGATGTTCTATGAGCATTAGTTCTGGGTGATTCTTTAATATCGTCCTTTCCCAGCGTAAAACCTATTTCATCATCTATATTGATATTTTTAGAACTATTCATTAGTTCATCTGCACGACCTTTTTGGAAGAATGCCAGAGCATCTGCTGCGCTCTGAAAACGATCATCCGGATTTTTTGCCATCAATTTTTGTATTGCTTGAATTACCCAAGCAGCTACCCCTTTTCTATACTGGTTTATATCAGGTATAGGCGTATTTATGTGCTTTTGGATAATTTCCATTGAATTTTTACCTGTAAAAGGATATTTACCCGTTAAAACATAGAACATACTGGCACCCAAAGAATATAAATCTGCCCTTACGTCAATTTCTTTGCCCATCGCTTGTTCCGGGGATAAGAAATAAGCCGTTCCGGCAAGTTCTGTAGTTTTTGTAAAACCCTTTTCCTGGTCCACTTTTTTAGCGATACCGAAGTCCACAATTTTAGGTTTTAAATCTTTTGTTATCAAAATATTGGAAGGTTTGATATCTCTATGTATAATACCTTTCTGATGGGCTGCCTGCAAACCTTTTAAAACCCCCATGAAAGTATCTACAATAAATCCAAGAGGTAAATTAGGTCTTTTCCTCACTATATGTGAAAGGGGTTCCCCATCTATAAAAGACATTACTATAAAATAAAAGCCTTTTTCTTTACCGACGTTGTAAACCTGCACAATATTAGGATTATCAAGTTCGGCAACAGCCCTTGCTTCTGTCAAGAATAAACCAACTGCTTTTTTATCTTTAGCTAGGGCAGGACTCAAAATTTTTACACAAACAACACGGTTTAAAGCTTTGTGTTTTGCTTTAAAAACTGTCCCCATACCACCCTGGCTGATTTTTTCTAAAATTACACAGCCAGAAATTTCTTGCCCGATTAAATTCAAATCTTGCTTTGAAGACGGTGAAGTGTTACTAGGGGCAGAATTCACATTTTTATTATTTTCCATATTTTCAGCTCCGTTATATTACGTCAAACCTATTTATTATTAACAAAATATTCCGCAGTTTTTGCAAATAGTTCTTTTATTTCTTTTAGTTTTTCTAAAGGAAGGCGTATACCTTTTTTTGTCCAGCCTGTATATGCACTGTCTTCTTGATATTGCCTCAAATCAAGCCCTTTGGAATTCATATAAGAACTTATTCTAAGAACTATATTCAAACCTTTTCTTTTTGCAAAACGTCCGAGTTCTTTTTCTTCAATTTCAGCAATATTATCAGGCAAAGCAGATATCGTTTGGGATACTTTATCTATCATATTCGGTGAAAGCGTTATGCCTGCTTTTGTCGGGCCTGTATAAGTTTCTGACTTTAAATATTTTCTTATGGAAATATATTTGTGTCCTTTAAAGGAGTCTACGGAAACCCTTATTTCCGCACCCTCGTCAATAGGTAAAACACCTATAATTTGTAAAATTTCAAATGTTGTATTTGGCATAATATTTTCTCCTTATTTAAAACAATTTTCCTATTTTTGATGCTACACCTTTCAAACCGTTTGCTACACCTGAAGCCGTATTTGTGGACGCTTTAACACCGCCTTTTAAAATATTCCCGGGCATATTAGCTATAGATGTCACTGTCGACAGAACATCTACGGAATATTTAGGATCATTCATAGTGCCTTTTATTTTAAGCACTACAGGCTTAAAGCCGGAACCCTCTGTTACTTTCCCGAAATGAGTGTTAACTTTCATATCTAGTTTTTCTGAAACTAAGTTTATTGTTCCACCTGCATTAACTGTAAGTAAATTGCTTATTATGGTTGATTTATCCAAATTTATCAACCCGTCCTTAATCGTATAGGCCCCTTCAATCTGGCTATAAGTTATTGTATTATTATTTCCTAAGCTTAATTTTTCAAGTTTTGCGACTGAAAATACCTGTTGTATCACTTTTATGACTGAGAACGTAGCTTTCATTATTTTTGAAGAATTCATCAATTTATTTATATCTCTAATTTCCCCATCAGAAGAACTGAAATTTAAATTACCTTGTAAATTACTTAAGTCATTAGCAAAATTTTTAAGATCTGCTTTCAAAATAAGGTCTTTTGCCGTCAAAACATTATTTGCAACTTCTTTGACTTTAACATCCACTTTGATATTATATGTCCCGAAGTCAGAACTTTGTTTTTCTTGGACTTCTCCCCCTTTAGCTGTTTCTGATGAAGAACTTAATATTTCATCGAAATTTATATCATCCAATGTAAATTTATCTAAATCAAGCATGAAATCAATATTAATCGGTTTTGCCGGTTGGCTGTATGCCAGTGAGGTTACAAATTTAGAGTCATTATAACTGCCGTTCATAACATTTGTTTTTATATTCTTTAGCGAATTTATCGTAATTTCACCATTAAAATTTTTAAGTTGTTTTTCTGCGATTATTGCACCAAGATTTTTTAAAGTAATTTTACCTTTAATTTTCGGATCAGGTTTAGCAGAGACAGTCTGAATATTCCCGGTAATGACACCTTCGGGGGCAATTTCCTTAAGCATTTCTTTTGCACTTTTATAAATGTCAGTTAGAGATAAATAAAAGTTTGTTTTTGCCGTATATATAAGATCTTCTGCCGAGAAATCTATATCCGCTTCATTTTTTATATAAGAATTTCCAATTACTATATCTGCTTTGGCAATATTAGCTTTATTGGTTTCCAAATCTATATTAGCCTTAACCGCTAAATCAGCTGCAGGTAAAGCAAAAACAGGCAAGTCCATAGGGGTAATTGATTTAATAACTTTATCGTTTATACCCTCAATTTTACCTTCTAAAGTAAGCAAAGGATTATCAAAATTTGTCATTTTCCCTGTAAATATCATTTTTGCTTCCTTATAGGACAAAGTAAAAGGATCAATTTCAATAAACGCTTTAGATAAATTTAAATTTTCCAAATGGGCTCGGCCTTGCAAATCTAAAGTAACCGGTGTTAGTTTGATATCATCCATATTCAAGGAAGTTTGAAGATCTAAATGAAAGGAAAAGAAATCTGTTAAGGAAAAATTTTGTATATTGATATTTAAGTTATCAATATCAAATTCCGTTTTTGTTTGTTTATCTTCATAGTGAAAAGATGAATTTTGTAAATCTATATTTTCAGCAAACACCGAAATGTTTGAGGAAGAAGTATTTTGTTGTTTTACTTCTACAGTTTCCGCTTGATTAGAAATAAAATTGTCAAAGTTAAATTTACCTTCGGTATCTTTAATGACATTTACTTTGACTCCGCGTAAAAGTAATTTATTTACACGAATTTTCCCGGTTAATAACGGTAGAAACTCAACTTTCAGGGTTGCTTCGGTTGCTTCGGCAAAGGTACCGTTATTAAATGTTCCTTCTTCTGAGATTTTAAAATCATTTATTTTTATACCTATAAAAGCCAATGACACATCTTGGAAATCCATTTCACGGTTATAATTTTCTTTTATAAAATTTTTTGCCGCAGATTTAACCTTATCCGTCGGGAAAAAGAAATATAATGCCCCACCGCTAACGATTATTACCCCTAGCAAAACAATAACAAATACTTTTATAATCTTAATTAACTTTTTCATTATTATCTTCTACAATTTCGGCTTCGACATAATCTTTCTTGTTAATCTTGGTATTCCTAAAAAACCTAAACTTTTCTAAATCGGGTGACATTTTATTTAAAATATAAACTAAAACCAATAAATCGTCGGCAGCACCCAAGCCGAACATGGCTACCAACGGGTCCGGTATCAAATCAAACGGAATAAAGGCATATACCAAAAATATTGCGATCCAAATCAAACTCCTCTTCGGTAGAGGATATCTACCGCAACAAACGTTAAAAAACATCAAGGCGGCATCTTTTACGTCACGCCATAATTTTAACGGATTAACGGTAAAATCTTTCTTAGTGTTGTTTTCATTTCCCATAATATAATTATATAATGATATACAGCCCTTGTCAAATGCTACAAAAGACCTATTTTCTACTAGGTCCTTTTACCCTTGCAAAGTATCAGCAAGCCAGGTAAAATTATATTATGAAGATTATTAGAAAACTTCTCACTTTATATGTAATATTTACCCTTTTAGCACCTCAATAGGTTATAGCGCAGAATTTATCGTCTCCAAAACGTCAAAAATCTTTAATTGCTGATAAAATCCCCCAAAAATCAGATGAATGCAGAATATTAACAGATGAAGAAATTGAAAGAATAAACAAAAATATTCAAGATTTTCTTTTCAGCAAATTTACTCAAGAAATGGAAAACTTACCGCAAACCCAAGCACAATTTGATAAAAGATTCATATTTTCAGATGATATAAGGGTTCAAATTCTATTAGATAAAAAATATAATGAGTACGATAACATTCGCAAAGGTCAAAATTGGAAAAATTCCCCCTACGGAAATTTTACCTCGAAGGAAATTAGTGATGAAATAAATGCTTTATCTAATGAAATATATGAAAAATTAAAAAGTAATCCTTTTTATAAATCTGACCGTTTTGGTTCAAATTGCGGTGATATAGGTACATACGCATTAATTATTGCCTCTTTTATAGTTCTTTCAGATTACATAGCGGCTGAGGCAACTACTGTCGCCGGATATTCGTTTTTATCCGGGCTTGCTTGGAACTTAAGAACTTTATTTTCCAACCCGATGGGATTAGTAGCAACAACTAATTTTAATCGTATAAGCAGTACTCTTATAGGGTTTGGGGCATCATTTCCATTGCTAGATAAATATACTGATCTAATAAAAAATGCATTTAACATTCCTGATAAAGATAAAACTCCACTTGGGACACAAAGGGATTTACATATCGCGCTGAAGCATGATTTTAATTTGGATAAAGAAATAGAAAAAATACAAAACAATTCCGATTTGAGTCTTGTACAAAAACGACAACGCATTGAAACCAGATATAAAGAGGCCATCATAAAAATTTATGCTTTAGATTATGTTAACACCTATTTAACATACGGTGAAAAGCCTGAAAAATATTTTTGGGCTTTACTTGATTTAACAAGCCTTTTGCAAAACAGAGATTTTGTAAATTTCGGCGATTTTAAAGGGGCTGAAATTAAAATCGAACCTTTGCCTCGTTTAGTAGAGAAAACCCCTGAAATGCAAACTAAAATAAAAGCTCTAACATCAATTCATATACGAGGTTATCTAATTCAAAGACACGCTGATAGTATGCAAAGAAAAATAGAACAGCAAGCCATAAAGAATTTGGAAAATGCCAATATAGGTTTTGAAATTTTTAATTATTAGTGGCCAAATAGGTTAGAAATTTATCTTGCAAAGCAGTAATATTGCGCCCATTTGTTTTAAAATTATTTACGAAGAAACAAAAAATGATATCTTTACCTTTTTCATCTTTTGTATAACCGGCAATAGTGCGCGCTTTATCCAAAGCGCCTGTTTTTAAAAGTGTTTTTTGAGCAAAAGGCTTATTTGAAACTCTACTTGAAAATAAACTTTTTTCATCTCGGTTACCTGCTATAACTAAACTGTCTTTAAACTCCTGAACATAAGGTTTTGTTAAAATTTGTTCCAACAAAGTAACCGTGGCTTTACAAGAAACATTATTTACATAAGAAAGCCCGCTTGCATCATAAATATCAAAATCTTCTTCAGAAATACCCATATTTATTAAAGTATCTTTTACTTTTTTAAGGCCATCTTCAGCCGTACCATTACCGCCGGTATACGCACTAATATCCCTAACCAAAACTTCTGCATATAAATTATCACTTCTTTTGTTTGTACGTTTAACAATATTTTTTATACTTGGTGAAATATGTGTAAACAGCAATTGTTTTTGAGAATAATCTCTCCCCTTTTTTATTCCTGCCTTACCTGAAACCTTAATACCAGCATTTTGTAAAGATTCCACAAAACTTTCTGCGGCAAATTCAGCAGGATTTGGTAAAGAGGCATAAATTTCGGTTTCGGTTTCACTTATAGGTAAGGCACCGTTTAGATTAATGATATTGCTTGCCGGTTCAAAAGTAGCATAAACATCTTCCCTCGTAATTTTAGGGGAAGAATAAACATCACTTTTAAATTTTAATCCTTTAATTTTGGGTTCGGTTGAAAGTGGCATGATATTATTTTCCCCATCTTTTACCGGCGGAAAAATAATTTTATATTTATTATTTGCGATAGTCAAAGCATCCGCTTTAGCAGCAAAATAATTGCCAATATTTTTAAAATTTGCCTGCCAGGGAAGTTGCATACCGCTAAATAAAGAATCATCAGCATAAATATTGCCTTTTATTTGACTTATTCCTTTATTTTTAAGTATGCTAGCCCAAGAAGCAAATAAATCTTTATAAAAAGATTCATTATTAAAATCTTTACTGCCAAAAGACGGATCCCCCGCACCAACTAAATAAATATCGCCTTCTAAAGTTTTACCTTTTATTTTGCCGTCTAAATAAACCTTAGTTTCAAAAGTTTTATCTGTGCCTAAAATTTCCAATACTGCAGCAGTTGTGAAAAGTTTCAAAACACTTGCGGGAACAAGCAAGACATTTTTATTTTTTTCGATAATATCTTTTCCCCCCACATATTTTGCATAAACACTGTAAACTGAATTATTTAAAGCAGGAGAATTTTCTAAATCACGCAAAAAATTAACCCTGCTTTCTTGTTTAGAAAACGCACTAATGCATAAACAATTTAAAAGCAGGGTTAAAATCAAACGACGCATTTTATTTTTTAAGCGGCAAGATTTCATCAATTATGCCGTAAGCTTTTGCTTCTTCTGCGGACATATAATAATTGCGTTCACTATCTTGCCTAATTTTCTCTTTAGATTGGCCGGTATGATGGGCCAAAATATCAAGCAAATGTTCTTTATTTTCACGAAGTTCTTTTGCTTCGATTTCAATATCGGTAACTTGGCCCGATAAACCTCCCCAAATCAAGGGTTGGTGTATCATAATTCTTGCATGAGGCAAAGCATATCGTTTGCCTTTAGACCCTGCTGCAAGAAGTACTGCACCGAAACTCATTGCTTGCCCCATACAAATTGTTGTAATAGGGGCTTTAATATATTGCATAGTATCATAAATTGCAAGCCCTGCAGTTACTACACCGCCCGGTGAATTAATGTATAAATTTATTGAGCGGGAAGAATCTTGGGCATCCAAATATAAAAGTTGTGCAATAATTATATTTGCAATTTCTGTGCCTATTTCGCCTTGCGGTCCCCCGACAAAGATAATTCTATCTTGTAAAAGGCGGGAATAAATGTCGTAAATATTATTTTTTTCTACTATAGTAGGTATCATACGTCCTCCTAAAAAACTGTTCTCCAAGGGCGGGTTGTGAAGCGCATGGTTATACGCCTGTTGCAAGCACGCCCTTCTGGTGTATCAGTGGCATTTATCGGTTTTCTGCTACCATGCCCGAAAGTTTTGATAGATTCAGATGTCACGCCCCTTGATACTAAATAATCTTTTATTGCAGAAGTTCTTGCACCTGATAGCCAGTCATTATATTCATTGGTACCAACCGGATCGGTATGGCCTTCTATGACCAATTTTATTCTGCTGTCGGTGTTTAAGACTTCAGCCACTTTATCTAAAATTTCATAAGACTTATGCTTAATTATGGTACTGTCAAACTCAAACTCAATGCTTGGAATATTATTACTTTCGAGCATTTCCCTAGGGGTTTGTTTTGCCCATTTTGCTTCATTTTTTCTCGTAGGGCAGAGTGCACTGTTTGTCAGTTTTTCCTCTTCATCATAATACTTTCTTGGCTTGTCTCTTCCTACACAAGCACTTAACATAAGCACTGCAATTAAAGGAAAAATTATTTTTTTCATAAACTCTCCTGTGTCATAAATATTATAGCAAAAGTTTTATTTTTTTGCTTTCAAAGCCGCTTTTACTAAACCGTCAAACAAAGGGTGAGGGTTCATCGGGCTGCTCTTAAACTCCGGATGAAATTGTACCGCAATAAAAAATGGGTGATCTTTATATTCCACAATTTCCGGCAAAGTATTTTTATGCCAGCCCGTAATATGTAAGCCTGTTGCCTCTAATTCTTTTACAAATTCCGTATTATATTCATAACGGTGGCGATGGCGTTCCAAAATAAGATTCTTTTTATATAATCTATGTGCTAAAGAACCCTTTTCTAAATTACAAGGGTAATTACCGAGCCTCATTGTTCCACCTAGTAGCTTAACTGTTTTTTGTTCTTCCATCATAGCAATAACAGGATGTTTAGTTTTAGGGTTAAGTTCGGTAGAATCCGCATCTTTGAGGCCTGCCAAATTGCGTGCTGCTTCTATGACGGTGCATTGCATACCGAGGCAAATCCCCAAAAACGGAATTTTATTTTCACGGGCATATTTTATAGCCTTAATTTTACCTTCTACGCCGCGTTTGCCGAAACCACCCGGAACAATAATACCTTGCACACCTTTTAGGGCAGCTGGTATAGTGTCAGTTTCAGTGTTAACATATTTGATTTTGACTTTTACGCCATTAGACATACCGGCTAAATTTAAAGATTCTGCAACTGATTTGTATGCGTCATGTAATTCCGCATATTTACCGGCAATAGCAATGGTTATTTCTTTACTGACCTTTGCTGCTTTTTTAACGAAATTAAACCATTTTCCGTCATTCTTCGTTTTAGGTTTTAAACCCAAACGTTTAATTATAAGGTCAGTTAAATTTTGTTGTTCGAAATTTTCAGGAAGTAAATAAATTGAAGGGACATCCCTTGCTTCAATTACTGCTTCTACAGGAACGCTGCAAAAAAGTGAAATTTTCTTTTTCATCTTTTGAGGGAGTGGGTGTTCACTGCGGCAAATTAAAACGTCCGGTTCAAGCCCGATTTCACGTAATTTTGTGACGGAATGCTGTGTCGGTTTTGTTTTAAGTTCACCGGCACTCGCGATATATGGTATCAAAGTCGCATGAACACACATTACATTATTCCAACCGCGTTCAAGTTTAAATTGGCGGGCTGCCTCTATGAACGGTAAACTTTCCATATCACCAACTGTACCGCCTATTTCGATAACAGTCACATCAAAATCTTTTTCAAAAGGAATAAAGCGGGATTTAATCTCATTTGTAACATGTGGAATTACTTGCACGGTTGTACCATTATAATCACCTTTTCTTTCTCTGTTAATAACGGTTTGGTAAATTGAGCCGGCAGTATTTGTGTTATGGTGGGTCATTTCAACACCTAAGAAGCGTTCATAGGTACCGAGGTCCAAATCTGCTTCGGCACCGTCTTTGGTAACATAAACTTCACCATGTTGATAAGGGCTTAAAGTGCCAGGGTCAACATTAATATAAGGATCGCATTTAACCATATTAACCTTTAAACCGCGAAGTTGTAAAAGTTTTGCTATACTTGAACCGGAAATACCTTTCCCTAAAGAACTAACTACACCACCTGTAATAAAAATAAATTTTGACATAATCCCTCACATTATTTCTTTGTAATTTTTTTAGCATAAGCCCTAGCTTTAATTAAGTCTGACGGAGTATCGATAGCAGGGCCTGCCTTCTCAATTAAAATAGATTTTATTATTAAACCGTTTTCTAAAGCGCGAAGTTGTTCTAATTTTTCCAAATTCTCCAGAGTACTTTTTGGAAGTTTAACAAATTTCTTTAAAGCGGCTTCTTTATAACCATAAATACCGCAATGTATATAGAAAGGAACTTTAGCTGTTTCTTTTGTTATCTCCCTCTTAAAAGGAATAACGGAGCGTGAGAAATAAAGCGCTTGTTTTTTACCTGTTAAAACAGCTTTGACATGGCTTGGTTCTATAACTGTTTTTTCATCTAAAGTCGGGTAACAGGCTGTCGAAATATCAGCTTGTTTATCCTTTTTTAAAAGATTAACAACATTTTTAATTGTAGATGCTTGAACAAAAGGCTCATCCCCTTGCACGTTTACAATGTATTTATAATTATGCTTAGTTTTTTTGTATGCCTCAAAAACCCTGTCTGTTCCGCTTTGGCATTTAGAACTTGTTAAAACTGCTTTTGCATTAAATTTTTTAGCGGCTTCTACGATTTTATCGTTTTCAGTAGCAATCAAAACGTCGCCGACTTTTGCATTTTTACATGCTGTGTAAACCCACTGTATGATAGGTTTGCCGTCAATTTCAGCCAAAACTTTGGCGGGTAAACGCGTTGAACTATAACGTGCGGGAATAACAATTAAAGTATCTTTCATTTATTTAAAACTCCTTTTATTTCTTCTGCAGTAACTGTTGCGGTACCAAGTTTGCCTACTACAAGGCCGGCCGCTTCATTTGCAATAAAAGCTGCATCTTTCAAACTTGCTTTACAAGCCAAAGCAAGTGTCAAAACGGATATAACAGTGTCACCTGCACCTGTGACATCAAAAACTTCTTTTGCTGTTGCTTTTATAGTGGTAATTTTTGGGTTTTTACCTTTTTCAAATAAAGTCATACCTTGTGCACTGCGAGTAATTAAAATAGAATCTGCTTTTAGTGTTTTTAAAATTTTTTTACCCAAATCTAAAATTGATTTTTCATCTTTTTTGGCTGGAAGACCCATGCCTTCCCAAGCCTCTTTGGTATTTGGTGTCATACAGGTAATATTTTTATATTTTAAGAAATTATCAATTTTAGGGTCCACGCAAACAGGAATATTCTTTGCACGGCAGGCTTTTATAATATCTTGTATATTATGATCGGAAAGCATACCCTTACCGTAATCAGACATTATTACACCTTTTGCAGTCTTTAAAGCCTCTTTAAAATTTGAAAGGCACTCGTTTGATACTTCTTTATTTATACGAGCCTTTGATTCTCTATCAACCCTTACCACTTGTTGGCGTTCTGCGATAATACGTACTTTTTGTGTTGTAGGTCTTGTTTCATCAACGACGATCTTACTAACATCAGCACCTTTACTTTGTAAAAATTGTTTCAAGATTATACCGTTTGCATCATCACCCAAAACTGAAATCACTTTTGGTTTTGCCCCCAAAACCGCCAAATTAACTGCGACGTTCCCTGCACCGCCTGCAACAAAATCTTCCTGATCTACGCTTACCACAGGTACAGGTGCTTCAGGTGAAATTCGGCTTACACTACCTTTGACAAAATGGTCAAGCATGACATCGCCTATAACTATAATCTCTTTGCCTTTAAATTTATCTATTAAAGCATTATACTTTTTTAATTCTGAGGTTTTCATAAATTCCCCCCTTTCTTATAAGAATAAAGTTCTGCTTTAACCGAACCTATAAAAACTTCCACCGCCAATTTTACCGGCAGACGGTATTCATCATCAGTCAACCAAACTTTTAAACTCTTACCTTTTACTACAAAAATACTTTCCCCGCTTATCATAGGCTCAACGACTATGCAATTAAAAGTACCTGCTTTGGTTTTAATCTTTTCTTTACCGTGAACAATTACTTTTAGGGGATATTGTTTATTTACATTAACTATATCAAAATAAATGGTATCTTTCAATGAAATCTTAGGGTTTCTTACATAATATAAAGCACTCAAAACATCAAAAACTTCTGTTCCGGTAAAAGGTGTGGTAAACTTATAAAGTTCCCCTCTCTTATTTTGCTTATACATATTGTAATAATTATTTTTATAATCGAAATTAAGCCACTCGTCACGCTTATAAGAGCCTTCACGCACACTTTGCCAATAACCCAAAGATTTTGATAAATCTGATTTTATCCAAGACATATTTATATCGCGAACTTTAAACATTTTGTCTATTACCGGGTAAGATTTGGCAAGCGTTTCAATTTGATAAGCATATTCCTTACCGTTATATAAAAGTTTATCTGCTTTAATTGTAGCTTCTCCGGCGGTAACAAAAGCCCAGGATATTTTATAATTTAATTCTTCCCCGAACCAAAGCGGTGCTTTACCTTCAGGTGAGAAAGTAGAAACTTTCATAAAATACCAAGGGTGGGTTAAACGTCCGTCATCGGTTTTTAAAATTTCTTTCGGTGGGTTTGCCGGATCAAGTTTAACTTCGGTAGTAATTATTTCCGTCGGTTTCGTTGGGGTAGTTTCTTGTTTTACTTCCTCTTTAACGGTTGTTTTTGTTTCTTGTTTAATTTCTTGTACTGTTTCAGTTTTGGTAATTTGTTTTGGTTTTGTCTCTTGTTTGGGTTCTTGTTTTTCTACTGCAACTTCAGTTTCGGTAGATTCCTGTGTTACAAATTCTTGCGCTGCAATTTGTTGTTCCGGTGTTTGTACATCTTGCGTAGGCATTTCTTTCTGTGCTGTCTTACAAGCACAAATAAAAATGAAACAAAAAACTACAAATAAAATTTTTCTCATAAAACCTCTTTATCTAAAATATAATTCGCGGCACTTTTTAAATCGGTACAATGTTTAAAATTTTTCAGTTCGGCTTTATATTTTTTTGCTTGCTTTCGGCCGTTACCGGTTAAAACTAAAATGCCTTCAACTTTGATATTTTTAGCAAACTCCATATCACTTTTTTTATCACCGATCATAAAACATTTTTTAGTGTTAAGTTTATAACCTTTAATAATTTGTTTACCCATTTTCGGTAAAGGTTTGCGGCATTGGCACTTTTCGTTAGGTGCATGGGGGCAATAACTTATGCCTTCGATTTTCACACCTTTTAATTTTTTTAACATTGAAGCCATAACAGAAAGCATGGTATCTTCGTCAAAATAACCGCGCCCTATACCTGATTGATTGGAAACAATGAACAATTTATAACCTGCTTTGTAAAGTTTTTTAAGCCCGATTAGAGTATTTTTGTAAAGCCGGACTTTTTTGGGATCGGCCAAATATACGCCCGGTTTTTCAAAAATAACGGTGCCATCCCTATCTAAAAAAACAGCTTTATTTAACGGAGTTTTACTCTCTTTAATCGGCACGGACTTTACCCTCCTCTAAAGCTCTACGGGCCTCGGCCTCACGTTTCCATCTGTTATGTGCCCAAAGCCAATCTTCAGGATGGTCAAGAACATTTTTTTCCAGTTTAGCTTGCAAAACCTTTGTATAATCTGCCACAGCTTGTGTGGAATATTCTACTTTCGGTGGATAAATACTTTCACTGCAATGGGCAATTAATTGATCCCCATCGCGGTAAAATTCCAAGCAATGCACAGGAACACCTGTTTTTAAAGAAAGTACAGCCGGCATTGGGGAAACTTCTGCCGGCCTATTTAAAAAATTCATATAAAATTTTGAAGATATTACGCTTTGGTCCGCTAAAATTGCGAGCAAAGCACCCTTTTTTACGGCTCTAAAAGAAGCAAAAAACGGGTTATGGGAACTTATCAAAGTGCTACCGAACAGACTTCTGAGTTTCGTAATATATTCATCAACATATTTATTATTTTGCGGGTAAGCAACAAAGGCCATTTTTTTGGTTTTTATGGCAGTTGCAAGGCCAAGGAGTTCCCAATTTGCGAAATGCCCTAAGAGTAAAATACCGCCTTTTCCTTCTTGGTTATCTTTAAAGAAATTTTCACAATTTACAAAACGGATTTTTTTAATTATTTCTTCTTTAGGTAATTTTATTGCATGTGCAAATTCCGTTACAATGCGGCCGATATTTATCCAAGATTTTTTAGCAATCTGTTGGCATTCTTCCGGTGTTTTGTTTGGGAAAACTTTTTGAATATCAGCAATACTCCTTTTATATCTGTTGGGCATAACTTTGGTGAGAACAAGGCCCATAAACTCCCCAAATTTGATGAGGATACTCTCCGGCATCAGGCTTAAAATGAAAATTAAAAACCTGAGGCCCAGATACTCAAGGTAGTGGCAGAAATTCTTCATATCTACATTATAGCAAACTAATAGCGCGCGCGTACAGAAAATTTATTTTATACTTTCAAGTTCGGCTTTCAGATATTTACCGGTATAACTTGGGCTCTTTGAGACTTCAGGAACAGAGCCTTCCGCCACAATATAACCGCCTTTGTCCCCCCCTTCGGGGCCAAGATCAATTATCCAGTCAGCCGTTTTAATAATATCAAGGTTATGTTCAATTACCAAAACGGTATTCCCTTGGTCGCTCAAGCGATGCAGAACTTTTAGGAGTTTATCAATATCGGCAAAATGCAAGCCGGTTGTAGGCTCATCTAAAATATAAAGTGTGTCCCCTGTTGCACGGCGGGAAAGTTCATCTGCGAGTTTAACCCTTTGTGCCTCTCCGCCCGATAAAGTGGTGGCACTTTGTCCCAATTTAATGTAGCCAAGGCCGACATCTTGTAAAGTTTTTAAAGTCTTTTTGATTTTGGGAATATCGGCAAAAAAGTCAACTGCTTGGTCCACAGTCATTTCTAAAACATCAGAAATATTTTTACCCTTGAATTTAACTGTAAGTGTATCCTCGTTAAATCTTTTACCGTCACATTCTTCGCACTTAACATAAATATCCGGTAAAAATTGCATTTGTATTTTTATAATACCGTCGCCTTCACACTTTTCACAGCGGCCGCCTTTAATATTAAAACTAAAACGTCCGGCTTTATAACCGCGTCTTTTAGCTTCGGGCATTTGTGCAAAAAGTTCACGTATCGCAGTAAAAACACCCGTGTAAGTAGCAGGATTTGAGCGTGGTGTTTTACCTATCGGGGTTTGATCCACAATAATTACCTTATTTATGTGTTCAAGCCCTTTAATATCGCGGTGTGCACCCGGTTGTTCTTTTGAACCGTAAAACTTTTTGGCAAGAGCATTGTATAGAACATTATGTACCAAAGTTGATTTACCGGAACCGGAAACACCCGTCACACAAACAAATAAACCAAGTGGAATTTTAACATTAATATTTTTTAAGTTAAATTGTTTTGCCCCGCAAATTTCAAGCCATTTTTTAGAAGGTTTTTTAGGGTCTAAGTTCGGCAAAATTTGTTTTGTTCCGTTCAAGTAAGCGGCTGTAATTGAATTTTTATTTTTAACAAATTCTTTTAAACTGCCTTCGGCAACAATTTGCCCACCGTTTAAACCTGCCGCAGGGCCAAGTTCAACAAGATGGTCCGCCGCAAGCATAGTGTCTTTATCGTGTTCCACAATAATTAAAGTATTACCCAGATCACGCAATTTTTTAAGTGTTTCAATAAGACGATCATTATCGCGGGAATGCAAACCGATTGTCGGCTCATCCAGCACATATAAAACGCCTGTTAAACCGCTGCCTATTTGTGTTGCGAGGTGTATACGTTGTGCCTCTCCGCCGGAAAGTGTTTGAGATTTTCTGTTCAAAGTTAAATAAGAAAGCCCAACACTATTTAAAAAACCAAGCCGTGCGCGTATTTCTTTTAAGACTTGTTTTGCAATAAGTTCTTCACGCTCTGTTAATTTTAAATTGTTTATAAAATCAAGCGCTTGCCCAACTTGCATCTGGGAAATTTCCGCAATATTTTTACCGTTGATTTTAACGGCAAGGGCCTCTTTATTTAAACGCGCGCCATGGCAAACAGGGCATTCAATTTCACGCATAAATCTTTCATAAACCGCCTCACGCACAAATTCGCTTTCGCTATCACTGTTACGGCGTTTTAAATTATTAATTACGCCTTCAAAAGGTGCATCATTACCCGTCCAGGAAACTTTATAATCCACATCTTCACCGCCGAACAAAATTATTTCCTGTTGTTTGCGGGTTAAATCTTTCCAAGGTTTTGTCATTGATATATGCTGGCGGCGGCAAACTGAACTTAAAATTTCGTAATAATAACCTGCCCAGGAATTTTTCCAACGGTTAGTTTTATTTGTTACCGGGGAACTCCATGCATAAATTGCACCTTCCGAAATTGAGAGATTTTTATCCGGTACAACCAAATCTTCATCAATTTCGATTTTAAGGCCAAGCCCGTTACACTCCGGGCAAGCGCCCTGCGGTGCATTAAAGGAAAATAAGCGCGGTTCCAAATCGGTAAAACCGATACCGCAATGAGCACAAGCATTATTTTCGCTATAAGTAAAAACTTTCCCGTTTTCCGAAATACGCACCAAACCCTTTGAATATTTTGTTGCAAGCTCTAATGCTTCTGTCAAACGTTCTTTTTCCTCAAGTGAAATTAAAATTTCGTCTACAATTAAATCAAGATTATGTTTTTTATAACGCGCTAAAACAGGCGGATTAGACAAATCATATTCTTCCCCGTTTGCCAAAATTTTCACAAAACCCTCTTTTTTAAGGCGCGCAAAAAGTTCCTCATAAGTCCCTTTTTTACCTTGTATTAAAGGGGCTAAAACGGTAACTGTTTTCCCTGAGTATTTTTTTAAGATATCTTCGCAAATAGCCTGCAAAGAATATTGTTGAACAGGCCTGCCGCATTCCGGGCAATAGCGTTTGCCGATACGTGCAAATAAAAGGCGTAAATAATCATAAATTTCCGTAACTGTTGCAACTGTGGAGCGTGGGTTACGGGCAGGTGCGCGTTGTTCTATGGAAATAGCCGGTGAAAGACCTTCAATCAAATCGACATCAGGCTTTTGCATCAAGTCCAAAAATTGCCTGGCATAGGCGGACATGCTTTCAACATATCTTCTTTGCCCTTCCGCGTAAATTGTATCAAAGGCAAGGGAACTTTTGCCTGAGCCGGATAAACCGGTCATCACAATCATTTTACCGCGCGGTAATTTTAAAGTAACGTTTTTTAAATTATTTGTTCTTGCACCTGAAATTAAAATGTTTTCCATAACAAACCTCTAATTAAATTATATAATTTATAAAGGGGAGTTTTATGAACACCATAAAAAAACATATTTGGGTTATTTTAAGTTGCCTTATTTCCGTATCGGCATTGATATGGTTTATTTATAACGGCAAAGATAATTTCCTCAAAATCTGGCGCGAGGTTAATACATTTTATTTGATACTGTCTATGCTTGCTTCGGGCATAATTTATGTTTTTATGGGCCTTTCTTTATGGGAAACTTTAAAATTGCTGGGCCGCAAAATAAGCGTCGGCGCTTGTATGAGCATAGCATTTGTTTCTACAACAGTAAATTATTTGGTCTCAACAATGGGTGTAAGCGGTTTTGCTTTGCGTGCGCATTTGCTAGGTAAACGCGGTATACCTTTAGGTATTAGTGTTATGGCAAGTATTGTTATAACCGTTCTTTTATATGTAGTTTTATTTGCAATTATTTTGCAGGGCACTTTACTTTTGGTACTTTCAAGCGGAATGTCTAGGGAACAAATTGTTAGAAATTTTATTGCAGTTGTATGTATTGCATTAGTCGGTGCGGCTATAACGGCATTTTTCTTTAACAGTGAATTTCGCTACAAAGGCCTTCGCAAAATGTTTATGTATACAAATAAGGTAATATATAAACTTTTCGGAGCATTGATACCAAAAAATAATTTTTCTGCATTCACTACACAACTAGATAATGGTATAAAAACCATACACAAAAATAAAAGTAAAATGACTGCTACTATTTTATATGTGTGCGGGGACTGGATATTTACTATTTTAATTTTATATCTTGCGTTTTTGGCAGTTGGCGTAAAAATCGGTATAGGCATATTGCTTGCGGGTTTTGCCGTTGGGATGGCAACGACTTTGATACCGGTTTTGCCGGGCGGAATAGGCGCTATGGAAATTGCCATGGCAACAGTGTTCTCCCAAGCGGGTATTGATTGGGACACCGCATTAATGGCCGCTTTGATTTACCGTGTTGTTTATTATATTATCCCCGGCATTATAAGTATTTTTGTATATTGGGGTTTAAAACTTTCAGAACCGACACCTATGCGCAAAAACCGTGCACAGGAATACCTTGAAAAGCAATCACAAAAGGCGGAATAAATGGCAAAAATAATTTTAATTGAAGATTCAAAAACTTTGGCACAAATTATTAAACCTGCTCTGGAAATGAAAGGGCATGAGGTTTTGTGGATTAATGACGGTAGGCGTGCCGTTATTGAAATAAAAAAATACAAGCCAAGTATCATTTTACTAGATTTGATGCTGCCACATGTAAACGGTTTTGAAATTTGTCAGGCGGTAAAGAGTGATATGGCTTTAATGAAAATACCTGTTATAATAATGTCCACTTTAACCGCACCGGAGGATATTGAACGCGCGAAAAATGCAGGGGCAGACCATTTTATTTCAAAACCTTACGACTTAAAACAAACTTTGGCGGAAATTTTGAAATTTATTCCCAAGGAAAATAAATGAATTTTAGAATAATAAGGAACAATCAAGTAATAACTGATTCAGATTTGGCAAAAGCTTTAGATTTACTGCCTAAAAGTTTTATTTCTTTTTTTAAAAGAAACATTACCGTCTTCCCAAAGGAAACATATTTTAAATTAAACGAAGAAGAAAAACAGGATTTAGTAAAAAATTATTGTGTAACCCATGCAGAACGTTTACGTTATGCAAAACGTTTGCCTTATGTCTTTACACCAAACGGCGTTGTACTTTGTGTGTTCTTATTGAAAAAATGCAAAAAAGCTGCCGATCTGCGCAACAAACTGCTTGCTTTAAATAACCAAGAAAATATTATAAATAATCTCTTAAAATAGTAGGTCTTAAGGCCTATTTTAATTAGGGTCCTTTTGCACTTGAAATAATTTCCATATAATGTCATTATATGAGTATGGGGATCTTATGGAATTAAAACATATCATTTTCTCTGTACTTATTACAACACAATTTATTGTGCCTTCCTATGCTATAAATTTTGATTTAGACCTTAAACAAGAACAAGCAGAAATTGCAAATATTATAACCAATATACCGGTAGAGCAAGCAAAACAGGAAATGCTGACAGCATTAAATAAGATGAAAGAACCAAACCAAATAAGAGATACAGACAGAATAATGGATTTTGGTATATCGATGAGAGAGAACATGAAAATACTTTCCCAAGAAGAAAGAGTACCGTTTTTAAATTATTTAAGGAAACAACTTGGCAGTGAGGAATTAATTTCCAAAACAGATTGGTATTTTTTGATAGAAACAAGTTTTGCAAAACCGGATTTCGATATGATAACAGCTGCCTTAGAAGGAAAAAACCAGGCAAGTACTTTATACTTATCTTTCTTCTCCGACAATCCGCACATCATAGATCATATAACAAGATCATTAAAAGAAGATCTTATAAAATTAGTATCCCAAGGTGACAAAAAATTACTTGAAACTTTCCTTGAAGGATTCACTCAACAAGCAAACAAATACGGCCCGATGTCAAGAAGTTTAAATTTGTTTTTATCTGAACTCACACATAATAATTTACCTTTAAAACTAATGGAAACTTCAGTTCCTGCGGAAAGTTTAGCAAGGCATACAATACCTGCAATGACAAAGATTTTCTCTTGGGATTCTTTTATGAGGGATCATACCGGCATTCTTCTTAAAGATTTATTTGCATCAAAAACAAATATAAAATTCTTCCTATCTAAATTTACCAAGTTAATGGAAATGGCCTATGCAGACAGCACCATACCTGCCGAAGAACGTAATTTATTGGCTAGACTATATATTTTGGACAATATGTCAAAATTAGCTGATCCGGCATATGAAGAAATAAAAAGCCAAGCGAGATTTGGTATACGTGGGCAAAGAAATATCTTCAGGCAACAATCATTGCATCAAGAATTCGGCACACTTTCTAAAGAAAATGCAAAAACTCTTACAAAAATTATAAAAGAGGTTCCCGTTTCAAGATTGGAAGCCCTAATGCCAAATGCAAAAGGATGGTTACAAAGTTTAGAAGAGTGGGCAGTAAAATCTATAAAATCCGGCAATCAAAGATTGCGTGGTATAGGCCCAATAATTGCCCTTATAGCAGCGGAAGAAATTTTGAGATACTATACAGGCTATAATCCATCTACAATATATTTAAATGCAACCGATGAAATTACCGATGCTCTTGCCACAAATAATAATGTGAAATTAGTTTATAATACAATATATGACGATGATTTTACAAAATGCTTTATTAATTATGTAGAAGAAGGCAATTTGACGGAAGAACAACAGTTGGCCTACCTTGAAACTCTGGACAATTTTGAAACAGCAATGTTTGCAAGTTACTTCCAAACAAGTAAAGACCGTTTGGCTGAAAAAGATTGGCAATGCTTTGTTTTAAATGAAAATTGTGTAAATAGTTAAGCATAAACTGAACAATTTTTAAAAAATTATCCCCCGGTTTTGCCGGGGGATATTTATCACAAAAATATAATTTTTACATTGCACAATAATCTTCTATTTGTTTGGCAGTTAAATGGGTACATTTATGTCCGGAAGAAGCACAATATCCTGAATTTACACAATCTACGCAACAACCTGCCGGTTTATCCCCACTTGCAGGAGCATAATTATTAAGATATCCAGCAGTAGCACTTTTTGCCACCATAATACCGCCCGCCTCAATAGTAAGTTGTCTGCAACTTTGATAACCTGAACCTATGCACACTCCACCGGACTTAACAAGACTCTGTTTGCAACCGTAAGTAACGTTAGGAGTATCTCTACATATACCTCCTTCGTTTATGGTGCTGGCGAAACAAGATTGATAACCGTTTGCCTGACATTCCCCACCTTGGTTTATCTCTGAATAATAGCATGCTTTATCTACATTTTGACCGGTACAAATCCCTCCTTCATTAATGTGAGTACCAACGCATGTCGCTTGATCTAAAGCTATACATTTTCCTCCATTTTGAATTATACTCTCCGAACACCCCCATTTCCCATTACCGTAACAAACTCCGCCTTCATTAACAGTTGAGTGATAACAAGATGATCCGGAATATGATGCATGATCTCCATTTTGCGGTCTATATACTTCTCCGGAGTTAGTAACTGTTTGAGTACCTACTGCATTACCATAACAAGCCATACCATCATCAAGAATTTGATTACTAATTGAGTTATCATTATCAGTATATTTACAAATACCATTATCCATTGTTCCGGAAAGTGCGGCACACCTTTCTTCCGCACTTGTATAACATGTTCCGGTTGCTGTTGACCAAAAACCGGAATTCCTTCCACAACTTGAGGCATCATTTACAGGATTCCCACCACACGGATCCATAGAATCGGCTTCATTTTCAAAACCTAAATCTGCACATGTTATCCTATCTGTTTCATCTTGATCCAAACATAGAACATTACCGTTCTCTATACATCTGTATATAACATAGGAAGTCCTGTTATCTTTTATCCTGTCTGCCCGAACAAACGCTGTATCTTTTAAGCCCCTTACCCCTTCCGATACCGTAACATCAAAATTATTTAATTTGAGAGTTTCATCATCAACTACTTCCCCCAACTTGTTGACTATATTAACATCTAAATCCGTAAAGTCACTTGAATACCAGTTGTTTTCCAAAGCATATCTCTGTTCCGCACTGGCCACTGTTCCAAGAGTTTCTATTGCTTCCGTTGTTTTTGCTTTTTCACTAGCTCTTGTATATACCGGTATGGCAATGGTTGTCAATACACCGATAATTAAAATACATATCATTAATTCTATCAAGGTAAAACCTTTTTTATTCATAATTTCTCCTAATTTGTTTTTATAACGTTACATCTAATTACATATATATTTTATAAAAACAACAAAAAAACGTCAATAAAAATTTAATAATTTTTTGTTATTCCAATGAAGTTAAAGCCTTTAAGAAGAAGTGTTAAATTATATGTTTTCTTTTTTATATGAAAGAGTTTTAATACTTTCTTCGGCGGTAATTTTGGCCCATTCATTAATTTCGGCTGCGCCGTGTAATGTTAAAGGGCCATCCGTAGGTTTAAATAAATTAACTGTATGAGCAATAACTTTAGCAATATCTGTAAATAGAATTTTGCCATCTAAAAATGCGGCAACTGCAACTTCATCAGCACCGTTGACAACGGCAGGGTAAGCCCCCCCTTTCTTTATCGCATCAAGCATAATCGCAAGGCAAGGAAAGCGCGAAAAATCAGGCTCATAAAAATCAAGATGTTGCATTTCAAGCAAACTGAGTTTATTAACAGGGGATGGTAATCTTTGCGGATAAGTTATTGCATATTGTATCGGTAAACGCATATCGGGGTTAGATAAATCTGCCAAAATTGAGCCGTCTTGATATTCCACCGCGGAGTGAACTATTGATTGCGGATGTATAACAATTTTTACCTTCTCAAGCGGTAAATTAAAAAGGTGCATAATTTCAATAGTTTCAAAACCTTTATTCATTAAAGTGGCGGAATCAACAGTAATTTTTTTACCCATTTTCCAACGCGGATGTTTTAAGGCTTGTTCAGGGGTAACTTCATCTAAAGAACCCTGATATTTAAAAAACGGTCCACCTGAAGCTGTAAGCAAAATTTTTGAAACACCTTGCGCTTTTTGATAACTATGGCTATCGACATTTTCAAGGCATTGAAAAACGGCGGAAGGCTCGGAATCAACCGGCAAAATTGTTGCATTCCACCTTTGACATTCTTGCATTATTGTGGCACCGGCCATTACAATAGGCTCTTTATTTGCAAGTGCTATTGTTTTGCCTGCTTTAATTGCGGAAATCAAAGGCGTAAAACCGATACTACCGACTAAACCGTTTATAATTAAATCTGCTTCAGGCAAAGCTGCAAGGAAATTTAAACTTTCAATATCCGGGACAAGAAGTTTTGTTGTTTTGGGCATTTCAGGTTTAACTTGCTTATAACTTTCTTTATCGTAAACAACTGCATAAATCGGTGCAAAAGTTTTAACTTGCTCCAAAAACAATTTTATGTTTTTGTTTGCAGTTATAGCAACAACCTTAAAATCAGGGCCGAGGTTTTTAATTACATCTAAAGCCGATACACCTATTGACCCTGTTGACCCCAAAACAACAATGTTCTTCATTATTTACACATATAAAGCGCTACATAATAGATAATCGGCGCTGTTAAAATAAAACCGTCAAATCTATCAAAAATACCGCCGTGTCCGGGTAAGATACTTGAGGAATCTTTAACCCCGGCAGAACGTTTGATAAGGCTTTCCGCTAAATCTGAAATTTGGGAGATTACGGATATTAAAACACCCAAAATCAATGCTTGATTTAATGTTAAATAAGCGGGTATAAATAAGTCCCAAAAGAACAAAGTAGCAAGTGTTCCGAAAACAACTGCCGCAATTGCACCTTCCCAACTCTTTTTTGGGCTTACCGCTTTATTAAGACGATGTTTACCAAGCCAGGTGCCGATAAAATATGCACAAACATCAGCAATCCAAATGGTATAAAATAAAATATATGTGAAATATTCGCCGTAAGGCTCAAGTTCGCGGATAGATACCAAATGCACCAAAGCCCAAGGTATGAGCATTACGCCAAGGAAAGTATTTGCAACTCTTTCAAGAGAACGCTTCGGTGATAAAATTTCTACAAACAAAACGCCGAATAATGTAAGGGCTATAAAGAAATTAGGTAAATAAACTGCGGCGCTACCTTCAACAATGGGCATAGTGCCGACTGTGGCCCCTATCATCATCAAAAAGCCAAACACTATTAAAGAAATTCTATTTACAGGTTTTTTTGCCGTAAATAAGATGACCCCATATTCATATAAACAAAGTAGGGTGATGGCAGCAATAAGTGCCATGTAGAAAATACCGCCATAATAAATGGCAGCAATAACTAGTGGTATACCGACTAGTGCGGTTAATATTCTTGGTAATAACATAAAGATATTTTATCAAATTTAAACAAGACATGCGAACAAAATCAAATATAATTATCTTCCGCCGCCACCGCCAAGACCACCCTTACCTATTGGAATAACAGGAACTTTACCAAGCATGGTATTAGTTTGCAACACTGCAGAAATAGTAAATAATAAACCGACATTTAATGCCGTTGAAGAAACCAGCGGCCCATAAATATCCTGCAAGCGGAAATCAATTTTATTTCTAAATTTATCGAACCATTCGCTTTCCATACCAAAGGCATAAGCATAGGGCAAATAATCACAAAATATATGGCCTGCCAGCGAAGGTTTTGAAATGGCAGCCCGGTGTTTCTCCGCAGTAAACATATATCTCTTAAATGCTGCAAGTTCATCGCGTAAAATTGCCCCATCAAGCATTAAATTATTTACAAGATGTTCAAAAAGAGCAGTTAAAAAGCAAGTTATTATTATAGCAATTACATTAGGATCTGCCAAAACGCTGGGGGATAACAATGTGGAGATACCAATCATATTTAATATCAAAACCGAACCTACAATGATAATAACACGCCAAATATTTTTGGTATATATCCCTATGGCAAGGGGTATTAAAAAGTTTATTATACCCCAAAACAAAACGCCGGACACAACCCCCTGCATATAAAAGTAAAAAATAATTGCACCGAAAAATAGCACTGGGAAAAGCATATAAGCAAAATTATTTATTACATAACTATCTATTTGGCTTTCATAATAGTGGTTTATTGTCAACAAACCTTTTTCCAAATATATATAGGAACTTCTATTTAGTTTAAATTCAGACGGAAAACACATAAGCAAACGTATTTCATCTTCATCTAATACAGCACCGCCACCGTCAAGTTTTTCACATTGGGGTGCACCCTTTTTGGGGAAAGTAATTTTCATTCTTTTCTTTACTATTAAGGATGCTAATACCGTCGCTAAATTTTTTGAACTAAATGGTCCGTTTAGAAAATAACTTGCAAACCCTGCGGAAATATTTTTTGGCGGTTTAAACATGGTGGGTAAATTCTTTTTTTCCGGGTCGCGCCCAACAAGATACCATATAATAAAGTAATATATAATAACCAGCAAACAAACAAAAACCGGCATATATTTTACTTCGTACCACTTAAATTTAAAAACACCTTTTTTCACCGGGAAATATATACTGAAAGGTTGCCCCGGATTTAGAGGTTTATCAGATTCAAAACTAAAAATATTTTCACCTACACAATTAAATTTTTGTTCATTTTTATTGCCAATATAAGTATTGATTTTTTTTGTTATTGGCTTAACAGAATATGGAATTGTTAAAAAGAATGATGCTTTATCTATCGGTAAAACCCAAGAGGCACCCGTAACAGGCCAAAGCAAAGCATCATGTGTAAGCGTTGTTCCAATTACTTTATTTAAAGTATAAGTTAATACATAATTATGTTCACCAATTTCCAAAAGGTCATTTGTGCCAAAATTTATTTTTAAAACATCTCCCCCCTTCTCTATTTTATAAGGGTGTTTTTCACCATCTAAAGTTAAACTTTCTACTTTAATATCTTGGCCTATGTCTTTAGGTAAAACACGATATAAACCATGTAAAATTTGGTTATGCTCCGCCGTAAAATTTATATATTCTTTTACCGTTGCGGAATTATCATCATGTAAATCAAAATGGACTTCAAAATTATTTATTTTTTCTTCCGCAAAACTTGGTAAAGAAAACAATAAACAAAGCACAACTGCAAACAATTTTAGTATATTTTTCATACTAATATTATAGCAAAGTTTATGTAAATTTACCTCTAAAAAATAATATTCTAAATTAGCACTCTAAAAAGGGGATTGACAACTTTGAAAATATTTGTTACAATATTAGCAGTCGCTTAAAGAGGTTGCTAAAATAAGTGGCAAGGCACGAGGGAAAATAAAATAAACCCCGGCCCAAAAGAAAGGTTAATTATGAGAATACTAAAACCGGAAGTTGTTAAAGACAGGGAAGAAAAAATCCTTAGGATGATTATCCAGGAATTTGTGGAAAACAGAAAACCCGTCGGCTCGGAACTTGTAGCCCAAAAGGGCTTAAAAGGTGTGTCCAGCGCAACTATAAGAAATATAATGAAAAAGCTTGAAGAGGACGGCTTTTTATATCAGCCGCATGCCTCAGGTGGCAGAATACCCACCGATAAAGCATATAGGTTTTATGTAGATTACCTTTCAAAAATACAAAAATTAGCGGTAAAAGAGCGTCAAAGAATTGAAGAGGAGTATAAACAAAATGTCGGCGAAGTTAACCGCCTGATGACACAGACTTGCAAAATGCTGTCTGCATTAACTCACTCGGCAGGGTTTGTCCTGCAAAACAGTGTGGAAGATTCCACCGTACAACGCCTTGATTTTATTCCGCTTGGGCCTTATAATGTGCTTGCCGTCTTGGTAACGGAAGAAGGCACCATCAAACATTGGCCGGTGAGAATTAGAAAACCGATTTCCCCCGCACGCCTTGTTATGATAAATGCGTTTATTAATGATGAGATTTCAGGTAAAAATTACCGCTCTGCCCAACGCATTTTATGGACGGCCTTGAACCAAGGGCAATGCGACCCTGAAGGCTTAACCGAACTTGCCTACAATATATTAAAGGAATTGTCCGAACATCAAACAAATGCGGACCAATTATATATTGAAGGTTTAAGCGAACTTATTGATGCAGTTTCCCCCGAAGATTTTATGGACTTTGGGCAAATGATGCGCGTCATGGAAGAACGCGACAAATTCGCACTGCTTTTAAATGAAAAAATGCAAAATTTGCAAAAAGCAGATGCAAACAACCAAGTATCCGTCACAATCGGGGAAGAAAACAAAATGCATGAACTTAAAAATTTAAGCATAATATCCTCAGCCTGTAAAGTGGGTGGCAAGACTGTGGGGCTTATCGGCATAGTAGGGCCGAAGCACATGGAATATACAAAAATGATTTCTCTTGTAAACTTTATAGGCCAAATGCTCGGCAGCACAATTACAAATTGGCGCACGGAACTAGAGGAAAAGGAAGGTAAGTAATGTCAAAAAAGAAACTTAAAGAGGAACTTGAAGAAGAACTTGTTGAAGAACATGAACCTCTTCAAGATGACAGTGAAGAACAAATGCAAGAAGATCAAGAACCTCTTAACAAAGCACTTGAGGAAGAAAAAGCAAAAAGCCAAAATTATTTGGATCAACTTCTTCGCCTTCAGGCTGACTTTGAAAATTACCGAAAGCGTACGGAAAAGGAAAAACCTTTACTTATCTCTTTTGGTAAAGCGGAGGTTTTAAAATCACTCTTGCCGATGTACGATAATTTACTTAAAGCAAAGGGGGAGTTTAACAAAGAAGGTGTAGAACTCAAACATTTAAAACACGGGCTTTCAATGATTTTGGAAGAAGTTGAAAAGTCTTTTAAAGCCCAAGGCCTAAAGGTTTTAGACGGCGTAGGTAAGCCCTATAACCCAATGACCCAAGAAGTTATCACAACTGTACCTTGCCCGGCAAAAGATGACGGCAAAGTTTTGCAGGAACTTGTAAAAGCGGTGGAACTTGACGGTAAAATTATAAGGCCCGCGCAAGTTGTAGTTTGCAAATGTGCCGACACTAAAGAAGGTAAAGCACAAGAAGATAACAAAGAAGAAAACGAAAAACAAAATTAAGATTTAAGGAGAGAAATTATGTCTAAAATTATTGGTATTGACTTAGGAACATCAAACACGGCAGCAGCCGTTATGGAAGGCGGTAAACCGACCATTATCCCATCAGCGGAAGGTAACTCTATCGGCGGTAAAGCTTTCCCCTCTTATGTAGCATTTACAAAAGATAATCAACGCTTAGTCGGTGAACCGGCAAGAAAGCAAGCAGTTTTAAACCCGGAAGGCACCGCAACCGCTTTTAAACGCCGTATGGGTGAAAACTATAAATTTAATTTAAGAGGTAATGAGTTTACCCCCCAACAACTCTCAGCTTTCGTATTACAAAAAGTTAAAAAAGATGCTGAAGCATTTTTGGGTACAACTATTGAAAAAGCAGTTATTACAGTGCCTGCTTACTTTAACGATAACCAACGTCAGGCAACAAAAGACGCTGGTAAAATTGCGGGGCTTGAAGTCGTCCGCTTATTAAACGAACCGACCGCAGCCGCACTTGCTTACGGTATTGATAAAACAGGGCGCGACCAAAAAATCTTGGTATTTGACCTTGGTGGCGGTACACTAGATGTTACAATTATGGAAATGAGCAGTGAAGGTACTTTTGAAGTTCTTGCAACTTCAGGTGATACAAAACTCGGCGGTACCGATATGGATAATGCCATAATTGATTGGTTAGTTGATGACTTTAAGAAAACAACCGGCATTAACTTGGCTAATGATAAACAAGCCATGATGCGTTTAAAAGATGCCGCTGAAAAAGCAAAAATTGAACTTTCCACCACAATGGAAACCGATATTAATTTGCCTTTCATCACCTCTGACCAAAACGGCCCGAAGCACTTGGAAACAAAACTCTCACGTGCTAAACTTGAAAGTTTGGTCCGCCCGACAGTTGAACGCTGCGGTGCTTCAATCGATAGAGCAGTCAGCGACAGTAAACTTTCAATGAACAATATTGATAAAATCATCATGGTCGGCGGTCCAACACGTATGCCGATTGTTCAAGAATATGTTGAAAAACATGTCGGCAAGAAAATTGAACGCGGTATTGACCCTATGGAATGCGTGGCAGACGGTGCCGCAATTCAAGCAGGTGTTTTAACGGGTGATGTTAAAGATATTCTTTTACTCGATGTTACTCCACTTTCACTCGGTCTTGAAACCTTGGGCGGTGTTATGACAAAACTTATTGATAGAAACACCACAATCCCTGTAAAGAAAACCCAAGTATTTTCAACCGCAGCAGATAATCAGCCGGCAGTAACAGTCAATGTCTTGCAAGGTGAACGCCCTATGGCAAAGGACAATGTACCACTCGGTAAATTTGACCTTGACGGTATTCCGCCAGCCCCGCGCGGCGTTCCGCAAATTGAAGTTACTTTTGATATTGACGCAAACGGTATCTTAAAAGTTTCCGCAAAAGATTTGGGCACTAATAAAGAACAACATATCACTATCAGCGCCCCGAATAAACTTAGCGAAGAAGAAGTAAATAACTTCGTCAAGCAAGCGGAAAAATTCGCAGACGAAGACAAGAAAACCAAGGAAAGAATTGAAGCCAAGAATGAGGCTGATACAGTCCTCTACACAACCGAAAAGGCCTTAAAAGACCATGGCGACAAAATCGGCCAAGACGAACGCCTTAAAATTGACCAGGCTCTTTCCGAACTTAAAGAAGCCCTCAAGACTGATGATACAGAACGCATCAAAAAGGCAAAAGATGAAGCCTTAACGGCAAGCCAAAAATTGGGTGAAATTATTTATAAAGAAGCCCAAGCAAAGGCAAACCCGCAAGCCAATGCAGGTGCAGCAAATGCACAAGCACAAGCAAACCCGCAAGGCGAGCAAAAGAAAGATGATGTAGTTGAAGCAGAAGTCGTTGACGGTAAATAAGTGTAATTTAGCCCCTGCCGAACATTAGGCAGGGGCTATTTATTTGAGTGTGTGATTATGGCAAAAGCAGATTATTATGAAACTTTAGGCGTTAGCAGAAACGCAAGCGAACAAGAATTAAAAAAGGCATACCGCCGTTTGGCATTAAAATACCATCCGGACCGTAATCCATCCCCGGAGGCGGAAGAAAAATTTAAACAAATTAATGAAGCCTATGAGGTCTTATCAGATCCTAAAAAGAAACAAATTTATGATACTTACGGTGCTGATGCCGTAAATAACGGTGCAGGTTTCGGCGGCGGTTTCCAAGGCGGTGGCTTTGGCGGCTTTGAAGATATTTTCAGTTCCGTTTTCAGTGATATGTTCGGTGGCTCTTTCGGCGGAGGTTTTGGCGGAAAGCGCAAACGTGCGCGCCGCGGAAACGATTTACAACAAAAAGTTGAAGTTACTTTAGAGCAAGCTTATACCGGCGTGGAAGAAGAAGAAATCACTTATTCCCGTATTGATACTTGCGATGTTTGCCACGGAACAGGTGCGGAAGAAGGTTCAAGCACAAAAACTTGCCCGACTTGTAAGGGTTCAGGTGTAGTGCAATTCAGCCAAGGGTTTTTCTCCATGCGCCAACCATGCCCCGACTGCGGTGGCCAAGGCACAATTTTGGAACGCCCTTGCAAAGCATGCAAAGGCAGCGGCCGCACAAAAAAGAAAAACACTTTAAAAATCAAACTACCTGCCGGCATAAAAGAAGGCAGTGTTTTGCGTGTTGCAAACGGCGGAGATATCGGTACACTTGACGGAGGTTACGGCGATTTATATTTGCAGGTTAAAGTTAAACCACACAAAATTTTTGAACGTGATGATGCCGACTTAATTTTGAATACGGAAATTTCTTACCCACAAGCGGTTTTGGGCGGTGAAATCAAAATAAACAATTTGATGAAAGAAGAAATAACCGTAGAAATCCCTAAAGGTTCAACTGACGGTAGCGTGCTTTCGCTTGATGGGCAAGGCATGCCTGTTTTGGGTAAACCGAATAAAAAAGGTGTAATGCGTGTTGTGCTCAATATAAAAGTACCTAAAAAAGTTACCCCCCGCCAAAAAGAACTTTTGGAAGAACTTGCCAAGACATTTGACGAACAAGTAAACACAACAAAAAAGGGTTTATTTGACAAGTTATTCGGTTGGTTTTTGTAAATAGTTTTTGCCAAGTTTACACACTAAAAAAGGGCTGTTTTAAACAGCCCTTTCTTATATTCAATTTTAATTAGGCAACAGTTCGTGGATTTCTAACACTTCACCGCGCTTCAATAAATCACACAACGCGAGTTCAACTTTTAGCATTGCAATGCAGTCATCTTCATTATACATCAAAACTTTTTTGAGTGCGGTTTCATCGCCGTCTTTAAGCCACTTGGTGAAATAAACCATACTATCCATCGCACCGCAGTCTTTTTGGCGCCAATTAAAACCCAAAGCCGGCGCGGCCGCCTTTAAAGATAAACTCGGTGAAGGTAAATAAAAAGCTTTTTCCACTTCAATTTTTAAGTCAAGGCAAACGGAAACAAGATATTCAAGTTCCGCCTTAATATTCGGGTATTTGTTGCAAAGCGCTTTCATTTTTTTGACTTCATATTCCGTCCAATGATACAAAACCGTATCCGGCCCGCAATCTGCAACATAATTTGCAAATTGTTTGAAAATTATTTCTTCTTCCTTTTCTTCTTTTGCAACAAACGGGACAAATTTATCTTCCTCTTTATCCCAAACACCTATTAGGTAAATGAAAGATACATTATTTTCCTGGAAAGTTTCGGTTGCCTCAAAATCAAAATACAAATTGCGTTTTTTAGTCGGTGGCGGGAATTTACCTTTTGCCCTCAAAACAGGTTTATTTTTAACATAAGCCAAAGCATGCGCATATGTTAAAACAGGGGTATTTTCCGGGTAAGTAGGATCGGAAAGTAACTCTTTTATTTTTTCAAAACCGACAGCAACAATATCATCATAAGTATTAATATTATTAGCGCGCAAAATCGCACGCATGGTATTATTTAAATGCGGAATTAAAACCAAATCATGTTTTTCAAAAACATATTTATTTGCATAAACTCGCCAAGGTGAAAGTGCACCCTTTGGGGGTTTATTGGCTTCGGGTACTGTTTCCCCTCTTCTTATTGAGTGATAAAGTGCTGCCGCATTTTTTGCACGCTCCATAACGCGCGCGCAAGTTAAAATTTGTTCTTTTGCTTTAAAAATAAACAAAGCCTCACCTGCATCATAACCCTGAATTTCCGTTAAAATTTTATTTAAAAGTGCAGTTTGCAAAGCATAATGTTCCTTCATTTCCCCGGCGCGTTTAAGTTGCACGATTTTATAGTGATACGCCCCAAAAACACTTTTCCCCTGCGGGACTTTTAACAAAAAATTTACACCGCCGTAAAGGCCGTCTTCTTGGCGTAAATCCCATAAAGTGCCGCCGATAATACCCTCCGCACCGTCTTGCATGGCCTCTAAAGTTTTTAAAAATTTTTCATTATCCACTCCTGTGATTATAACAGGGTTTTTGCAGTGATCATAAATCCAATGTTCACGTATTAATCTATCGGTTTTACCGCGTAAATTTTCGTATAAATTAGGTTCTTCAACGGCCTCATTTTTAGGTGCGTGGAAATGGCACCAAAGCCCGAAAGGATCTTCCAAAATCTGGTACATTTTCCCGGCGGGTAGATCTTGACTACCAGGTGTTCTGCCTGCGCTGAAAGTATTAAAAAGTTGCTGAAACAAAGAAGTATTTTCCATAAATTAAATTCCTGCTTGCGCCATTTGCTCCAGATAAGCATTAATTTCGGAAATTTGTTTTTCAATTTGTTGCCTTTCGTTCTCATTAGTTACTTCACCTAGTTTTTGTTCAAAACCGACCAAAGCTTTTTTAAGATCATTTTTTGCTTCGGCATAATTCCCGTCATGTACATTAACCTGTGCAGATAATGCCCACACATCAGGGCTATTATCATTGATTTCCTTAGCTTTATCTAAATATTCTTTTGCACTATCAAAATCCTCAATTCCTACTGATGAGTGTGCCGCAGCTAACTGTACATTTAAATCTTTCGGTTTATCTTCGGCAGCACGTACAAACATTTTATTTGCTTCTTGCATATTACCTTGGCCCATATAAGCCAAACCTAAATTAAAAGCATTAGCACCGTCAGGGTTTTCCTGGTAAATTTGATTAAATAAATTTATTGCCGTACTATAATCACCGTTTTTATATGCATTTGAAGCTTCAGCAAACCGTTGATTATTGCGTGCTGAAATTTCTTTACCTTCAAGCAGTTGATATCTGGTTTGAGCATCTTCCGCAGCTCTTGCATTACCTGCCTGTGCAGCAAGATCAGCTGCCTCTAAATAAGCTTTTTTGGCTTGTTTGCTTTGGCCCAAACTATTAAACAAATCCCCTTTACTTAAAGCTGCTTGATAGTTGTTGGGATTTAATTCCAGTGCTTTATTTAAGTCAGCTAATGCGGCTTTATAATCACCGTTTTGATAATTTGCCTGGGCACGTTGATAATATAAAGAGTCATTATCCGGATAATTATTTATTGCCGAATCTAATACAGATTTAGCACCTTCAAAATCTTTATTAGCCAACATTTTTTTAGCTTTAGTAAGGCTTTCCAAGGCAGAGCCTTTTAGCAAGTCTTTTTTATTTATTTTAGGAGCCTTAATATTTTGTTGCTTAATCGTTTCTTCCAAAGTCGGTATGGCTTCCTCCTTTTGTGGCGTAGGAGTTTCTGTTTTAGGCATTTCTATAGGTAAATTTGACAAAGAAGATATAGCATCACCGCTTTCCGGAAAATAATCTTTGAATTCTTTTAAAGTTTCACTTTCCGAAAAATGTTTTAAAGATTTAGAAATTTGGTTCATCACCTTTTGGTTCACTACAGCATTATCTGGTGCTTTTCTCTTCGGTTTATTTGTTGCAGCACTATTTGCTTTTATTTTAGTTGCTTGTTTAGGCATATTCTTAGTCAACATTTGAGATATATTTTGTGCCTGGTTTGAAGCACCCAAATTGCCTTCTTTTCTATAAAGGTCACTTGCTTTTTTAAAATCATTATTTGCCGCCGCATAATTACCCAAATTTAAGTTTGCTATTGCGCGGTTATAATAGTTGTCAGCTTTACCGGAAAGTTGCGCCGCAGTGGTAAAATCTCGTTCGGCTTTACTAAAATTACCGGCGTTAAATTCTATTTCTGCACGCATTTGATAATAATTTGGATTTTTAGGATCTATGGAAATTGCTCTATTTATGGCTTCAAGTGCCGCAGGTAAATTACCTTGTTTTTGTAATACTTGCGCTTTTAATGCATAAACATTTGCATCTTGTGGGCGGTATTTTAAAATTTCATCAAGTGATTTTAAAATGTCTTCTGGTTTATTTGCTTTAGATAAATTTAAAACAGCTTCTTGTAATTTCTCTTCTGTATCATTTTGATAATTCTTTTGAAGCCTTATTTTATTTAATGCACTACTGGAATTATTTCCAGAAGATGAGATATTTTGCCCGTCTTGCTTCAAAGCAATGAAAGCACTAAGCGCAATTATGATACCTATTAAAACACCTAAAATAAATTTTTTCATATTATCACCTATAAATTATCAAGTTTTACATATTTTTCCGGATGGCTAGAATGTTGGCAACGCATACGCATCAAACATTGTGCACAAGATTTTGTGCAAGGCGGGAATTCCGCCCCTTCTAACTTGTTACCTATTTCTATATATTTATCTAAAACTGAGTTTTCATCTATTTCTTTGAAAGGAATAGAAAATATTTTATTTAATGCTACAAAATAAATACTTGCTTTACCTTCCGTTTTCCCCCAGGCTCGTTTTGCACCGATACTATAAAGTGCAAGTTGCAGGGATTTTGTTACATCGAAATTTTCATTTATTTTGGCATCTGTTTTATAATCAATTACATGGTAAGTTCCATCAGGCAACTTTTCAAAACGGTCAATTTTACCTCTGAACTTCCAACCTTGATGTTCAAAAATAAATTCTTTTTCACAACCTAAAATTTCACTTTTTCTATCCTTATCATGCTTTGCATACTCTTCAATTATTCTTTTACCTTTTAAATAATACTCCATCTGTTCGGCAGCACTTGAGTAACCTGCCCCAAGAAAACAACGATTATAATAAACAAGCAAGCTGTCAGGATCATTACTATTTGTGTGATATTGTTCCAAAGTTCTATGAATTGATACTCCTAGCGAAGTTACCGGCACAAGGCCTTCACGTTTGCCCTCAATATATTTTAATTTATACAAGAAAGGGCAGAACTGATATGTCGCTATCTTTGAATAATTAAGTTCGTGATAATTATTGGGTATCATTTATATTGTAAGAAGTGGACAGTGGTGTCCCCGTACTTTTCCTCCCGTATAATTTGAAGAGTTTCGGGCACAGCGAATGTTTCTTTTTTATGATGCTGGGCTACTATCAAACCTTTCGGTGCAAGTAATTTTGAATCGGCAATTTGCTGTAAAACCGGTCCTGTAAAAAACAAAGGCGTATTTTTTATATCCCTATACGGTGGGCCCATAAAGATGATATCAAAACCTTCACCTTCCGAGTAAGATGCAAGCCACGCAAGTGGTTTTAGCAAATCCGCTTTTAAAATAGTTGCCCTATCGGTAAAACCAAGATGATCTGCATTTTTTTTAATGGCTTTTAGGCAGGCAATTTCCTTTTCTGCAGAAACGGTTTTTAAAGCTCCGCGAGATAATGCTTCCATAGAAACATTACCCGTTCCCGCAAACAGATCCAAAAATACGGCACCCGTTATTCTTGGACGTAAAATATCAAAAACGGATTGTTTTATCCTGTCAGAAATCGGCTTAACGGGGAGTTTCTTTGAAACAGAAAACAACTTCCTTCCGCGTGCCGTACCGGCGATAATTCTCATAAATTAAATATGGGCAATGCCCTCTTTAATTGCGTAACGAATAAGTTCCGCTTGCTTATGAATATTAAGTTTCCTCATAATATTGTTTCTGTGGACGTGAATAGTGTTTAAGGAAAGTTTAAATTCTTCGGCAATAGTTTTACTACTGTAACCTTCGGAAATCAGCTGTAAAATTTGGCGTTCTTTATGTGTTAAATGCCCTTTAGGCACACGGCGGCCGTCTGTTGAATTATCTAAAAATCCTCTGATTAAATATTTCGAAACTTGTGAGCAAAGAAAGAATTTCCCTGCACAAACTTCATCTATTGCTTCAATTATTTCATTTATTGTTGCTTCTTTAACCACGAAAGCATTAGCACCTGCTTTGACTGCATTTTCTACAGAAACTCTATCGTCAAACATGCTTAATATTATAACTTTTGCGTTGGGTTGCATTCTGGTTAATTTTTGTGTTGCGTCAATACCGTTTAAAACGGACATAGAGATATCAACGATATAAACATCTGCTTTATATTGTTTTGCCGCTTGTAAAAGTTCTTTACCGTTTGAAACTTCGGCGACAACTTTTATATCTGATCTTTTTCTTTCCAGCACAGCGCGTATGCTCTGCCTAACGATGACGTGGTCATCAGCCATTATTACTTTTATCATAATTTACCTTTCATAATTAAATTTGGGACATCTCACGAAGATTGCTGTACCTTTCCCAATTTTAGTAGTTAATTTCATTGTACCTTTTATAGATGCAATGTTTTCCTTCATACCTTCAAGCCCTAAGCTTTTAACACTCCTTTGAACTTGAGGTCTAAAACCTTTGCCGTCATCCTTTACTGTTAGATAAAGGTAGGTTTTATCTTCTTTTAATTCTACCGTCAAATTTTTTGCTTTAGCATGCTTAACGGTATTATTTAAAGCCTCTTGTACTGTTCTGTACAATACTAGTTTTATGTGCTTGGATAGCACAGTCTTTTCTTTAATCTTATAGGAATACTTTATTTTTATACTTTCTGTTTGTGATATCTTTTCTAACAATTCTTTAATAGAAGCATCCAGCCCAACCGAATCTAATTGAAGAGGGCGCAAAGAAGTTATAATTTCCCTCATAGATCTTACAGATTCTTGTACGGTCAACTCTAATGCATGTAAACTTTTAAGGGCATCCTTAGAACTTTTATTAAGTATATCTTCCTTTAAAATCTCAATTAAAGCATTTGTTCTTATTGAAAAATTTCCCAACTGATCGTGCACAGCAGATGTTACTAAACGTTTTTCTTCTTCCCTTGCCCTCATTATGATACGAACAAAACTTTCACCGGTTTTTTCTGCCAAAATCATTTTATCATTACGTATAAATACTTCATCTAATTCACTGATAACAAAAAGTAAGGAAGATACTTTCCCCTTTTCATCGCTCAACGGCATAATTACCGTACGAAAAAATGTCGGAACAGAAGAACTTTCAAACCATTCATATGAAACACTTTTGCCGGTAAAAGCGACATCCCGTGCATAGCGATGGACATCATTAGTTTTAATATTATTTTTAAAATGATCCTCAAAAATACGATGTGATCCGTAAACATAAGAATAATTGCCTGCTTTGTCCAAAATATACACACAGATGTAATGCCCGGATAAAGCTAAATTTACATCCCCATCTTTTACTATATAAGGAATACTTTTAGAGGGCAAATCCCCCCCGTTAGCAATTTTCTTATTTAATTTCATATATAAAATATTTTACTATATTTTGATTAGGAAATATAATCTATTTTATAATATTCCGTAATTTATTTGAAGCAGTTTTTCTGGGAAAGTTATCTCAAACAAATTAATTGTTTGTATTTTTATTTTGCAAATTTTCCAGTTCTTTGATCAAATTATTCAGTATAGGATAAAGATTGTTAATATACTCGTTTTCAAAAGAAGAAAAACGTTTTTGAAGATTTTCAACTGAAGTTTTTAATTCATTATAATGTTTTTCTTCCAATAAGCGATTTTCCTCTAAAGTATAAGAAAAATCTTTAACTTTATCTTTTAGATCAAAAATATCCCGAGCGGGTAAAGCATCTGTTTTCGAAAATAATTTTTGTACTTGCTGAACTGCACTGGCTTCTTCTTTTACATCTTCAAAGAAATTTTGTACGGAAGTTTGTTCTGGATCCTTATCAGAAACAGGTGTCCCTTCGTCGTCAGATTCCTTTTCTGCGCGTTCAAATTCATCTTCCCAAGAAAATTCTTCTTGCAAGTCATTCTCTTTATACTTTGCTATAAAGTAAAAAAGTAATCCCAAACAAAATAATAAAGCAAGTGAATATGTTATCATACATCTATAATAGCAAATTTTTTTGCATTGTGCTAAAATAACAATAATTTAATTAACCTAATTTTGTTATTTTCTCACATAAACAAATGAGCGCATTTATAATTTTACTCATTTGATCCAAAGAGGCCCATTCGAAAGGTCCATGTGGCGTTGCATAACCTGCATCCAAATTAGGAGTTATTAAACCCATATAAGTTAAACGGGCACCATCTGTACCACCGCGAATCGGGGAACCTTCACTAACAAGGCCACATTCTTTAAAAGCCTCTTTTGCCAGTTTGACTGCCATAGGGTTTTTATCAATTACAGGGCGCATATTTTTATAAGTATACGTTGTATCAGCCTTTATTTCCGAACCGGGATATTTTTTGCGGATATCTGCAATAATATCTTCAAGTTCTTTTACCATGGCGTGCAATTCAGTTTCTTCAAAAGAGCGAACCATAGCACTTGCTGTGGCAGTAGTAAAATCTGCTTTACTATCGATAAAAGTTAAAAAACCTTGGCGGCCTTCAGTAGTTTCAGCAAGTTTATTTTCAGGCCATTTGGAAATAATGTCAGCTAAAATTCTAACAGGGTTTTCCATTATTCCTTTTGCTTGCCCTGGGTGTGCCAAAACACCTTTTACGGAAATATTAACTGTTGCGGCATTAAAGTTTTCGTAAGCGATGCCGTCACCGCATTCTCCGTCTAATGTATAAGCAAAATCGGCACCGAATGCAGGAACATCGAAATTATCCGGACCGCGTGCAATTTCTTCATCAGGGGTAAAAGCAATTCTTATATCACCGTGTTTAATTTCAGGGTGTGCGATCAAATACTTTAACATTTCCATTATTATGGCAATGCCGGCTTTATCATCAGTACCCAGTAAAGTATCCCCAGCAGAAGTTATCAAATCATGCCCTATACATTTTTTTAAAGCCGGTGAAAGTTCCGGTTTCAAAATAACACCAAGTTCCTTATTTATTACAAGATCCCCCCCTTTATAATTTGGGTGTAAACAAACTTTAACCTGGCGGCCGATTGTGCCTTCCGGATAAGTATCCATATGGGCAAGAAAACCAACGACAGGATATTTTCCGTCAACATTTGCCGGAAGTTTAGCCGTCAAATGGCAAGTTGATGCCAATTTAATATCTTGTAAACCTAACTTTTCCAAATCTGCTTTAAGTATTTTTGCAAATTCCACTTGTGTTTGTGTGGAAGGTGTGGACTGTGATTTAAAATCACTACCGCTTTCAATTTGTGCATATTTTGTAAATGTTTCAAGTACCTGCTTTTTAAAGTTAATCATAAAACCCTCTACTAATGTGTTTAAAAATTTCGTATAATGTATATAGTAATATTATAAAACATTTTGAGGTTAAAATGAAAAAACTATTCTTCTTTTTGCTTTCCGTTACTTTCTTATGTGCTTGTACCACCGTCCAAGAAATGCAACAAACCGCAAATTGCCAATATGATTTAGCCGGCGTTGAAGTAACAGAATATTCCTTAAATAACCTTTCAGCGGATGTTTCCCTTGCTATTACAAACAAAAGTAAAACAACAAATGCGAGAATGAAACGTTTTGTAGGGAAAGTTTATTTAAATGATTCACCTATTA
The DNA here is from genome assembly GCA_016281355.1 of Elusimicrobiaceae bacterium. Lineage (GTDB taxonomy): Bacteria > Elusimicrobiota > Elusimicrobia > Elusimicrobiales > Elusimicrobiaceae > Proelusimicrobium. Next base: position 22,945 of record JAEEIL010000031.1, on the reverse strand, counting down.
GCGACATTAATTTAGGAGAATTTGTAATAGCACCGCAAACCACACAAGTTCAAAAAGCTACAATAAATGTACCTTTTTCACAGGTCGGTAAAAACATTATAGGGCTTGTGGTAGCAAATTCTCAATCCGTAAAATATAAAGTTGTCGGAACGATTTATTTTGAAACACCGATCGGTGAAATACCTTTACCGGTAGTTTTTGCGAGATCGGATAAATAATTTAAAATTAGGAGGACATTAAATGTCAAATGAAACTACAGCTTCAAAAGTAGACTTGACTGCCATAATCAATAAATGGAAAAATGTTGAAGGCAGTTTAGTCATGATGCTGCATTCTGTTCAAGATGCATGCGGGTATGTTCCAAGGGAAACTGCTATGGAAATTGCAAAACAAACAAATATTCCTTTAGCAAAAATTTATGAAGTGTTAACTTTTTATCACTTCTTTAAATTAACTCCTCCGGCAAAATATCAAATTTCTGTTTGCACAGGTACTGCCTGTTATTTAAAAGGCGCACCACAACTTTTGGCAGAACTTGAAAAAGTTATCAATGTTAAAGCCGGGCAAACTTCAGAAGACGGTAAATTTTCCGTTCAAGCACTTAGATGTATCGGTTGTTGCGGTCTTGCACCTGTAATTTCAATTAACGGCCATATTCACGGGCAAGTTAAACCTGCCGATATTAAAGGTATTATAGAAGAAACCACAAAAGGTGAGGCTAAATAACCATGAACAATAAAATTAATAAAATTAAAGAAAACTTTAATAAACAATACGCAAAAATTAAAAACCGTGTTGTTATTTGCGGCGGTACAGGTTGTATCGCAGGCGGTTCTCAAAAAGTTTATGAGGCCTTCCAAGAAGAATATAAAAAACGCGGTTTGGACTTCTGCTTAGAAATTACAGACGGTTGCCGTGAAAATTCTACTTATATTTCAAAAAGCGGTTGCCAAGGGTTCTGTGCACAAGGGCCGCTTGTAAGCGTCGGTGAAATTTTTTATACAAAAGTTAAACCGGAAGATGTCGCGGAAATTGTTGAAAAAACTGTTTTGAAAGGTGAAGTCGTTGAAAGATTACTTTACACGAACCCTGTTGACGGAAAACACTGCAAAACACATGAAGACATTCCTTTTTACAAAAAACAACATCGTATCTTACTTGCAGATTGCGGTAAAATTAACCCGGAAGATATCAATGAATATATTGGCCACAACGGTTATCAAGGTTTACTTAAAGCTTTTGAAATCGGCCCGGAAGGCGTAATTGAAGAAATGAAGAAAAGCGGCCTTCGCGGACGTGGCGGTGCAGGTTTCCCTACCTGGCTTAAATGGGATTTAACCAGAAAACCAAAAAGCAAAGTTAAATACATGATTTGCAACGGTGACGAAGGTGACCCGGGTGCTTACATGGATCGTTCTTTGCTTGAAGGTAACCCCCACTCAGTAGTAGAAGGTATGATTATTGCCGGTTATACAATCGGTGCAACACGCGGTTTATTTTACATCCGTGCCGAATACCCCCTTGCCATTAAACGCATTCAAAAAGCAATTGATGACTGCTACAAAATGGGCCTTTTAGGTAAAAATATTTTAGGTTCAAAATTTAATTACGACCTTGAAATCAGATACGGTGCAGGTGCTTTCGTGTGCGGTGAAGAAACCGCTTTGATTACTTCTATTGAAGGTAACCGCGGTACACCCAGACCGAAACCACCATTCCCGGCTACTTGCGGGCTTTGGGGTAAACCAACGGCTATTAACAATGTAGAAACACTTGCTAATATACCTTATATTATGGTAAATGGTGGCGATTGGTACTCCAAGATGGGTGAAGGCAAATCAAAAGGTACCAAGGTTTTTGCCATGACAGGTAAGGTTAAAAATACCGGCCTTGTTGAAGTTCCTATGGGTATTACCGTTAGGGAGATCGTTTACGATATCGGTGGCGGTCCATTAAAAGGTGACAAAGCAAAGGCTGTTCAAACCGGCGGTCCGTCCGGCGGTGTTATTGACCCGGCACACTTTGACATGCATATTACTTATGAATCTTTACAAGAAATCGGTGCGATCATGGGTTCAGGTGGTTTTATCGTTATGGATGAAACCGATTGTATGGTTGATATCGCAAAATTCTATCTTGATTTCTGTGTTGATGAATCTTGCGGTAAATGTGCGCCATGCAGAATCGGCGGATATCAAATGCTTCAAATTCTTAACAGAATCACCGAAGGTAAAGGTAAACCGGAAGATGTTGAAAAACTTAAAGACATTGCACATGCAATGCAAAAAGCATCACTTTGTGCTTTAGGGCAAACAGCACCGAACCCGGTATTATCAACTTTAAAATTCTTCCCGGAAGAATATGCAGAACATATCAATGAAAAACATTGCAAAACAGGTAAATGCTCTAAACTCGTCCGCTACGAAATAACCGATAAATGTATCGGCTGCGGTATGTGTAAACGTGCTTGCCCTGCAAGTGCTATTACCGGCGAAGTCAAACAAAAACACGTAATTAATCAGGAAAAATGTATTAAATGCGGTCTTTGTTTCAATAATTGCAAATTTAAAGCAATAGTTAAAAAATAAAGGTGAATTATGATTAAAGCAACTATAAACGGAAAACCTGTAGAAGTAAAAGAAGGCACTTCAATTTTAGAAGCAGCTAAAGCAGCGAATGTTAAAATTCCTACTTTATGTCACCACGAGGACCTTGAAGCAACCGGCGGTTGCGGGCTTTGTATTGTTAAAGTAGAAGGCTCCAACAAAATGCTCCGCGCTTGCACAACTGCAATAACGGAAGGTATGAAAATTATTACCCATGATCCGGAACTTATCGCAGTAAGAAAAAGTGTCCTTGAACTCATTATGTCAAACCACCCCAAAGATTGTTTGACTTGTGCAAAAAACCAACAATGCGAACTTCAAAATTTATGTGCGGAATTCGGTATTAGGGAAAATCATTACCCCAATATTTTAAATATCCGCCCTACTTATAAAGATAACAGCGCAAAAGGTATTTGCATTGATACCGCAAAATGTATACAATGCGGTCGCTGTGTCCAAGTTTGCCAAAAAGTTCAAAATGTTTGGGCATTATCTTTCCAACACAGAGGTATCAAAACCACACTTCGCCCCGCAGGCGTTGATTTAAAAGATTCACCTTGCGTTAACTGCGGTCAATGTGCGGCACACTGCCCTGTGGGTGCAATCGTAGCACAAGATGACACACAAAAAGTTTGGGATGCTTTACGCGATCCTAATAAACATTGTGTTGTACAATTTGCACCGGCAGTACGTGTTGCAATCGGTGAAGCATTTGGTTACCCCGTCGGTAAAAATTTAACCGGCGAACTTACCGCTGCACTTTATGAACTTGGTTTTAATGCAGTTTTGGATACCAACTTCGGTGCTGATTTAACAATTATGGAAGAAGCTTCAGAGTTTAAACACCGCCTTACAAATAAAGGTGTTTTACCTTTGATTACAAGCTGCTGCCCTGCATGGGTTGATTACCTTGAAAAATATCATAGTGATATGTTAGATAATGTTTCAAGTGCAAAATCACCGCATGAAATGGTCGGCGTACTTGCAAAAACTTATTATGCAAAACAACATAATTTAGACCCGAAAAATGTTTTTGTAGTTTCAGTTATGCCTTGCACAGCGAAGAAATTTGAAATCGGCCGCAGCAAAGAATTAGCAAGCAGCGGTTACCCTGATGTTGACGTTTCCTTAACCACACGCGAAATTGCCCGCATGATCAAACAAGCAGGTATTGAGTTTAATAAACTTACCCCCCGCAAAGGTGATCATATCTTAGCTGAATACACCGGTGCAGCCACAATCTTCGGTGCGACCGGCGGTGTTATGGAAGCGGCTTTAAGGACCGCATACTTTTTAGTTACAGGTGAAAATGCAAAAAGCATTGACTTCAAAAAAGTCCGCGGTTTAAAAGGTATTAAAGAAGCCAAAATCGACGTCAAAGGCACAGAAGTCCGCGTTGCGGTTGCACATGGGCTTGGCAATGTCGGTAAACTTTTAGAAATCGTCAGGAAAGCCAGAGAGGAAGGCAAAGAACTTCCTTATCACTTTATTGAAGTTATGGCTTGCACAGGCGGTTGTGTTGCCGGCGGCGGTCAGCCGTTTGGTGTAACAAATGAACTTCGTGCTGCAAGAGCAAAAGGGTTATACAGTGAAGATTCACACATGAAACTCCGCTGCAGCCATGATAATGAAGCAGTTAAGAAATTATATAAAGATTTCTTAGGTGAACCTTTACATGGTAAAGCACACGAGTTATTGCATACACATTACACAGCTAGAAAGAAATACCAAAAATAAATTGCAAAAAATATTTTCCCCCCGCACAAAATGCGGGGGTTTTTTATTAAATTTTTTATCACAAAAAAATATCAAATTTAATTTTGTTACAAAAAAATTTTGGAAATTGCAAATTATTTTTTAACAATTTTTCCGACGTAAAAAAATATTTTTTTAAAAAAGTGTTGACAAACATAAAAAAATGTTATACAATTTTTTTGTTATGAAAAAGAACACTTTAAATTTTAAAAATTTTGACAACGCTTTAGTTTTAAAAAGCGCAGGTGTTTCTTTTATTAGCCTTTCTATTATTGGTATGTTTATGCTTAACATGTTTATTAAATTTATTCCAATAACAGCGAGGCCTTGACAAAACAAATTTTAAATTTTATTTTTTAAGACCCCGCTGATAAAAAAGCGGGGTTTTTATTTTGGAGGTTGCCGCCAACTTATAAACAAGGGCAAAAAATTTAAAGCAGTAAAAGTAGTAAAGCAGTAAAGTAGTTCAAGTAGTAAATGTAGTAAAGGTTAGGACAAAAAAACTATATTAAAAATCGAACCTAACCTATAAAATGAAGAGTAGTAGTAAGTAAGGGAAACTAAATAATATTTTTAACGGTCAATCTTCCCGTTAAAGAAAAGGCATAGCCAACCTGAAACTATTAAATAAAGGAAAATAAAATGAAAACACAAAAAATAGTATTAGCGTTAGCATTAGTAGCAGTAACACCAGCCGTATTATCAGCACAAGATTATGTTGGCGGCCCAGGCAGTAAAATGTCATATATCGCAGATAATGCCCTTGCAAGAATCAGACAAAATCATAAAGAGAGCAATCCGCAAGACCAAAACCCGGTAAAAAATCAACAAACTGTTGAACCTCAACAACAAACGGTACAACAAGCAAAACCGGCTGATACAACCCCGGTCCCGGCCTATTATCCTTATGGCGGCCGCGAAGGACATATGTTGGCACTTGAAAATCTCGGCAAAAACCAAACCGCTAAACCGCAGGAAAAGAGAGAAAAAACCCAAAATACACCTACGGTTTCTAGCACTCATAAAACAAGCAACAATTATAACCCTTATGTCGGCCCCGAAGGTCACAGGGCTGCCATTGGAAACGCTGTAAGAGATGCAAGACACGATACAACCCCAGCAGTACCGAATCATGTTAGAGATCTTGACACAGTTGCTACAAATCACCGTGTAACTTTAAATAGTAAACAATCGGATAAAAGTGCAAAGAAAACAAACAATACTTTCGTCCAATATTTACAATTAGTAGGTAAAGCAATTGCTGATGAAGCACCTTATATGAAATAACAAAGATGTTAACTGACATAAAAACCCCGTCGTTAAGACGGGGTTTTTTATTGGTTACATTATTTACTAAATCAATTAATCAGCCGGAACAGTATTTTCAAAAGCAAGAAAAATTTCAGCAATTTCTTCCGGGGTTTTAGCAGATATTAATCTATCACGCACAAATTTTGTAGATGAAACCGCAGCTAGTTCCGCAAGTATTTTAAGTTGAAAGGCAGGCTCTTTAAACGGTGTCAAAATTAAAAAGACAAGTTTAACATTATTGTTTGTACCGTCAAACAAAATACCTTTTTTTGATATACCTACACTTACCAAAGGTTTCGCTAAAGAAGCCACCCTGGCATGTGGGAAAGCCACACCCTTTTCCAAAGCGCAAGACATTATTTGCTCGCGTTTTAAAATAAATTCTTTTGCCTGTTCTTTTGCAAATGTCGGTTTTTGTTTATACAAAGCATTTAACATTTCGTCGAAGACTTCTTCTTTTTTTGTAGATTTTAAATTGATAACACAAGCACCCGGCACCAAAAAATTACTGATTAACAAAGCATTTGGTTTTTCATATTCATCACGAATTTCGCCGACAAGTTCCTCTAAAACATCTTCCAAAGTAAGAAGTCCGATAACTTCCTCTTTATCATTTTTAATTAAAGCTTGATGGTTTCTGTTCGTCTGAAATTCCCTTAAAGCGGCTTCAACGGGTGTGTGTTCATCAAGTGTTAAAAGTTTATAAGTAAAACGTTCTTCAATCGGCTGCAGAGACTTTTCACTTAAAGATTCAAGTGACATTTCTTTAATTAAAACATATTCTTTTGCGTCGTCGATAGTTTCAGTATAAAGCGGATAGCGGGAAAATTTGCGTTTGTTTATAATTTCCAAATTTTGCGGCCAAGTATTAGATTTTTTTAATGCGGAAATTTTTTCACGCGGTGTCATAATTTCTTTGACTTTCACTTGTTCGAAATCAAACAAGTTTTCAAACATCATCAAGCGGCGCAAGGAAAACTTCCCCCCTTCCTGAGATTTTGAAAACATCATTCTAAGTTCTTCCTGGGAAAGAGGAGTTTCCTGTTTATGAGGGTTTACACCTATTAAATCTAAAGTCTGATATGCTGCCCAAACTAACATGTTTTTAAAAACATTTGTAACTATATAGAAATAGTGTAACGGAACAATTATATATTTTAGGGCCTGCTCAGGGTACTTTATGGCAAGGAGTTTGGGCACTTGCTCCCCGTATACAACATGTAAAGATGTAATTATTAAAAATGCTAGTGTGAAAGAAATTATATGCAAAGCGGCAGCCGGGAGCATGGGTACAATATTTGGCATTAACCAAGAAAGAACTTTACCGATACTCGGCTCCCCTACCCAACCGAGGGCAAGGCTTGTCATTGTTATAGCTATTTGTATAGCGGAAAGATATTCATCAATATTTTCGTGTGCTTTGAGCATCAGTTTTTCTTTGTATCCACCGTTTTTAGCAAGTTCCTGCAAACGGGTATGGCGCACTTTAACCAAAGCGAATTCCCCTAACACAAAAAAAGCATTGAGTAATATTATTAGTAGCGCTAGTAATATAAAGAATAATGTTAACATAAGGACATTATAACAAATAAATAGGACTTTTGGGTACCCCCCTTGAAAAATTAAGAATTGTATGTTAAACTATAAGTGTAGTAGTATCAGTTAAGCCGTTGGTAGTGTTATTGTATTTTTAACTTTAACCTTTCGGTTAGAGTGTAGAAAACATGAGCATTATTCTTTTGGTATTTAAAAATTTGTGCCATCTAATCACTAGGTGGCAGAAAGAAAAAGTCAAGCAACACATCAAGCAACTGTGAAACAAAACAGTAAAGCCCACATGATTTGCAACAGTCGCACAAACTGCCTTAGGGCAGTAAATAACTTTTTGCTCGGGTAATTTTCCCTAATGGGCGAAAAGACACAAGGAGGCATAACTATGCCAAATAAAGATAGTTTCACGTTTAGTGATAAATTGAGGAAGAGTAAATCTGTACCTCTCTCTAAACGTTTGCCCTCAATAGTTGGGGGCCAGAACAAGCAAAAGCGTACATTAGTGCAGCGCGCGCAACGCGATTTACCGTTCATCTTGGTAGCGGCACTTGCTTTGCTTTTGTTACCGTTTTTAAGCAGAACCGGTAGCGATGATATCGCCAGTGGCGGCATGGGTGATTGGGGTATTGTAAATCCCGATGACCAAAACCGTTGGATTGAAGGCGAGCGTGATATCATGCCTGAAGGATCTATGGAAGATCCGATGAAATGGATTATCGGCGCCAGAAGTGATGTTAAAGAGTCAGGTGCAACAATGGGCACTGATGCAAACAAAAGCGCTTACGGTTCCGGCTCTTCCGATGACGGTTACGGTGACAGTAGTAGCGGTTATAGCAGCAGATATGGTAGTAGAAAAACAACCACATCATCTTCAAAAACCCCTGATTATAACACACGCAAAAGCTATGATGAACAGTACACAACAAGAACAACTAAAAAACCTGCTACTGCTCAATATGCAAAAACGACACGATCGTCAGTCCGCAAAAGTTTTGAAAGAAAACCTACTAATATTAACAAGGACTTACGTATTTCCCAAATGCCCGGCCATAGAGGTGGCTCAGGTATTAGCCATGCCTTGCCTTTAGGCCAAGGCCCGTCAAGAACTCCGGGTACTGCTTTTAGAGAAGGCATCAGGCCGGTTGCTTTGCAACGTATGGAATCACGCGGTGGCGTAGGCCGTGGTACTGAAGGCCTCCGTGCAGAGGCTGACCGTTCTATCCGCGAAATGAACGCCGGTGGCCCTGCAAAAGCAAACTTGCTTGCCGCACAAATGCGTGATATAGATGGCAAACCTGTTGGTGAAGGCCCCGGTTTCGGTGGCCCCAGCGGTGGTGGTGCAGCTTCAAGGCTCCCCGGCGGTGGTGGTCCGAACAACCAAAACGGTTATCACGTTGATAAACCGTGGTGGTGGGACATGATGCAAGCCCGCAGCCAAAAGATGTGGGACTTACTCTATTATGAACCACGCAGAATTTGGTACACCAATATGTACAACTATTTATCCCAACTTATGAACTGTTTATTCACAGGCAATAAGGACGGTGACGTAAGCACTATGTTCGGTAAAGGTGCTGCCGATTCCGACTGGGCTTGTGTTAAAGACGGTAAAGAAGTAATGCCACGCTATAACAAACAAAAGACAAGAAACACCAAAGATAAAGACGGTAATAAAACTGAAGAAACCGTTGATTCTTCTTGGGTAAATGAGTGTATAAACATAGCTAAAGGTGATATCATAGAAAAAGAGAAAGAGGCAAAAAGTTTCTTAGATGTTCGTATGGAATGTGTCGGTTTGGATGTTGTAATTGACTGGATGAAATCATTAACCGGAAAAGAATATCATCAAGGCTGTGATGGTGTAACAGTTGATGGTATATCCTATTATTCCGTTGATGTATTGAAAAAAGGCTTATTCAGCAGTGAATATAAAAATAGTGACCGTCTTAACAGCAGGGTTGTTATCGCATTACTTGCCAAATACAACGGTACAGGCAAAGATTACGATAGCAATGAATATGTTGTTTGGGCTGAAAATTCTCAAGACTTAAGCGAAGAAGGTTTAAAGATTGCAAAGGATTTCAGAGATAACAAATATCCAAACTGCAAATTAACTAAGGTTGTATCCTTTGTTCCAAGAAACATTAGATCAGGTTCTTTCATCAAATCCTTTACGGAAAAATCTGAGGATCCTGAGTATAAGAACAAGAATAAGGAAGTACATCCGACCTTGGTTGATATGCCTTCTCGTGCAGCATTTTCCAGAGAAATTTGTGAAGGTAAACCTACAGCAAAGAAATATGCATTGACAATAAATGAATTGAGAGGACATTTATATCCTAAGAAAGGTTCATTTAACTCATGTGCTGTTCCTTCCCCTGAACAATTCGTTGAAGAAATGATATTAGATGGAACAGAGTGCTTTAAATATCCATCCGTTGCAATAAACATTGATTCAAGACCTGAAGCAGAAGCATTTATACCTAATCCAGCAGGTAAATATGTATTTGCTATTGCTGTTGAACAATTAACAAGCATGAAAGATCCTGAAATTCGTGACATTAAGGAATACGGATTAATTTCACTAGAGAAAGCCAGTAGAGATGTTAGGCATACAGGATATGAATATGATGAGACTAAGAAAGCATATCATTTCTATTATAAAACTAACTTAGCAGTTGAAGGTATCAATAAAGAATATAGTATTGCTATTGATCCTATGCAATCATCCGATACTGTACGCGGTGATGGTAGAATATTCTGGATTGTTACATCTCAATCTAAGTTAAACAAAGATATAATAACCGGGTCTAGCAAATTCAAAGGTATTTCTCTAAACGAAATTACACCTGCAGACTTCGTTGATGATTATGCAAACAGCGGTATCTGCCACTATCAATGGTGTAATGTCGTTGATAGTTGTAGTCTTGAGAGAAGGAATAGGGATAAGGTATGTAAGCACAGTAATGGGAAGTATTATTCTTACCAAACATATACCTTAGCCGGTGAAAGAATACTATTCCCCTTACAGGAAGAATCGAACTATACCCCGACAAATAATGAACCTCCTTGTACAGAATTGTGCAGAGGGGTGGATGATATTCATTGTCCCAATAACAAGACGGTAAAAATCAAAGATGTAGAAGATAATAATCTTCTCCCGGCTGGCTTGATTGATGAGATACCGTTATGTGTTCCGTATTGTGAATATAAAGGTAAAGTGTATGATGCTACTTTAATAGGTAGGAAGTATTATATCATCAATGCTGAAGAACGCCACGTAGATTACCCTGAGATACCGAAATGTTCACCTCTTGCTTGGGCATGGGAAAATGGTGACTTCAGAATTTATGACTTTGTCGATGAATACGATGATACACAACTTTCGTTAATACCGAACCAATTAATGGATGCGACATTGGCAACCCATAACACGTATACAACAAGATTGAACTATTTGGAACAATCTAGCTTGTTTATAACTATTAGAGGTCAATCTTTTAACACTAAATACAATCCATCCGGAGATCCGACATTGTTTAAATTGTTCCCGAGGCTCGTATTACCGGGTGAAGTGGATGTTAACCTAGTAAATGCCTGCAACTTCTGCGGACCTTCCTTGTATGACAATGCTGACGTTAGGGCAGGCCAAAGAACTATAAATGATATAACCGGTAAAATCAGAAATTGCTTTAACCAAGTAAAACAATTAGAAGCAATATTGGGTTCTGATGATCCGGATATACAACAATTAAAGAGTGTATACTACTATGGTTATGCAAGTAAACGCGGTTCACACGATCCGTACATGATACCTGGTGCAGACAGCGTAGGGTGTACAACAAGTGTACACGGTAACGGTGCATTAAAGAAACCGAAACGCCAAAACACCATGTGGGATTCCGGTTTTGAGGAATTGGGTGATTGTAATAAGGCATTGAGTGAAGACCGCAACTTGTACATCATGGATAAAGTTATTGGTAACTTGTCAGAGTTCGAAATAGATGTTAAAAAGGAAATTTCTTATCCTGGTTACAGAGGTTTCACAAACACTCTTGGCCCTGTAAGCAAAGCAGGTAAGAAGCCTTCATATCGTCTTATCAAGCAGCCTAGCGCAAGCGGCACAGAGTTTGCATTTATCTCTTATCCTTGTGGTTCTCTCGGTGCAGCTGCTGAATATACGGCCTCTAAAGATGTTCAAGCACCTGATAGACTCGTTTTGATAACGCCGATAAATGAAGGTGATGATTACTGTGAAAACAGAATGACTTGTGATATGGCCGACAAGAAAATGACTGCTATTGAAAGAAGCATCAAACAGAAATTATCACGCAAAGGTATTAGTACTTTGGAATCTTCTTCAAGATCAAACGGAGCAACAGCCTTTGCAACTGTAACACAATCTGATGCAGATTTCATCTCTGCAGAAGAAATTGCTGAAGTGATGAGAACAGAATCTGTTGACCAAAATGCTAACCCACAAGCATAAAGGTGTTTAATTAAAATTTCCCCCGCGCAAAACGCGGGGGATTTTTATTTTGTTATTTTTGTTTTTTCCCCCTCTTAAAACAAAACACGAAAAAATTTTTACCGTCTGAAAATTTATTTTATTTGCACTTAAACTAAAATATTTGCTATAATTAATTATCAAGTTTAGGAAGTAATTAAACTTAAATTTAGTTCTTTGTTTTTTATAAATTTAAAAGGTTGGGTGGCTGAGTGGTCAAAAGCAACGGTCTGTAAAACCGTCGGGCTACGCCCTACATAGGTTCGAATCCTATCCCAACCAAATTTTTATGTAAAAATAAAGTGCTGAATATTTTAACAAATTTTTCGCGCTGTGGTCGCGCGAAGTAAAATTGTGATAATAGGACCCGAGTCAAATCCTATAAAACACAAAGGTATAAAATGACAAAAACAACACTCCCTTCAGTTAAAGAAGTGGAATCAACAAGAAAATGGCATCACTTTGATGCCGAAGGTAAAACATTAGGCCGCCTCGCGACACAAATTGTGGTGTGCTTAATGGGTAAAAATAAAAGAACTTTTACCCCGCATATTGACTGTGGCGATTTCGTCGTAGTAACCAATGCGGCTAAAATAAAAGTTACCGGAAATAAAGACATTGAAAAGGTTTATTTCTCACACTCAGGTTACGCAAAAGGCGGTAAAGAAACTCCTTTTAAAGATATGCTCGCCAAGAACCCTACAAGAGTTCTTGAACTTGCTGTCTATCGTATGCTTGATAACAATAAATTGCGCGCAAGAAGGATGAAACGCCTCAGAATCTTTGCTGAAGCGGAACATGCTTTTGCAGGTAGATTTTCTAAATAGGTGATAATATGGCACAAAACAGTGAAATAAAAACAGGTAGAAGGAAAACTTCCATCGCGCAAGCGAAACTTACAAAAGGTAAAGGTAACATTGTTGTTAACACCAAACCTTTAAATGAGTATTTCAGCGCAAATAACCGCTATCAACATACTGCTATGTCCCCTTTACTTGAACTTAAAGCGGAAAAAACTTTTGATGCCGTCGTTAAAGTTTACGGTGGTGGTATTGCCTCACAGGCAGGTGCCGTTCGCCACGCTTTAGCACGCGGTTTGGCAGCAATGTCAGAAGAATATCATAAAGTTATGAAACAAGCCGGTTTCTTAACCCGCGATCCACGCATGGTAGAAAGAAAGAAACCAGGCCAACCAAAAGCAAGAAGACGTTTCCAATTCTCAAAACGTTAATCTTGGAACTTGGACAATATTTAAGGGCGGTTGTAAAATTTTTAAACCGCCCTTTTTTTATATACAAATTTTAAGATATTTAATAAAGTAAATTCAAATTATAATTCAGTTCCTTTCAAAATTCTCCAGGAAGCGATATTATGATATGCTTTAACCTTACTATGTATTTGCTCTAAATTCTCAGGTGTTAAATCAGCTGCATTATTATTTAATTTTTCATAAGTATTTGAATTTATTTCACCTATATAATCTGCCGTAGCCCAATAATACGCGCCTACGGATAAATCCTGCCCGTCAAAAATACTCTTGCCCAAAGCAAAATATTGTGAACCTTTCGGTGAAACCAAATCTAATACGGTAGCTGCTATATCCTGGTGGCTCGCCGCTATGTTTTGAGATATCATTTTTTGATTTAGTCCTTTACCAATTATAAGTAAAGGTACGGCTATACGCTCTTGTAAAGTAGGCGTAGAAGTTAAAGTCCATCTATCGGCATGATCACCCGTAATAACAAACAAACTGTCCGGAAATTTTTCCAAAACACGCTCTACAAAACTTGCTAAATAATGATCTGCATATTCAAAATTTTGCATTTTCTCAATCATTAATTTTTGATTAGCTTTTGAAGATAAAAATTGAGATAAATCTTCAGCCTTGCTTACAGGCTCATCAGTCATATCAATGACATAAGGAGGATGATTACTGCTAGTTAAAATCAGATTAAAAGAAGGCTCCTCAGAAATTTTATTAAAAACCCCATCAAGGAAAATTTTATCTTCAACCCCCCATACAGCATTGTTCCTTGAGAAGGATGAATAGTAGTAGTTTTCTTCAAACCCTTGATTTGATATAAAACGCCCGACATCTTCCCAAGATGGAAAACCACCATAGAAAAAATGAGGCGTATAACCCAATTTTTTCAATTGAACAGAAAGCGCTGTTTCATAAGGTTTTTGTGCAGTTGGCCTTGAGGCAGTGGTTAAATTCACTTCCGGAAATCCTAGCAAAACCGATGTTAACCCAAACATAGTTCCACTGCTTGATGGCAAAAATTTTGTTAAAAATACATTATCATATTTATTTTTTAATCTTTTTAAACCATTTGCAATTGGCAAATTATTATATTTTTCCAGCAAAGGCCAAAGCATATAAGTTTCGCCGACAATTACAAAAATATGGCTTGGTTTTTTAGTTAAAATACCCTGCGCTTTTTGTGTAAAAAATGGCAATAATGTTGTAATATCTGTATCTTCTTTATTGTCCAACAATTTTATGCTCTGCTTAACTTGATCAGCAGTAATTTTTGAAGCATTTTTCTTTAACCCTTTATATATTTTTCGGGCTTTATATAGGGCTTGTATATCGTCTAAAATAGCCTCATTAAGCAAAGCCGTTTGCAAACGGGCAGAATTCTTCCAATAAATTGAATGTTTATAACTTAAACTCCCCCCAAAACGCATAAAAACAGAAAAAGGAACTATAAGGATACAAATACTTAATATTACAATAAATTTATTTTTCACTCTTAAAAACGGTTTTGCTAAAAAAGTATTAAATTTAAGCCAATATTTTAACACAATAATTAAAATACCGGATATTATTAAAGCTGCAATTAAACGCCAAAAAGCATTATATTGACTTATCGCAGTTTTTGTAATAGCCCCGACGTCATCATTAAACGTATTAAAAATAAACGGACTGAATGCGACGTTAAACTCTTGATAATAAGGAATCCTAGTTTGAAATAATAAAGATAAGATAAATACACAAACGGCTGCCCAAATAAATCTAAATTTATAAGCATTATATGATGTAAAAATCTGATTTACCAAAGTTCCTAAAATAAATGACGGTAAACAAAAAGAAACCGCTGTTTTCAAACTTAACCTAAAACCATACCATAAAGCAAGATATACTTCATTGTCAAATAATCCATTAGGCAAATTACTTCTAAATAAATAAATGAACAGCACTCTATAAAGGGATATAAGCAGAATGAAAAAAATCAAAAGTAAAAAATCTTGAACAAAATTATTAATAAATAAGCTATAGCGATTTTCTTTCATAAAACAATTATCCCCCGGAATATCCGGGGGATTTTATAATCTATTTCTTTAAAGTATCAGACCAAGCATCTCTTTCATTTTTGAGTTGCTGTTTTACTTCATTATATTGTGTTTTTGCTGAATCTTTAATATTGTTAACTACGGTTTTACCGGTGTTAGCATTTTGGGAATCAGCTGCCTTTTGCGCTGCTTTGTAATCATTTACATTTTGACGCATTTGTGCAGATTGATCTAACACATTTTGAACAGTAATTTTTGAATAATCAATGTTGGTTTTCTCGGTTTTTTCTGCAGTTTGGCAAGCGCAGCAAGTTAAAGCAACTACTGCACATGCAATTAAGGTCGTTTTTTTCATATTAATCTCCTGTAAATTTACTTACACCTACATTTTAGCATATTAAAACCATTTATGTGCACCGTCAAAAATGATAAAATATAAGCATGTTGAAAACAGTATTTTTCGGTACTCCGCAAATTGCAGTTCCTTTTTTGGAAGTGCTTGCAAAACAAACGGATGTCAAATTAGTTGTAACGCAACCCGACAGGCCAAAAGGCCGCGGGCTTGTTTTGACACCTTGCCCCGTAAAGGAATTTGCAATAAACAATAATTTACCCGTAGCCAGTCCGGAAAAATTAAAAGATTTTGTTTCCAATATAGCTGCGCTGAACGCCGATATCGGTATTTGTGTAGCATATGGTAAAATTTTCCGCAAACCTGCTTTAGATGCTCTAAAACAAGGTATAGTAAATGTGCATTTTTCAATACTGCCGAAATATCGCGGTGCTTCACCTGTACAATCTGCTTTAATGAACGGTGAAACAAAAACCGGCATAACCTTATTTTCTATCGATGAAGGCATGGATACCGGCGCAATAATTGCTACTAAAGAAGTTGATATTTTACCGCAAGACAATGCCGTAACTTTATTTGAAAAATTAACAAATATCGCAACGCAAGTTTTAAAAGATTTTTTAACTAAGGCCGAAAGTCAAACATACTCAAAAACACCTCAAAGCGGAACTCCGTCCTTTGCGCCCTTAATCAGCAAGGAACAAACACTAATAAATTTTAAAAATCAAACAGCAGAGCAAATAAATAATTTAGTTCGCGCACTTGCCGCCGGCGCGCCGGGTTTTGCAAAAGCCAATACAACTGATGGTCAAATTGTGCAAATAATTAAAACTTCTATTCCCCCCTCAAATCAAAATGCAGTAAGTTATGAGGCCGGGGCATTAGTTTCTATTGAAAGGAATGTCGGTTTTTTTGTAAAATGTAAAGAGGGTGTTTTATTGGTTGAAACAGTTCGCCCGGCAGGTAAGTCTTTGATGCCTGCTTTTGCTTATATAAACGGCAAGAAATATCAGAAAGGAAATATAATTTTTAAATAATATGCAAGATAATAACGAAATTTTAGAAAGCAAACGATCTATCACAGTAAAAGTTTTGAAAGCAATTTCCGCTTTAATTTTGGTTATTGCATTTATCGGTACAATAGCCTTTTTTTCTTTTAATTGGGCTTTTTCCGCACTGGTTCACACTAGAAAAGAAAAACCTGTCCCGGATTTAACAAATAAAACTGTTGACACCGCACTTGATTTGCTCGCAAATGTGAATCTGGCTATGCGCAAAGCCGGGGAAGAATATCAACCGGATATTCCTGCCGGTTCAGTCATAAGGCAACTTCCACCCGCTGGTATTTTAGTTCGCGAAGGTAAGGTCGTGCGTGTTTGGGTAAGCCAAGGTAAGGAAAATGTTGAAGTACCGGATGTTACTTCTATGCCTTTAAGAGACGCAGAATTTACTTTGAGGCAAGCTAATTTAGAAATAGGTAAGACAGATACTGCCTATTCAGTTGAAGTGGAAAAAGGCAATATTATCAGCCAAACACCTGCGCCTGCAACTTTGGTTGTTAAAGGTGAGAAAATTGATTTAATCGTCTCAAATGGTGCCCCAAACAGTGGTGTGATTTTAGTACCTGATTTTCGCCACAAAAAATTTGCGGATGCAAGTAACTGGGCTTCAAATAACAATATTGAAATCAGCGTAACAGAAAACCCGGCATCTTTCTTCCCAAGCGGAACAGTACTTTCACAAAAACCTCTTGCTGATGAGGAACTTCATACCGGAGAAACTTTGGAAGTTGTCATAAGTTCCAATAAAGAAGTTATGGGTGAAAAACTACACCGCATACACTATGAATTACCGCAAGGTAAAAATGATAATCGTGTTCGTATAATTTTGATTGACAATTTGGGCGAAAAAGAAATTTTGAATGAACTTAAACAAGCCGGCAGTAAAATTGACTTAAATATTCCTTACGGCGGTGAAGCAACCGTAAGAATTTATGTTGACGGTATTTTGGTACGCCAAAAGGAATTGAAATAATATCTATGATACCACTTCCGAAACCGCCTTTTAATGCCATTGCACCCTCAATACTATCTGCAAATCAGTTAATTTTGGGTGAACAGATTAAGGCTGTTACGGAACTTGGAGCGAGCTGGTTGCACATTGATATTATGGACGGACATTTCGTACCAAATTTAAGTTTCGGCCCGGCGACGGTTAAGTGGATTAACACTGTCACGAAACTTGCACAAGACGTGCATTTAATGGTAGAAGATCCGCAAAAATATTTAGATGCTTTTATAAAAGCAGGTGCAAGTTCTTTGACTTTACATGTAGAATCAAAAGGAAATTTAAAAAACCTTTTGAAACAAATAAAGAATGCAGGTTTGTGTGCAGGTATTTCAATAAAGCCGGACACAAAACCGCAAGTTTTGGAACAGTTTTTAGACGTTATAGATTTGGTTTTGGTTATGACGGTTTACCCAGGGTTCGGCGGACAAGCATTTTTAGAAAACGGACCGAAACAAATCAAAGAAGTAAAAAAAATAATTGCAAACCGCCCTATTTGGCTTGAAGTTGACGGTGGTATCAATAAAAATACTATCAAAATAGCCAAAGCGGCCGGTGCAAATGCTTTCGTTGCAGGTAATGCGTTATTTGGTACCGACAACATAAAACAAGCATATAAAGATTTAAAAGATGCTATTGAATAGCTAATTTTATCGCGCATTATGCGCAATCTAATAAAGGAGAGTATGTATGGCAGTAGTAATTCGTCTGCAAAGAACAGGCAAAAGGACACAGCCTCAATACCGCGTTATCGTAGCGGAAAAGAGGAGTGCCGTTGGCGCACAAGCTAAAGAAGTGCTTGGCACCTTCAATCCTTGCTTAAAAGAAAACGAGCAACTCCATATTGACTTAGAAAAAGTTAATAAATGGGTCAAAGTCGGTGCATTGCCTTCTAAGACTGTTGCAGCCTTAATAAAAAAAGCAAGCAAATAGGTAATAGACCATGAAAGAATTGGCAAATTACCTGCTTAAATCTTTAGCACAAAACAAGGATGCAGTAGTTATAGATGCTAAAGAAGAAGATAATAATGTTTATCTTACTGTGCGTGTCGATGAAGCCGATAAAGGGCGCATTATAGGGAAGGATGGCTGTATTATTAAAGCTGTTCGTACCGTATTAGGCGCTTATGCGGCAAAAGAAAAACGCAAAGTAACACTTAAACTTGAGGACTAATGCTTAAAATTGATATTATCACCTTGTTTCCGGAAGTTATAACGCCGTATTTAAATACAAGTATTTTAAAAAGGGCGCGTGAAGCAAAAGCAGTAAATATCAGTTGCACAAATCCAAGAGAGTTTACAAAAGATAAACATAAAACTGTTGATGACAGGCCTTACGGCGGCGGTGCCGGAATGTTAATGAAAGCAGATCCGCTTTATAAGGCAATAAAGAAAGTTAAGAAAACAAATTCTTTAGTCATTTTAACAAGCCCCCGCGGCAAAAAGTTTTCGCAAGATTTAGCAAAAAAACTTGCTAAAAAGAAACACTTAATTATTGTATGCGGGCATTATGAGGGTGTGGACGCAAGAATATACCCTGAAATAGACCTTGAAATTTCTTTAGGGGATTTTATCCTCACAGGCGGCGAACTTGCAGCATTAAGCATTACAGATGCAATAACCCGTTTGCAAAAAGGAACATTCAAAAAAGAAACCGTTACAACGGAAGAAAGCTTTGAAAATTCCTTACTGGAAGCCCCCCAATATACTAGGCCGGAGGTTTGGCATAGAAGGCGGGTTCCGCAAGTTTTACTAAGCGGAAACCATAAAGAAATAGAGGCCTGGAAACAAAAAATGGCGTTAGAAATTACAAAACAATTTCGGCCAGATATGCTTGATAATAGACCTCTCAAAACAAGCGATGAAGTAAAAAGACTCAAGAGGAGAAAAAAATGAACATTGAAGAAGTAAATAAACAATTAAAAAAGGATATTCCTTTTTTCAAAGCAGGTGACACAGTACGTGTTGCCGTAAAAGTCGTAGAAGGCGACAATGAAAGAATCCAAAATTTTGACGGTGTTGTTATTGCACGCCGCGGTCATGGAATCAGCGAAAGTTTTACCGTTCGCAAGATTTCTTTCGGCGTCGGTGTGGAAAGAATTTTCCCCATCAACAGCCCCAGAATTGAAAGCATTACAGTATTAAGAAATGGCAAAGTACGCCGCGCTAAACTTAATTACCTTAAGGCACTTTCCGGTAAAGCAGCAAGACTCCAAGAAAAAGCAAAAGCAATCCCCGGTGCAGAAACTGTTAAAGAAGAAGTTACCGCTGAAACAGTTGCCCCTGCAGCTGAAGCCCCGGCAAAAGAAACCGAAACAAAATAAATTAGTAAAATAATTTGTTTTAAAACAACCCCCTCTTAATTAAAGCGGGGGTTATTTTGTTATAATACCACTATTTGAAATTTCTATCCAAATTTCTCTTTCAGGTAACATAATATCTTGTATTTCTTTGGCAGTTTTGGGGAACATATTATTAACTTGAGTATATTTATCTATATTAAACCTATAATTAATTGAAAAATCTCCACCTATTTCGTAATAATGAAAATGTAATCCCATAGAGTTATCTTTTAACGTATATTCATGTTGGGAAACACGTATTAGTTTGCTTCCATCATTACTATATAGGCGCAAAACTGGCGGTTCATCAGTTAATTTGGCAAAGCAAGGCTTTTCTAATGTACAACCTAAAAGTCGTGTATAAAGTGCTAAAGTTTGAACTGAATTATTAGGGCCCGCATTTCCTGAAGGGGACAGAAAATCTAATTGTTCTGTATCTTTATACTTGAGAAATGCCTTTAAATCTTCATTATTCCCTTTAACTTCTTTTACCATATGAATATTCGAAACATTATTTCCAAAATCAATATATCTGGTCATATAAGCAAATGTAAAATTACCTTCACTGGCATTATCTATTTCAACTTTATATTTTTCATACAACTTTTGCATTCTACTAACAATCTGATCCATACGATCACTATCGATATTTGTCGTAGCTATAAGATCAACCAATTCATGATCTAAAATAAAAGGTTGTAATTCTTCCCAAGTTTTCATTCCAAGTGCTTTAGCAATTTTACGACATTTATCAAAACCCACATGTCTCATCGGTGAACTTGCTCTTTTATTAAAACGTTTTCTCTGCTTGTTAATTTCTTTTTGATTATCGGAAATTTTTTCCTTCTTTTTTCCAAGTATTAAATCTGATTCTTGATCCGGACTAAGATAGTCATCGGAATTAATACCTATAATCCCAAATCGCAAATTTCTATCTTTACGATTTTTAGTGGGATGTCCATGGGACCAAGTTTTGCCATTTATAATTTGCAATATTCCCTTATCTCCAATTCGATAATCCGGCATAAAATCTTGCCCCACAGCAATTTTATAAGGCACTTCTTCTTCTATTTCATATTCTTCGGCATCTTCGGTAATATCTTCACCGATTTTTATGCTTATAACACCTTGATTTTCTTTCTCTTCTTTGCCTGTGCTTTCAAAATTTTCTGCGATGGAATGGAAATCATCTCTCCCACTATATGTAAACGGATATAAAGACATTGGCTGCAGTAATCCACCAGAAACCCTATTTACATCATTTGATTCTTGTTTAGTCGGAAATTGAGAAGACTGGAATAAAAAATGTATTGGCAAAAAAGGTGCTTTTAATTTATCTCCGAACTTATAACCCGGCTGAGGAAACCCGATAATATCTGACGGTTTAACATCTCCTTGTATAAATTTCTTTAACCAATTTAAATTTTGAACTCCTGTAATTGTTTTCCCATCACCTGTAACTACTATACCAAACACACTATATTCACGTGGATTTGGCCAAGTTTCAATTAATAGCGGCCCTCCGCTATCTCCAGGTTCTATTGCATCATTCTCCAAATAAACAGTATTTTCACCTCCGAAATCAACACCTTCAAAGTAACGACCATGATATTTATGTTTTCTCAATTTAAAGAAATAGCCATCTGGATATCCTGCGGTTATAAAATCTTCATGACGAAACAGCCTCATAGGTTCATCTAAATTAACGTCAAGTGGTTTTGCATCAGTTATCTGGTCACGTGGGAACAACAAAGCATAATCTCCTATATCTTCTGTTTTCTCTTCAGTAGCATAAAGTGGGGAACTATATAATAAGACATCTGCGTCTGTTATTTTGACATTTCCATCTCTGGTAACTTTAACAGGATCATTAGGACAGTGGCTAACACAATGCCCCGCCGTAATGATAGCTTGTCTTTTTGCACCAAACCATGGGATTTCAATCAAAAAACCACTTCCAACGCCACCGCCTGATGGCCATAGCTTGAAAACAGATTTATTAAAATCATAAGCAGTATTAATATCCAAAAAATCTACAGGATTCATTAAAAAAGGTTTATTTGTTTGAGTTAATGATGGAATTTTCGTCTCTTCTGAAACAGACATCGGCTCTATTTTTACAGAATTAGATTCACTATCATCTCTTACGCCGATATTTTTATCGGATTTTATTTTCGCACCCATTTTTTCTAATTGTTCCTGTATTAAGCCCAACCTTTCCATATCAATGCGATCATTTTTTTGTAATGGGAACCCTCTTTGGGCGACTGAGGAATCTTCAAGATCCACAAGCCCCAAAACCAATTTACCCTCATCATTACGTTTAAAAAATAAATTTTGACCCAAGTCTGTATGATAAAACCCTTCATCATTTAAGGTTTTAAAGAATTTAATAACTTGTGCCCATTCTTCCTCGGTAATAGGTTTACCATGCAAAGCAGTCATAATCTCTGCTTTTGCATCTTCAAAATCTTGCAATTGGAAATCATATTCTGGGTCTAAATATAATCTTTCTTTAAACACAAACCCCGTGACATCTACCGGTGTCATTATCATCGGCCTTCTCATTCTTGTATATCCATCACGAACCAAAGGCTTTATATTTTTTATTTCAGTTTTTAGCCCTCTTGCTACAGAGCGTGGCAAAGAAAAAAGATGCCTAGATATAACCCGCGGATATTCTAAGATGAATAAAGGATAATTGTTTGGCATATCCATTTTTTCTACGATTTTGTTAAACTTTATTGTTCTGCGTATTTCATTATTTCCTGTCCATTTGACGTAGGCTTCTGTTTCATCTGAAGAATTTGTTAATTCGGCTACGCCATACGCTTTTGCCGGTGAATAGGTATCAGGTTGCACAAAAGAAAATTGAGTAATATCGTTTTTAACATAAAAAGGACTGAAACCACCGAAAAGCGGCAAAGCAGATAAAGTTAAGCCAATTGTCGAAGAAAGATCAGCATCTGGTGTAAAGACTGTATTTAATGCTAATCCGCCGATAAGTGCCGCCGCCGCTGCATTTCCTAATTGTTTCCTTACTTCCAATCTGCGTTGCCTTTCAACTAATGTCTCCCCTGCCCTTAAACCACCGGGTAATATAAAACTAAATATATTACTTGGTGCCTTAAACGTGTTTGTTAATGTAGGTTTTACT
>JAEEIL010000030.1 GCA_016281355.1 Elusimicrobiaceae bacterium | reverse complement strand
TTAACCGCTGCCTTGATTACAGAAGTAAGAGGTGACAATCATTTCGGCGTAGAAACTGTCAGTAACAGGCAACTCGTAAATCTTCAAAGAAGTATAGATAATGGTACTGCCGGTGATGCTGATATAGTTATGTTTTACAGCAATCCGCAAAGTGATAAATTAACCGCTGAAGATACCAAACATTTTATTAAATCTATTACTTTGGCTATAAATTTAGAAGAAGCAGAAAAGAATTTTGATGTGATAGATAATATCTTATCAGAAGAAGCATTAGCATTATCTGACGATGCTGTTAATGACGAAGTTCAAAACCAATTAGATGCACAATTGGCAAATATTCCTGAAATGATTTCGGAATATGAAAATATGATATAAACTTTTGAAGTTTATTTAAGTATTATCCCCCGGTTAGTTTGCCGGGGGATAATTGTTTTATAATCATTTAGCAAGAAATAAAAAAATATGATATAATTTATATAGAAAATTTGATTTTCGCGCAGGTGGCGGAATTGGTATACGCGTGCGTTTGAGGGGCGCATGCCTTTGGCTTGGGGGTTCGAGTCCCCCCCTGCGCAATAATTTAAACCGGGTTATAAAACCCGGTTTATTTTTTTATACGGGAGCAAGCAAACTGCTTTGCTTGCGTTTGGGACGAGAAGGCCGGAGCGTTGTACGAGTTTTGCCGAAGGCAAAGGCGAGTACCGCGAGGCCGGGCCCTGGAGCATTTTCCGTAAGGAAAATGACGAAAGGGCGAGGTTATCCCTGCGCAATAATTTAAACCGGGTTATAAAACCCGGTTTATTTTTATGTTTTAGATAATCTAGTCGTTAGATAGTAAAATATGTTATAATAAAAAGTGTAGTTCCTATTTAATTAAGGAGAGAAAAATGAATAAAATAGCGTCGTATTTTAAACCTCTCCCAGATGCCCAAAAAATTGAGGATCCGGAAAAGGTTAAAAAATTATATAAATATTGGCGTATTAAGATGTTCTTTTCCATGTATTTTGGGTATGCCTTATTTTATTTCACCCGTAAAAATATAGATATCATCAAGCCTACTTTGATTGAAAATAATCTTTTTACGGTCGAGCAGTTAGGTAATATTGGTTTTGCAATTTATCTTACATATGGTATTGGTAAATTTTTGAGTGGTATTTTGGCAGACAAATGCAATATCCGTGCTGTAATGGCAACAGGCTTGATAGTTTCATCTGTCATCAACCTCACTTTTGCATTTTTGCCCGATGTAACTTCTATGTTTAATTCTGTAGGAGTTCCGGTAACTATAACGATGTTGGCAACTTTCTTGTGGGCTTTAAACGGTGTGGCTCAATCAGCAGGTTTCCCACCCGTAGCAAAAGGTTTAGTGTATTGGTTTTCCCCTAATGAAAGGGCTACAAAATGGACTTTATGGTCTTCATCACATACGTTTGGGGCATTTTTTGTCGCTCAATTAATTTCTTTGCTTGCATGGCTTAAATTCGGATGGAAATATGCTTTTATAGTTCCTGCGATTATGGGCATCACTTATAGCCTTTATATGTTGCGTGCTATGACAGATAAGCCGACGACAGTTGGCCTCCCACCGATAGAAAAATATAGAAACGATGTCATTCCCGTAGTTAAAGAAAAAAGCAATATGACACAATGGCAAATCATTAAAAAATACGTTTTGACAAATCCTTTCTTGTGGGCTTTGGCTTTGGCCTATGTGTTTGTGTATTATGTTCGTTTTGCTACATTAGACTGGGCAACAACATTTTTAGTTCAAGATCGTGGTTTTACACAAGCATCTGCTGCTGCAGCGGCTTCCGCTATGCCTTTGCTCGGTATGCCGGGCGGTATAGTTGCCGGATATCTTGCAGATAGATGGTTTGGCGGACGTTGCACCCAAATGAACATCATTTATTTAATTATTCTTGCAGTAAGCTGCTGGTGCTTCTATAAATATGCATCTGTAGATGCTTTCTTTATTACTGCAGTATTTGCTGCGTTTATTGGCTTCTTTGTTGATGGTCCTCAAAACTTAGCAGGTGGCGTACAAGCTTCCCGCGTGACTGTTCAGGAATCAGTTTCCGCGGCATGCGGTTTTACCGGTATGTTTGGTTATTTTGGTGCTATGTTGTCCTCTAAAGGGGCTGCATATATCAGCCAAAGTTACGGTTGGAAAGGCGTTTATGTTTCTTGTATCATTTCTTGTTTTATAGCAATGGCTTTGATTGCAACTACATGGAAAAAAGAAGCAACACCACCGGCTAAAAATAAAACAGCTAAGTAAAATAAATTTATATTTAAAAATACCCCTTGTTATAATCTAACAAGGGGTGTTTTATTATATGTTGTTTTAATTGTTTTGTAGGAATTCTCTTCTAATATTATTCAATTGTTTTTTGAGGACAATTATTCTTTCATCTTGCCATTCGGTTAAATTATTGTCCTTTTCGTAAAGGGTAATTTCACTCAATGCTTTGTCATAAAGATCTTGTGCATCTTTGAACATAGCATTGTATGCACCGCCGGATTGTTTCTTTTTTAAGAGTGATATCAAACCATCACGATATGTTAAAGCTTTTGTAAAGTGCGTTTCTTTAATCGGTGTTTTGATTCCTTCCTCTATATAATTGAATTGAGATGCATTTACAGATGCCATAAGTTCATTGTATTGGAACAAGAACTGTAAGGAGTAATCTGATATTTTCTCATCACTTAGATAATGATTGTTGGCAGGTGAAACTTCTTCTACAATATATTTTAAATTAGGCATAACATTATTTTTAAAGGTTTCAATCGCACCTGCAAGTTTGGTGGCGGCATCAGCATCATGCTCCGATAAGAATTTCAATCTATTATTAATAGATATTGCTTTTTGCAACCATTTATTTGCGGTTTCTTCCGAAGATTGCCTTATGCGGTTTAAAGTTAAATCAGTATTCAAAGCTTCAATCTCTTTATTCAGTTCGATTATATTAGATTGCATATCATTAACGTCGAGTTTTAAAGCCTCAGCAGTGACTTTGTTAGCATCTATCATCTCTTGCGAAATTTTGACTTTATTGCTTGAGAATATAGATTTCGTAAGTGACATGTTGGATATAAAAGTTGCACTTGCAAGGCCTGCCGCAAGACTTAAAAACACTTTGAAGAAAGATAATTTCAAAAGGTCTTTTGGATCTACGGCATTTGTTACTCCGCCTAAAGCATCTGCTATATCGGGTAATGCTTGTGAAATTGCACTATCAGGGAAGAAATCTAACAACATCATTGCTGCTAATGCCATACCGATTATCGGGTATAAAGCACTTGCGTTACCATTATTATAATGTGTGGAAGTTTGAGTTTTCATTGCTGCCATTTCTTTATTTAGTTTATCAATGGCGGCTTTCTTTTCTTCCGGTGTTAAATTTGAATCATCTTCTATTTTAGCACGTTCTTTGTCATAATAATCTACCGTTTTGTTCAACATTCTGGTATTTTCGACAGTACCTAATGCCGGTGTTGAGATATAAGCACCTAATATCGATAAAAGTAACGGAATAGATTCAGAGGTCATGCTTAAATCGAAAGGAGATAAGAATAAACCGATATAGGACGCAGCCATAAGCGGTAACATAAAGCCTGTTAATTGATCTTCATTAATTTTCCCTTCTTTAATTAATTTTGTGGAACCTTTACGAACAAGCCAGCTGACTAAAGAACCCGTCAAAGTCACAAATAAGGCAGCTTTATTTAAAGTAATACCTGCAATTTGGCCGATAATAATTGATTGTACTATACCATATGGTAAGTAAATCATAAATAGACGTCTATATTCCGGTTTTATTAGCGGTTTTATAATATTATTAAATTTGTTGATAACGTCTTTTTTGAAATTTTCCTCTTCTATTTTTTTGTCTGCTTCAGCTTTAGCTTTATCTTCAGCAGAGATATTAGGGTCTTCTTGGACCGTTGACTTAGCAGTATCCTCTTTCTTGATTTCCGTTTTCAAGCGGCTATGATAGATACTGTATAAACCCCAAAGGGAAATTAATGCCGTAACAGGAACCATAATTGACCAGTTGATATTAGGAAGATGTGATATCCAACCGGTAGCTGCTTCTTCAGCACCTTGATTCATCATGCTGGTTATAATTTCCGGTATGGCAAATATTGCAGGTATACCGGCGACAATAACTTTTGCTAGGGCTTTAATAGTATCAAAATTCATGTTTTTACTGGAGAATATAGTATCATCCGTATAAACATTTTTTAACATTGGGCCTTTTATAGTGTTAAATATACTGGCCACTGTTGCTGCGACGGTGAAGAATATAACAGAGGCCGTAATACCATAAATTCCGGCAGTGGTTGGATTATAAGTACCCCACATACCTGCAGTTATACCTATGGCAGATGCTGCGAGCATAGCATATAATCCTATTTCCGCTGTCTTAACATTACCCCATTGATTGATTTTGTTTTTAAACCAGTTAGCTATTTTAGGTGAGAAGTATCCAAAACCCGCAACTGCAAGCATCGCACCGTAAATAGGAATTAATTTTTTAAATTGGCTACTTAAACTCGCAGCAAGGTCAGCCCCGGCAACCAAACTGATAGCTGTTAAGGCCCAGTCTAAACGATCTTTAGGAAGGGCTTTAACCAAGGCAAAAAGGTCATCTTGATCCGTATTAGTTAAATCAGCTTTCTGTACGCTTGCTGCGATATAACTTTTATCTTCCGAACTAAGTGCAGTTTCAATTAAAAGTTGTTTATCTTTTGCAGATAAGTTGTACATCTTTTTAGGATTTTTGTATGGGTTGTGTGAGGAACTGTTGGATTTATTTATAGCCAATATATCACTCACTACAAATTTATAGGCTGTGCTTTCATCTTGTGCGACTACAAAGCCGTCCGGTACGGTTATTTCTTCTGAAAGTACAATATAAATTTTAGGCTTTTTGGATAAAGTTCCGTCATTATACTGTAAGTAAATCGGCAAAATATTTTTATAAGTAGTTGAAAAATCATTGCGTTGTGTTTGTATTAAGGGCTCTAAAATATCTTTAGTTAAATCAGAATCGTTATATAAAGCATCTACGGCCCTATCGGACATTTCTTTCTTTAAAATATCCAAGTCAACTATGGCGCCGGTCAAGATAGGATCTTCAGGAGATGCAACATCTAATAAGTTTTCCGCTTTTTCGACATTTCTTCTTGTAAGTGCTTGTAGCCTTGCGATATCATCTTCAGATAATTGTGGTAAATTAATTTTAGTAGTATTAAAAATACTTCTAAAATAATTTGCAATTTCTACATTGCTTGTTCCGGTATATCCTAGTTCTTTTATTAATTGTGCAGCTAATATTTTGAAAGCATCATCTGCCGCACTGGCCATTATCCAAATAAGTTGTTTTTCTGTAGGAGAATTTAAGGTTTTAAATATTAATTCCGCCAACATATTATCGTGGGCAACTTTTCTGTCAAAACGTGTTTTGGCTTGAGCTGCATCTTCAATATTATTTACATAATAATTTTCATATTCGGATTGTGAAACAAAACCGAAATTGCTTTCTACTTGAACTGAATCGGAATCGTCTATATTTACTGCTTCGAAATTCAAAGCAGGCATATGCTTTTGGATATACAGTACGCGTTTTAAGTTATCTTTTGAAGCAACATGTTTATACCAAATATCATCAATAGTTTCTTTTAATGACTTCTTGGAATTAGGCTCTCCAGGAGAAACAAACCCTGTACCGGCTAAACCTAATCCTGAAGCACCTGCTAATATGCTCGTTGTTTGGAGAGCAATGTTCCCCATGTCAGCGGTACCACCAATCATCGGATTCATAAAACCACTTAATGCTAATCCGCCGATAAGTGCCGCCGCCGCTGCATTTCCTAATTGTTTCCTTACTTCCAATCTGCGTTGCCTTTCACCTAATGTTTCCCCTGCCCTCAAACCACTTGGTAACATAAAACTAAATATATTACTTGGTGCCTTAAACGTGTTTGTTAATGTAGGTTTTACTTTCGGTGTTGTTAATTTAAAACTGTTCGGCATGTGGCTTACCGCACGGCCGCTTGACCCTATTTGCCTGTTTATTCCCACATTGTCAAATATTGTTACAGGAGTCTCAAAAAAACCTGTTTTACTTAGTTTCGTTACTACTTCCGTAGGCGCTTGGCTCATTATTCTTGTTTCTGCTACCGGTATTTCACCTGTCTCAAATGCTAAACCTGATGCTACCGTGTTCTTTATACCGGTCCTTGTTGTAAATAAGGCCTTACTGTCTTTTATCGCCGC
>JAEEIL010000029.1 GCA_016281355.1 Elusimicrobiaceae bacterium | reverse complement strand
ATTTTTTCCGGCTTCTTCGCTTTGCTCACCCCAATTTGTAAACTTACCTATGCAAACAAGCAAAATATCCCATAAAAGTTCAGGGAGGCGTGAAAGCCCTGTTATTATTGATTCGATAATTTGTGGGAGTGCCTGTGTAAGCTGCACAACAATTTCGGGAATTGCCTCAACAAGTGCCATAAAAAGCTCGATTGCGCCTTCAAGCAAAATAGGGATATTCTCGACTAAACAGTTTACAATACTTGTTATGATGTCGGGTAGTTTTTCTAAAAGCACGGACATTGTCGGTTCTATTGCTTTTACAAGTCCCATTAAAAGTTCGATTCCAGCTTCTATGATGAGGTCTAAATTATCAAGAAGTGTTGCACTAATTAAAATTACAGCGTCCACAATGGCAGGAATTAAGGTCGGAAGTGCTGTTCCGATTCCGCTAACAAGCGCCGCTAAAATTTCGACGGCAGCTTGCGTTAACTGTGGCAAAGCTCCGATTATCGCTGAAACAAGCGATGAAATAATTTGTACAGCCGCTGGAATTAAAGTCGGAATTGCTCCCGAAATTCCATTTACAAGGCTTACAATCACATCTATTGCCATATTTGCGACATCGGGAAGTATTTTGGCAATCTCCGGTAAAATTTGATTAAAAATCCCAAGTAAACTTTGAAGCATAGGCTCAAGACCGGAAAAAAGCGCTGACACTGAATTTTTAAGTATTTCGCCAAGTTGGCTTGTTTTTTCTTCAATGTTTTCGGTTGTTCCTGCCGTAATATCATCAATTAAAGTTATGATAATACCAAGCGCAGGGGTTAAGGCACTTGTAAAAGGCGTTAGAATTCCCGCACCCATTCTTGAAAAAGCAGCCTGAACATTTGCGCTTGCTCCTTCAAAAGTTTGTCCCATAGTAAGTGCCGCGCCGCCCATACCTTTTTCAATTGCCGCCTCAAATTCGGGGAAACCAACTTTTCCCGCAGAAACAAGTTTTTGAACTTCCTGTGTCGACACATTCATAGTTTCCGCCAAAAGCTGAGTTATAGGAATTCCGCGCTCATTTAACTGATTGATTTCCTGAGCTGAAATTTTGCCCGCAGTTGCCACTTTATTGAAAATTCCGCCCATTTCCGATAAATCCGAACCCGCAATTGCCGACGCATCAGCAACTAATTTCAAGGTGCGTTCAAGTTCTTGTCCGGGCTGTACGCCTGCAGCTACCGCTGAAGCGGCAACAGTCGCGGCGTCGTCAAGTCCGTATGCTGTACCTCTTACAGAATTCAAAGCATTTTTCATGATTGCGTCAACGGTTTCTGTATCGTGCCCAAGCCCTTTTAATTTAAACTGAGCTTGCTCTATATTCATAGCTCTGTCAAATCCGGGCTTTAAAATTACGTCTGTTATTGCATTTGCAACATTTTTAATGCCGTTTGTAATACTCGAAAGCCCTGATTTTATTAGATCCGAAACAAGATTTGCTTTTAAAACTTCGCCGAAAATACTTGTTTTTTTAGATGTATCATCCATTTCGTCGCCGAGTTCGTCTGTTGCTTGTTCGGCCTCATTTAATTTGTTTTTATTCTCTTTTATATCGCCATTTAAGTCTTTTATTTGCCCTGCAAGTTCTTTAGCTTCGGAGCTGTTTTTGCCCTGCTCCAAAACTACGTTTTTATACTCTGTTTGTAGGTCTTTAAGCTCATCTTCTTGCTCGGAAATTTTAGTTGTTAGTTTTTCAAGTGGCGATTGAGATTTTGTCATCTCGGAATTTACGTCACTTAAATTTTTTTCCATTTTGGAAAGTTCGGTTTCCGCTTTGTTGAGTGATGTTCTCCAAGTGTTTGTTCGTTTATCGTTTTCGCCGTATTTCTCGCTTGCTTCCCCAAGTGCTCCTTTTAAGGTGGCAATTTTTTCTTTTTGGCTTCTAATTTGCTCATTTAAAACTTTACTTTGTGAAGATAGAGAAGACGCAGATTTATTGTTTTTTCCGAATTCTGCCGTTACTTTTCCCATTTCCGACGCTAAAACTTTTAAATCTGAATTTATTTGCGAGATTGCTTGTCTATATTCCTTTTCGCCCTCAAGTTTTATTGTTCCCCCAAATGTGTTTGAACCTGACACGTTTTCACCTCCACGATTTATGTTGGTAGCCACTCATCAGAAGTTTGACGAGTAGTGGTTTCTTTCTCTGCAAACAATTGCTTAGATATGCAGAAATTATGGTAAGTTTTAAAGTGTGTATATAGTAAATCCCACTTCTTAAAAGTAAAATGCCCGACTTCTTTTTCGGAAAAGCCGAGCATTTTTATTCCGACAAATAATATCCACGAAAAATCAATTATACTTCCTGATTCTTCGTGGCTTTTACGTTTTTTGAATTTTCTTTTGTCTTTACGCTTTCGCTTACCATTTTGTTTATAGTTTTAGCGACTTTCTGAAATCCGATTTCCGTTATAATTCGCCCCGCTTTAGCTGAGGTTATAGGAGCCCTTTTTTCGCCCGACTTTTCATTCTCAATGTCAATTCCTTCATTGATTGCTTCGGTAATAAAAAACTTTAGGGCTTTAATGTTTGGCTCTTTTTGGTTTCTAATAAGCTCTGATCATTCGGAAAGCGTACCATATTCATTTTGAATAGACTCCATAACATTAAGTGTAAACGCAAGTGGAAAGCTCTCGATATCTGTTTCTAGATATGTAATTTTATCCACCATTTTTATTCACCTGCCCCTGATTGTGAAGCACTTACAAAAAAGCCCTCTAGCATTGTATTTGCCTCTGCTTCTGTGTCACATACGCCGTGTTTTTCCCAATCTCCATTATCATTTTCAAATATTGTTGCTTCAACCGACGGAGTTGTAAATTCCAAGTTGTCACCTTTTGTTTTGGCATCCGCCATAAACGGCTTGAATTTAACTTTTGGGAAAAACTCCACTTTATATTTTTTAACTCCGCTAACCATCTTCGGTATAATATGGCCGAAACCCACATATATCGGTGTATCTTCCGTGTTTGATGTTACAATTCCCGTGCCTGAATCGGTTGTTTTGCCGAGAAGCTCTGCAAATACCGTGTCATCGTCATCATCTATTCCTGCGGTTAAAGTGCCGCTTTTAAATAGAGAAACTTGTTCTTTAAGTGCGTCATCAGCATAAAGCGAAGCCTCCGACAAATCAAGTGTTACTTTACATTCAATCGCTCCGGCGAGTGTTTTAACGGCCCCGTAAGTCCCGCCGTCTGAATTAAGTTTTGCGTATTTGAAATTTTTAAGTCCTATTCCTGCCATAATAAAAAATCCTCCTTAAATTTACGAATAACAAAAAT
>JAEEIL010000028.1 GCA_016281355.1 Elusimicrobiaceae bacterium | reverse complement strand
GCTTTCCCCTATTTATGAAAAAGTCGAGAAATTCCACACGAGCGGAACACTTGAAATTCCCGTTTATGATGTGGACTCAGATGCCACAAGTCCGACCGGAGATGTAAATGTCGCATATCAAGGAGATGAATTTACTTCTTTGGTTGCAGGTCAAGGAAAGTTTACGTCTGTCGAACTCAAAGGATATTCACACGGCGCTTTATCCGTCATAAGCCGTAAGCTTTTAAATAACACGGATATAGATATCACGAATTTTCTGACAAACAAAATCGCTCAAGCCTTTGCTGAGTTTTGGGAAAAAGAATTACTCATCGGCACGGGTTCAACAAATAATCACATGACCGGAGCAATATCCACCACAAATTTAGTTGCAACCGGAAACACGACTTACACAGCCGCAAACGCAGCCAAGATTGACAAGCTCATAGATTTACAACTTGCAGTACCTCAACAATATCAAAAAAATGCAATTTGGATAATGAACAAAGCTGTATTTACAGAGCTTAGAAAGTTAAAAGACGGAAACGGCAACTATTACATGGCCTACGGAAAAGGCTTAACGGGTGGCTTTGATTGGGAATTTTTGGGCAAGCCCGTTTACATTTCCGAGAATATGCCTGCCGCTACAACCGCGAACAATATTCCTGTTTTATACGGCGATTTTTCAGGTATGGCGATGAAGATTTCCCAAGACTTAGAAATTCAGTTAATGCGTGAAAAGTATATTGATAAGAATGCGGTAGGAATTGTCGGCTGGGCTGAGTGTGATTCCAAAGTTCAAAATAATCAGATGATTGCAGGTCTTAAAATGGCTGCGAGCGTCTAAAAAAGGAAGTGAATTTTAATGTCATATAACGTAAAAAACTACACCGAGCAAGGCGGAGAAACAACGGTAATTGGCGGAACACTTGAAATTAAAGAAGGTGCGTTATTAACGGGATTCCCGCAAGCCGAAAATCAAGCAGATAGCACGGCAACAACGGTTGCAGACTTAAAATCGGATTTTAATTCTTTGCTTTCAAAATTAAAATCGTCGGGGCTTATGGAAGATGACGAATCATGATTGTGAGCGAGATAACAATTCAAAATATTTCGAGTTATCTTAAACTTGATTTTGAAAGTTTAACCGAAGAAGAAAAGGTGGAGCTTAGTACATTTCTAAGCTCTGCCAAAGCTTTTATTTCAGAATATACGGGGCTTAACTTGGAAGAAATCGACAGCCATGAAACTTTTGTAATTGCGGTTTATGTTTTGGTTCAAGATATGTATGATAATCGAAGCTACTATGTGGATAAAAGCAACTTAAATCAAGTAGTGGAGCATATTTTAAATATGCACTCGGTAAATCTTTTGTGAGGTGGTAAAAATGCAGATAAATGCCGGAGTCTTTAATAAAAAAATACAAGTAATAAGATACGAAATCACAAAAGATTCCGACGGTTTTGAAACCAAGACGGAAATCACGGTTTTAAACACTTGGGCGCAAGTAACAAATATCAGCGGAACAGAGCTTTTGCGGTCAAATTCGGGTTTTTCGGAAGTTAAAACGAGATTTTTAATACGCACCCCGAAAACAGAAATCACAAAAGACATGGTGATTAAATTTAAAGGTAATGCGTACAACATAACTTACATTAACGATTATTGCTATGACAAAAAATATACTGAGATAATTGCAGAGTTGGTGGTTAAGTAATGGCGGGCGCAGAGCCTGCGCAGGCAATTTGCGCACTATGTTTTTGAATGTCAATAAACAAGCACTGCACGCAACTAAGTTTTGGAGGTGATTACAGTAGCGGAATTAAGCTTCTCTATGGACATAAACTCTATAATTCCCAAAGGTTTAAATGATGAAAATCTTGCACTTGATATGATTAAAGCGGGTCAAAAAGTTATGCAAAGCTCCATTCAAAGTGCAGCTTCAAGGCACAGAAAAACAGGAAGTATGGCAAGCTCCGTGAAATGTTCTAAGCCCGTTATTAACCGAAGTGGAGATGCCGTCGGGAGAGTTAAGTTTTACGGAAAAGACAAAAATGGAATGCAAAACTCTTCTAAAGCAGTATGGATCGAATTTGGCACCAGCCATCAAAACGCTCAGCCTTTTGTAAGACCGGCAATAAAAGGAGCTGAGGGTGGTATTAAAGCCGCAATGGAAAAAGTTTTTAATGAGAAAGTGAAGTGACCAGCGAGCCGCCGGAGCCAATTCACACATAAAAATAAAGAAGGTGGTATTAATCAACGTAAATCCATTAATTGAAGAAATATTTTCAAATTTTACGGTCGGCGGAAAAATAATCCCGATTTCGTTTTTAAACTATACGGGGAATTCCGATGTTTATCTTACTTACTACACTTGGTTCGATAAACCCGAAAACTTTTATGATGATGAAAATCACGCCGAAATAGCTTTTGGTACGATTGATATTTACTCAAAGGGCAATTTTAAAAATATTTTAGAAGAAGTCAAAACAAAACTAAAAGAAAACGGATTTACGTGGACAGATAACGGACCCGAAACTTATGAAGAGGACACGGGCTATTATCACGTCCCCGTAAATTTTTGTTATTCGTAAATTTAAGGAGGATTTTTTATTATGGCAGGAATAGGACTTAAAAATTTTAAATATGCAAAACTTAATTCAGACGGTCAAACTTACGGAACCGTTAAAACACTCGCCGGAGCGATTGAATGCAAAGTAACACTT
>JAEEIL010000027.1 GCA_016281355.1 Elusimicrobiaceae bacterium | reverse complement strand
TAACTACAAAATAAAAGAAACAGTAGGCGAATTGCCTATATTAAGAGAAAGTGAGGAATAAAAGCGGATGTTTAGCCCGGTTGGAGAACAAGAAACAACTATATCATTTAGCCGTACGGATCAGGGCGCGAATGTTTGGACGTCTGACAGTACAATGATTACAAAGTTAGATAAAATGTGCGAGAGATCCCCGAAAAATTATACAAGTCAAGAGCAGCGCACAAGAAGCGGCGAACTTTTAGCGAAAGAGTATTTTATAAAAGATAAATCGCTATTATTCTTTAGAGCTGAAAAGCGCATCATGTCTGATGAACAAAGAGAAAAAGCGGCGGCGCGTTTGCGTGATTTCAAAAATAAGCAGAATAGCGCACTATAAATAGGGCAAAAAATATTTTTAAATAGTTTAGGCGATAAAATACCCACTAAACAAATTTAAAACGCATATACGCGATTATACGCAAGAATAAAACGAAACGATATTGAAAGACAATAAAAAAACTGCTGCCGTATGCTTTAATTTGAACTGTGGCAGCAGTATTTATTTTATTCTTTTTTGCAGTCGCTAAAATTCATTAAATATGTGTCGGGATCCGAGTCTATCAATATTTGATTAGATATAGCTTTAATAATAAATTGTTGGGTGCTTGAATATCCGTATTTTTCCGCATGTTGTGTTATTTCGTCTTTGGTCGGGCGATCGTCTTTTTTCTCTTTGGGAAGTCTGAAAGTGATATTATCCAAATTATTATTCATGTATTTACTTGTGGCGCGTTTGCGTGCTTCATTATATGGCATTTATGATCCTTTCCGGGTGTCTGTCTTTTAACGCCCTTTTTACAAGTGTATTTATGGGTACAGTTGTATATTATAGTATACTATATATATTTTATTATTTCTATATATAGAATACTATATACATAATAAACAAACAACGGCGCTATTTTTCGTCATTATTACAAATTGATATATAGTATACTATACATTATAATATAGGTATAGTACACGATACATTTACATTTTAAAGTATAAAATATCAATTTGAAAAGGGGGGGCGTTAAAATATGGGCGTTGAAGAATTTATTATCGCTTTTATGGAAGCAGACGAAAAAACGCAAGAACAAATAGAAAAACTTTTAAATTATAACGGAAGTACGGAAGCACTTAAAAAAGATTTAAAAATACTTGCAGATTATTACAAGAACTTAAAAAAGTAAATAAAAGCGGATGCGGCGGCGCTGCTGCCGTCTTTCCGCCGATAATATGAAAGTGAGGGGCAAACAATGGCAAAACAGAAGAAAAGAAGAAAAGACGGACTATTAAAAAAGAGTTTCCGCGTTGACGGAAGCAGCAAGCGCTATTATGTTTACGGAAGAACTGCGGAAGAACTGCGCCAGGCCGAGAACAAGAAGCGCGACGAGATCGAAAACGGTTTAAGAGTATTATATAACCCGACATTATCCGAGTATTACGCGCATTTCATCCAGGAACGCGAAAAGGCAGTAAAAGAAACAACGTTAAGAGTGCAAGAGATAGAATTTAATTTAATTGCCGGTGTCGAGCTTTCGGACGGTGTAAAGGTTGGCGACATGCCTATAAAAAATATAAGCCGCCGACATGTTACGGATGCAAGAAGCATATTATACAAACAAGGCAAAACACCGCAACACTTAAATATATGCTTTAAACATTTAAATCATGTTTTCAATTATGCAGTTTCCGAGGATGTAATAAACAAAAACCCTATTGCAAGGCTGCCGGAATTGAAAAGAGAAACAGAAACAATAAACGAAACAAAACACCGCGCATTAAGCCAGGAAGAAACAATTAAATTTTTTAAGGCCGCAAGAGAATTAAAAAGCTTTTATCTAAACGATTTTTTATTTATGATAAACTGCGGTGTGCGTGTTGGCGAGTTGGGCGCATTAACAATAAAGGACATAGACACAAAAAGCGGATATATTCACATTAAAAGAACTATAACGCGTGATGCGGTCGGCGGTTATATGGTCGGATCTGATACAAAAACAAGAAGCAGCAAGCGCGATATACCATTAACGGCAGAACTTTATAAAATCGTATGTGAGCAGCAAGAACTCAATAAAATGCTTTACGGTTTAAATATTAACGATATAACGCTTTTTAAAACATCCGAGGGCGAATTATTAAGAGAATATAGTTTAAACAACGAAATAAAGCGAATATGCGCTGCTGCCGGTATTGATAACTTCACTTGTCACGCATTTAGAAACACATTTGCAACGCGCTTTATTGAGCAGCGGCCACAAGATTATAAAATACTCTCTGAAATATTAGGGCATAAAGATATAAGCATAACATTAAACTTGTATACTCATGTTATGGCAGAACAAAAAGAAAATAGCATGAACGCAATACAAATTAAAACATCATAAGAATAAACGCATCCAGGAACAAATAAAGGCGATAGCAGATATAATAAAAACTGCTGCCGCCTTTTTAATTTACTGCTTTATTTTTCCGTTTAGGATCCTATAAGGGCAGCAGCTTATAAATTGACATGAAACATAGATTTATTTATAATAAATTCATTGAAAAAACCCCGAAAAAATGCTTTTGGGGGTAGTTTCGGGGGTAAATGAAA
This sequence comes from Elusimicrobiaceae bacterium, assembly GCA_016281355.1. Lineage (GTDB taxonomy): Bacteria > Elusimicrobiota > Elusimicrobia > Elusimicrobiales > Elusimicrobiaceae > Proelusimicrobium. The sequence goes on along the minus strand of JAEEIL010000027.1, from coordinate 3,410 downwards.
CACAAACACCGATAAATAAAGGTTTTGCGGTTAAAATTGTGTTAACAAGAAACATTTTTAACGCTTTTTAACACTTTTTATTAAGTGTTTTTTTTATGCTTAAATACTTGCTATTACTTAAAAAAATAAACATACAATGTTTTTAACAAGTTTTAACAAGTATTATAAAATATGCGTTTATTTTGTCGCTTTGGGGGTAAATTTGGGGGTAAAAAATGGGGTAACGCAAAAGCAGTAAATAAAAGGCTTTGCGAGGTGTCTGATGCGGTTTTATTCTGTCTTTTTTCCAGGATCCGCGGCGGTTGTCCGAAATTCGGACGGCGGCGGCGAGTGGGTGTTTAGGCTTTGCGCGTGGTTGTGCGTGGTTACCCCTATCTATAACCGCGAAAATAAAAAAGGCTTTTTTTTCTTGCAGCAGTAAATAAACTATGATATTTTAATTTTGAAGTTAAAAGGAACAAGTAAAAAATAGAGTGTGTCCATGTTGCCCCTGGATGCGCTCTATTTTCTTTTTAGGGGTATGACAAGCAAGTCGAACGGTAAATATAAGGGTGTAACGTTTCGTTACGGTGTCGCGATTTGCGACAGTAGATATTAAACAAGCGTGCTTTTGGGTACGGTTGTTATTTTGTTTAGGCGTGCGCTGCTGCCTTTACTGCCTTTTAAATGTTCCAGGCGGCGCCTGATGTCCGAAAAACGGACAACGATATTTTATGATTTTCTTTTGTGCATATTGCTAAAAATGCTATTCCCTAAAAGCATATTTTAAAAAAATATTACCAAAAATAAACAAAGTATATTGATTTATTTTTTATCGTTCGTTATGGTTAGTTTGATAGAAAACAAACGTTTGTTAAAATTTAAAACTATTTAAGGGGAGCCGGACCGAAAGCGGGCCGCATGCAATAGGCTAATTACTCTAATTATTTACTTACAGTTAGAAGCGCCTATATTCCCTTAAAAAAATATAGGAAGTTCGCGCCGGTGGTGGCGCATGGTTTAGCCCTGCTTCGATCTGTAATAGGTCGGGCGGGGCTTTTTATTTTGAAAGTGAGGTAAAACATGGCAAGAAAAACAAATGTGCAGCATTTAGAAAATGCGGATCCTATTTTAGTTGATATGTTAGGGCTGCAGCAGTTGTGCGGTTGCGGTCGCTTTACTGCTGAAAAAATAGCGGCTGCTGCCAATGCAAAAATAAAAATAGGCAGAAGAACTTTATATAACGCCGCTAAAATCAAAGAGTATATGTTTAATGTTAGCGAGGTGTAAAAAATGGGCGTAAAAGATAAGATAGACGAAGCAAAAAAATTTACTGCTTTTAAGGATGATCTATTGAGCGCGCGCGGTTGTTGCCAAATTTGCGGCAGCAACAAAAATTTACTTGTTTATTTCAAGGATGCAGAAGCACGAAACAAATTAAACGCTTTCGGCGCTTTGCTATTGTGTCCGCGTTGCTATAATGACGGATCGCCAGGAAGTGAAGCGGCCGAGCTTTTGACATTTCAAAAAATGTTATCAAAAAGCATGACATTAAATGATATTAGATAAGGGGCAGCAGATGAACAAAGAAGAAAAGAGAACGCGTAAAATATTATTAGATCCACAATGGGAAGCGGCTTTTAACAGTTTGAGCGATACGGAAGCCGCCGAGTGTTTGCGCGATATATACGCACATTACAAAGAAAAAGAAATAACAAGTTATAGCAGCGATAAAATACAGTTTTTTCTTGTGGGTGTAGTCTTTCCGGCTATGGATGCAGACAAGGCCGCATATATTGAGAAATGCGCTTTTAATCGTCAAGCAATTATGAAACGTTGGGAAGAACAGAAGAAAAAACCCGGAAGCGATACGAAATAATACGAACGTATACAAGCGTATACGAACGATACAAACGTATACGAACGCTACCAATACAATACAAAACAATACAGAACAGAACAAAACAATTATGCTTTAATTTACTTTTATGTATGGCGTTAGTATTAGTATAAGGGTGTCTTTGCAGACACGAAAAAAGGGGCAAAAAATGTATAAATTTGATTATGAAATATTAGAACGTCAAATAAGCAAAGTATATTATTTATACGGCTATAAAGGCGGCGCATGGTCTGTAAATGATTATTTTATAGTTATTAAGTATTTTATATCCGAGTATGAGAAAAAGACCGGCAGAACGCATAAAAGACTTTCCAATGAAAATTTAGATAATATTATGTGCGCTTTACCTTATGCGGAAAATAACTATAACTGCGGAAATAAGCCCGGATATATTGATTATTCGCCAGGCGATTACATAAGCATGATAGACCGATATTTTAAAACAAAATATAAAAAGGGCTGCGACTATTCAATATATCATTTTATGTCTGACGGTGTGCGCGCTATTAAATATTATGAGTGCTTATATTGAACGAAAGAAAAAACGAGGTGTAAACAATGGCAAATAGTTATACTTATAGAGAATTTAAAAGAGCTATTGACGGATGCAGCAAAAGCAAAATTAAACAAGAAATATTGTTAGACTATTTAAAAACTGATGCGCTTTTATACGATCATTATTTTGAAAAGCTGCGCTTTGAATTATCCGTCCAGGAACAAAAACAAAAGCTTGAAGCATTACAAGCGGCAGAAACGGAAGCAGAAGCCGAAAACGATTAAAGGGGGTAACCTTGCAAAAGATAGACGGACATATAAAAAGAACTGTTGTTCGTTTGTAAATGCGAAAAAATGAAGATAAACGGATAATTTAAAAGTCGGAAATTCCGACGGTAGAAATTTTGAAAAGGTGGCAATAAATGAAAAATAATTCTTATCCAGATCAAATTAAAAATGAGTTAGCACAAGAGCCGGACTTTTGCCGCGATACGCTTATATCATTAAACGCGTTAAAAGATATTGCCGCAAAAATGGGGCGGCCGCGAACGGCAGCAGAATTAAAAGAGCGCATAAGTGAATATTTTACATTTTGTAAAAATAATTCAATGAAGCCAGGCATTGAGAGTTTGTGTTTATCTTTAAATATTGATCGGCGGCGGTTTTGGGAATGGTGCAACGGATCCAAGGGTGCAGAAGTGCAAGAAATATGTATAAGAGCCAGGCAAACATTAACTGCTTTTCTTGAAACAAGCATGTATAACAATAAAATAAATGCGCCAGCGGCGATTTTTGCACTAAAAAATATAGCAAAATGGACGGATGCGGTGCAGATAGAAACAAGCGCCGAAAATGGCAAAATAGAAACGGCTGCTGCCTTGCCTATATTTGACGATAACTACAAAATAAAAGAAACAGTAGGCGAATTGCCTATATTAAGAGAAAGTGAGGAATAAAAGCGGATGTTTAGCCCGGTTGGAGAACAAGAAACAACTATATCATTTAGCCGTACGGATCAGGGCGCGAATGTTTGGAC